>JANMAX010000100.1:0-10200 GCA_031360075.1 bacterium | reverse complement strand
ATCTATCTGGTGCTCGGTGTGCTCTACGAGAGCTTCGTCCATCCATTGACGATCCTGTCCGGGCTGCCGTTCGCCGGCTTCGGAGCGCTCCTGACGCTGTTCGTGTTCCGCACCGAACTCAGCGTCAGGAGCGCTCCGAAGCCGGCGAACGGCAGCCCGGACAGGATCGTCAATGGATGGACGAAGCTCTCGTAGAGCACACCGAGCACCAGATAGATGATGAGCACGGCCACGACGAGCAGCAGCGTGAGGCCCTGCTGGCTCGACTGGAACGCCTGCGCGGTGCCCGCGAATGCGGTGTTGATGTCCGACGACAACACGGTCCGGGCCGCACCCTGGACTTCCGCTACCGCCTCCGAGAGGCCCACGCCCGGCTTGAGGTCGAACGACAGCGTCACTGCGGGTACCTGCCCGGAGTGGTTCACGCTCAGCGGGCCGAGGGCGGGCGTCAGTGTCGCGACCGCGGCAATGGGGACCAATGTGCCCGTGGCGGACCGCACATTCAGCAGCTGCAACGCCGAGACGTCCCGCTGGTACTGGGGGAGCAACTCGAGCACGACCCAATACTGATTGTTGGGCGTGAAGATGGTCGAGACCTGACGCGAGCCGTAGGCGTCGTAGAGCGCTTCGTCGATCTGCCTTGGGGTGACACCCAGGACGGCGGCGCGCTCGCGGTCGATCTCGACCCGGATCTCGGGGTTCTTGATTTGCAGGTCGCTGGTGATGTTGTCGAGCTGGTTGGAGTCCTTGAGCCGGGCCTCGAGCTTGGCGGCGTTCTCGTACAGGGACACCAGATCGGGGCCCTGCAGCGTGAACTGGTATTGACTCTTCGCCGAGCGGCTGCCGATGCGCACGGGGGGCGGGTTCTGCAGGAAGACGCGCATGCCCGGCACCGAGTTCAGGCGCGGCGTCAGCGCGCGGGCCACCTGATCGGCGCTCAGCTTACGTTGTGAACGCGGCTTCAGGCGGATGACGAGGCGGCCCTGATTGCTCGTCCCTCCGCGATCGCCACCGCCGACCGCGGACATGAAGCCGGCGATGTTGGGGTCCTTGGCGACGATGGCCGCCACTTGCTGCTGGTGACGCACGATGGCTTCGAACGACGTGCCCTCGGCTGTCTCGGTCGTGCCGCTCAGCTGGTCGATGTCCTCGCTCGGGATGAAGCCCTTGGGGACCACGATCCACAGCGCCACGGTGCCTGCGAGTATCGCGGCCGAGAACACGAACGTGGCCCGCGGCCTTGCGATGACCTGGTCGAGCGTGCGTCCGTAGGCTTGGCGGGACCGTTCGAACAGGTCCTCGAAGAGCCGGAGCACCGGGGCCTGGGAGTGCTGGAGTCCGTGCCGCAGGAACCGGCTGCACATCATGGGAGTGAGCGTCAGCGACACGAAGCCCGAGATCAGGATCGCAATGCTGATGACGATCGCGAACTCGTGGAACAGCCGGCCCAGCAGTCCGCCCATGAACAGCACCGGGATGAACACCGCCACAAGCGACACGGTCATCGACAGAATCGTGAATCCGATCTCACTGGAGCCGTCGAATGCGGCTTGCAGCGGCGGCTTGCCCATCTCCATGTGGCGGACGATGTTCTCGAGCATGACGATGGCGTCATCGACAACGAACCCCACCGACAGCGTGAGCGCGAGGAGTGACAAGTTGTCGAGGCTGTAGCCGAGCGGCTTCATGAGCGCGAACGTGCCGACCACGGACAGCGGCAGCGCCAAGCTGGGGATCAGTGTGGCCGAGCCGTTGCGCAAGAACAGGAAGATCACCAGCACGACGAGCACGAGCGTGATGAGCAGTGTCGTCTGGACGTCGTTGACCGAGTGCCGGATCGACACCGAGCGGTCATTGAGTGTCTCGATGCGCACGGAGCCGGGCAGTTGCGGCCGCAGGCGCTCGACCATGGCGTGCACGCGGTCGGCCACTCGCACCGTGTTGGTCCCGGGCTGGCGTTGGATGGCGAGCACGATGGCGCGTTTGCCGTTGAACCAACTGGCGACCCGGCTGTCCTGGACTCCGTCGACGACTTGTCCGAGATCGCCGAGCCTCACCATGGCGCCGTCCTTGGTCTTGATGACCAGATCGCGGAACTCCTTGGCATTCGCGAGCTGGCTTTCGGAACGCAGCGTGAGCGCCTTGTCGGGCCCCCACAACACGCCGGTCGGCAGGTTGACGTTGCCGGAGCCGATGGCGTCCGAGACCTGGTCGATGCCGACACCGCGCGACGCCAGTGCCTGCGGATCGAGCTGGATTCGTACGGCGTACTTCTGCGAGCCGAACACCTGCACTTGCGCGACACCCTCGACCGTGGACAAACGCTGGGCGAGCGTCGTCTGGGCGTACTCGTCGAGCTGAGACAATGGCAAGACGTCGCTGGTGAGCGCCATGAACAGGATGGGTGCGTCGGCCGGATTCGACTTGCCGGCGGACGGCGGGAGCGTGCCTTGCGGGAGTTGGCGCAGGGTCTGGGCGATGGCCGCTTGCACGTCCTGGGCGGCGGCATCGATGTCGCGGTCGAGGGAGAATTGCAGTGTGATGTTCGTGCCGCCCAGACTGCTGCTCGAGGTCATGGCCTCGAGTCCGGCGATGGTGGACAGCTGTTTCTCGATCGGCGTCGCGAGCGCGGCCGCCACGGTCTGCGGGCTTGCTCCGGGCAGACTGGCCCGCACGTTGATCACCGGGTAGTCGATATTCGGCAGGTCGTTGACCGGCAACTGTGGATAGGCCAGTGCGCCGAACAGGACGATGCCCAGCATGACCAGCGTGGTCGCGACCGGGCGCCGGATGAAGGGCGCCGACAGGTTCATGGGCGCCGCCCCGGAGGCCGCGTGCTGCCCGCGGGGCCGGCCGCCTGCGGCTCCCGGATGGTGGCGCGCGCTCCCGGGAAAAGTCGCGTCTGACCGTCGGTGACCACACGCTCGCCCGGTCGAACGCCGGATTCGACCACGGTGAGGCCGCGCCAGGTGCGCGTCACGACGACGGAGCGCAGCTCGACGCTGGAGTCGGGCTTCAGCACCCAGACGAATGTGCCCGTCTGGGAGTTGCCGATCGCCGCAGCAGGCACGACCGTGGCGCCCCGCTGTTCGCGCAACCGCAAGCGTACGCGCGCAAACGCGCCCGGCCACAGCGAGCGATCGCGGTTCGCGAACTCACCCTTCAGCAACAAGGTCCCGGTCGAGGCATCGACATGATTGTCGACGAATGCCAGGCGGCCTTGGGTCCACGTGCTGTCCGCTCCGCCAGCATTGACCAGCACCTGGACATCGCGACGGTGCTCTTCACGCACCACGCCCAGGTCGGTCTGCGGGATCGTGAATCGCACCCGGATGGGACGGAGCTGGTGGATGGTGATCACCGGATTCGCCGGGTCGTTGGCGCGCACGACATCGCCGACGTGCACGTTGAGTCTGCCGGTCCGTCCCGAGATCGGGGCTCGGATGGTGGCGTAAGCGAGCTCGAGCTTCGCGCGTGACAGGTCGGCGGAATCCGCCATCGCGGCGGCGGCCAGTGCTTCGGCGTTCGCACGTTTGTCGTCGAGTTCGCCGGATGCGAGCAGGCCCTGACGAGCCAGCGTTTCGGCTCGCTCGAGTTCGAGCCGTGCGGAGCGGGCGCGGGCACGATCGCGGGCCAGCACGGCCGCAGCCTGCGCGACCGCGGTCTCGAAGGGGCGCGCATCGAGCTGCACGAGCGTCGTGCCCGCCTCTACGTCCGCGCCCTCACGGAAGGGGATGCGGACCACGAGTCCGCCGACCTGCGCGGTGACTTCGGCGGAGGTTGCCGGTTCGACCGTGCCAGTGGCTTCGATCTCGTAGGGCACGACACGGCTTTCGGCGGATGCGACCGTGACCGGCGGGCGTGGCGTACGACGCGCATCGCGCGCACCACACCCCGCCAGCAGAGGGATCACGGACAGGCCGGTGAGGACCGCGAGGGCGGTCGGGAATCGGGCGAGGCGGTGCGCGGGTCGGTGGGCCATGGGCGAACACGCATTCAAGCATGCGCGCGGCGGATTGACCAATCGAGTGCCGGCATCGCAGGACGTGCGGAAACACATCGGGCTGCAGCGGGAGGCGGCCGGCGCAGGTGCTTGCAAATCGCAGGATACCGAGCGCCATTGCACGCCGTCGCGCGGCATCGTGCGGGACGCAATGGGGTTCTCCGGATATTCCTTCGTACGCTGTTGGAATGTCTTGAGCCCGCGCTCTCGCACTTGTCAGACTGGTCTCGGTGCTACCGCCTGCCGACACCCGTGCACCACTCCCCTTACACCTCCAGCGGTCCGTGGCGTTCATGTCCCGGGGATCCCGGAGGGAGCGTTCCACCCCCTCGTCCACACCCTGATGTCTCCATCCCGACGGGAGGCGTCGCGTGCCGGCGCGGAGCCGAGCCGAGCGAACTGGTTCTCAAGTCTGGCACCGAATGGGTCGAAGATGGTCAAGGCCACATGCGGATCCCCGGTCAGCACCGCATGTCTCTCGAATCTCTCTCGCGCATTCATCCGGCCCACCAGCGCCCGGTTCGGTCAAGCCACGAGTGTGCCCCATGTGCGGGGAACTACGACCGGACAGCTGTCGACGGACCCATTAACGAATGCAGCCTGGCACACGAGTCATGGAAGACGCGATGCCGACCCACGAAAGGAACGTTATGCGAGCGCCATTCTCCCCAGGATCGCAAACCGTGAATACCCCGGGCATGGATGCCGTGACGAACTCCAACGTCACGCGCCGTCACACCCTGGGGCGCTTCGTGCATTCGGCCGCCTCAACGTGCTTCGCCGTCGTGGCATCGTTGTGGGTCAGCATCTTCTTGCCGGCTGCCGCGCATGCGGCGGCCACCATCCGCGGCACCGTGTTCGAGGACGTGAACTACGGCGGCGGTGCGGGTCGTGACCGACTCTCGTCCGGCGGTGTGATCTGCAGCAACGCGCGCGTCGAGTTGTTCAACGCCAGTGGTGTGTTCAAGGCGCAGACGACGCTCGACAGCCTGGGGGGCTACAAATTCAACGGGCTCGCCGTGGGCGACTACGCCGTGCGCGTCGTGACCCAAACGGTGACGTCCTCCCGTGCTGGGTACATCCCGGGAACTCATCTTGCCGTCCCGACGTTCCGGACCGATGCCAGCCTGGGGGTTGCATCGCCCGTCACGAACGAGGTCGGAGGCCACGAGCCTGCCGAGCGGGATGCCAACAGCGCGGGTTCCGGCGACCAGCTCGACGTCAATACGTGGCAGTTCATCGCGGGCCCGTCGGGTTATGCCCAGACTGGCGCCCGGGTGAACGTGCCGTCGGTCAACGCCATCGTCTCGGGCGTCGACTTCGGGTTCAACTTTGACGTCATCACCAACACGAACGACGTCGGTGCCGGCTCGCTGCGTCAGTTCCTGTTCAACGCCGACGGCCTCAGCAACATCGGCCTGTCGCAGGATGGCTTCGCTTCGGACACGGAGCACGCCATCTGGATGATCTCAAACGGCACCAGCGCCGGCGGCTTGCGTGCCGACCACAACTATTTCATTTCGGGTGTAGCGAGCATCGCGACTCAGACGGCGCTACCCGTCATCATCGACCCGGTCATCCTCGACGCCAGCTTGCAGCCCGGCTTCTCAGGCACCCCGGTCGTCGCGCTCAACGGTTCCGCGGCGGGCCCCGGCGTCAACGGCCTCGAACTGCTCGCACCGGGCTGTGAAGTGCGTGGCATGACCATCGGCGGATTTGACGGCAGCGGTATCGTGGTATCGGCCATCGACTGCCTCATGGCCGGCAACTGGATAGGCCTCGACGCGACTGGTACGGCCGCGCTCGGCAACAAGGCCGATGGCATCACCGTGTGGTCGGACGGTGCCATCATCGGCGGCGGCGCGCCCGAGGACCGTAACGTCGTCTCGGGCAACGGCGCCGATGGCATTCGCGTCGAGTTCACGTCCTCGGGCTCGTCGATCCGCGGCAACTGGGTCGGTACTGGCGCCAGCGGCTCATCGGCCATCCCGAACGGCGGGATCACCACCCCGAGCGCGGGCATCGAAGTCAATGGTGACAACAGCACCGTGGGTGGCGCGACGCCCGACGAACGCAACATCGTTGCGGGCAATGCGGGCGCCGGCGTGCGGATGTCGGGCTTCGCGAGTGTCCTGCTCGGCAACGCGATCGGGGTCGACGTCAACGGTACGGCGCTGGGCAACGCCGGCATCGGCGTGTTCGTGTCCGCGGACTTCGGTGGCGCCAGTCTCGAACTGGGCGGGGTGAACCTCGCGGACGGCAACATCATCGCGAACAATGGCGGCAACGGCATCGAGCTGGACCCGCTCGCCGGCGAAGGCATCGCGATCCTCTCCAATCGCATCTATGCGAACGGCGGTCTCGGCATCGACCTGGCCGGGGACGGCATCACCACGAACGATCCGCTCGACACCGACTTCGGGCCGAACTCGTTCCAGAACTATCCGGAGCTGACGCTGGCACGCACCTCGGACCTCGATGTGCACGTCCAGGGCACGCTGTCGGGCGACCCCAATACGCGTTTTCGCATCGAGTTCTCCGCGAGCCCCAACGCCGATCCATCCGGCAACGGTGAGGGCGAGCGCCTCCTGGGCGAGGCGCTGGCCATCACGGACGCCTTCGGTGATGCCAGCTTCGACACCACGATCGCGGGTGTCGTCGCGATCGGTGAGGCTGTCACGGCCACCGCGACGAATCTGGACTTCAACAACACGTCAGAGTTCTCCGCCGCCTACATCGCCACTGACGCAGCCGGCATCGTGGTGAATCCGGTGGCGGGCCTGGTCACGAGCGAGGCGGGCGACAGTACGGTGTTCACGGTCGTTCTCGAGTCCCAGCCCACGGCTGACGTCACGATCCCGCTGTCCAGCTCGAACCCGGTGGAAGGTTTGCCGGCGGTGGCCGCGCTCACGTTCACGCCCGCGGACTGGAACACACCGCAGGATGTCGTGGTCCACGGTGGCGACGATTTCGTGATCGACGGCAACCAGAACTACCAGATCATCGTCGCGCCGGCGCTGAGCAGCGACGCGCACTACTCCGGCCGGGACGGCGACGACGTGGACCTGACCAACACCGACAACGACGTGGCCGGCATCACGGTGGCCCCGGTGAGCGGCCTGACGACTGATGAGGCGGGCACGACGCCGGCGATGTTCACCGTGCAACTCGACTCCGAACCCGCAGACGACGTTACGATCACGCTCGCCAGCAGCAATACCGCCGAAGCGACTGCCGACCTGGCCACGCTGACGTTCACCGCCGCCAACTGGAATGTTCCCCAGACCGTCACGGTCACGGGCGTCGACGACTTTGTCGTCGATGGCGACCAGAACTGGACGATCGTCCTCGGCGAGGCCGCCAGCGCGGATCCCGACTACGACACCCTGGACCCAGCGGATGTCACTGGCACGAACACCGACAATGATGTCGTGGGCGTCAGCATCGCCCCTGTTGCCGGGCTGGCCACGGATGAGGCGGGTGCCACGGCCACGTTCGCGGTCCATCTCACCAGCCTGCCCGCTGCGGATGTGACGTTCACGCTCTCGAGCAGCAACGCGGCCGAGGGAACGATCGACCGGTCCACGTTGACGTTCACCCCCGCGGACTGGAACATCGATCAGGCCGTCACCATCACGGGCGTGGATGACGTCGTCGTCGACGGCGATGTCGCGTTCACGATCGTCACCGGCGCCACGAGCAGCACGGACCTGAGCTATGACGGCTTCGATCCGGCCGACGTCGATGTCACGAACACCGACAACGACGTCGCGAACGTCGTCGCCACTCCGTCCGCTGATCTGCTGACCGACGAGGGTGGGGCCACGGCGGTGTTCGATGTCGTGCTCACCAGCCAGCCGTCCGCGGACGTGTCGTTCGCGGTCTCCAGCAGCAATGTGGCGGAGGGCACGGTGGCTCCGGCCACGATCACATTCACCCCGGCTGACTGGAACGTCCCCCAGACGGTCACGGTGACCGGTGCCGACGACTTCGTCATGGACGGCGATGTCGCCTATTTCGTCGTGTTGGACGCGATCGTCAGTGCGGACCCCAACTTCTCGGGTGTCGATCCGGCGGACCTGAACGCCACGAACACGGACAACGACGTTGCTGGCATCACGGTGACGCCGACGGGCGGCCTGACCACCACGGAAGCCGGTGGCACGGACTCGTTCACGATCGTACTCGACACCAAACCGGTGGCGGATGTCACGATCACGCTGGACACCGACACGCCCACGGAGGGCACGGTCGACCTCACGACCCTGACGTTCACCGCCGCGAACTGGAACGTGCCCCAAACGGTCACCGCCACCGGTACCGATGATTTCGTGGTCGACGGCGACACGCCGTTCTCCATCGTCACGAACCCGGCCACGAGCGCGGATCCGAATTACAATACGTTCGATCCCAATGACGTCTTCGCGACGAACACCGACAACGATGTGGCTGGCTTCACGGTCACGCCGATCACGGGGCTGATCACCACGGAAGCCGCCGGCACCGCGACATTCACTGTCGTGCTGACCAGCCAGCCCACTGCGGATGTCCTGATCGCGGTCAACTCCAGCGACCCGGGAGAGGGCACCCCCGACCTGGGGTTCCTCAACTTCACTTCCGCGGACTGGAATGTCGCCCAGACGATCACGGTAACGGGTGTGGATGACGACGTGGTCGATGGTGACATCGCCTACAGGATCCAGTTGTCCGCGGCCTCGAGCGCTGATCTCGTCTATGACACCGTCGACCCCGACGACGTGGCCCTCACGAACACCGACAATGATGTCGCCGGTGTCTCCGTGACGCCGGTCTCCGGGCTCGTCACGACGGAAGCGGGCGGCACTGCGAGCTTCACGGTCGTGCTGACCAGCCAGCCCCTCGCGAATGTGGTCGTCCCCGTCGCGAGCGGGACGCCAGCCGAAGGCGTGGCCGCGCCCGCGAACCTGACGTTCACTCCCGCGAATTGGAGCGTCGTTCGGACCGTCACGGTCACGGGCGTCAATGACTTCGCGGTCGATGGCAATATCACTTACACGGTCGCCGTCCAGCCGGCGGTCAGCGCGGACCCCGCCTACTCCGGACTTGATGGTGCCGATGTCGCGGTCACGAACAACGACGACGACATCGCAGGCGCCACGGTGACCCCGGTCGCGGGCCTGATCACCACGGAAGCGGGCGGTACGGCGACGTTCACCGTGCGCTTGACCAGCCTGCCGTCGTCCGATGTCGTCATCGCGGTCGCAAGCGACAATACGAACGAAGGAACGGCTGCGCCCACCTCGCTGACGTTCACTTCCGCGAACTGGAACGTCAACCGGACCGTTACGGTCACGGGCGTGGACGACGCGGTCCAGGACGGCAGCATCGTCTATCACGTCGTGCTCGGTCCCGCCGTGAGTTCGGACCCCGATTATTCCGGGTTCAATCCCGCCGACGTGGCGGTCTCGAACTCCGATGACGACGCTGCTGGTATCACGGTATCGCCGCTCAGCGGCTTGGTGACCACCGAAGCTGGCGGCAGTGCCACGTTCACCGTGGTCCTCGGCAGCAAGCCGACCGCGGACGTGGCGATCGCACTGACGAGTGACGACACATCGGAAGGCACAGTCTCACCGGCCAGCGTGACGTTCACGGCGGCGGACTGGAATGTCGCGCAGACCGTCACGGTCACGGGCGTCGATGACGCCATCGACGATGGCACGGTTGCGTACGCAGTGGTCACCGCAGCCGCGGCCAGCTCGGATCCAAACTACAACAATGTCGACGCCGGTGACATCGCGGTCGGCAACACCGACGATGATGCGGCGGGCATCAGTGTTGCGCCGACGACGGGCCTTGTCACCACGGAAGCCGGGGGCACCGCAAACTTCGACGTCGTCTTGGCCAGCGAGCCGACCGCCGACGTGAACATCGCGGTCGCCAGCACCAACACCGCAGAGGGCACGGTCTCGGCGTCGAGCCTGACGTTCTCCGCCGCGAACTGGAACATCGCCCAGACCGTGACGGTCACGGGCGTGAACGACTTCGTGCAGGACGGCAGCAGCGCGTATCAGGTAGTCCTGGCGGCAGCGACGAGCAGCGATGCCGTCTATGCCGCGATCGACCCGAGCGATGTCAGCGCCAGCAACTCCGACGACGACGTCGCCGGCATCACGGTGACGCCGATCGCCGGTCTGGTGACGACCGAAGCGGGTGGC
>JANMAX010000064.1:0-12113 GCA_031360075.1 bacterium | reverse complement strand
GCTTCGTGCTGGGCGCGCTCAACGATGCTGATCGTCGCGAGTTCGCTGAGCATCGCGCCGTGGGTTGCGCCGTATGCGAGGCCGAAATCGTGAGGCTCGAGCAAGCCGTCGTGCTCTTGGCCCGCTCCGCGTCGATGGCGCGACCGTCCGTTGAACTGCGCTCGCGCACGCTGGCTGCGATCGCGGCCGAGCCGCGGGCAGCTGCGGCGCCGGAGCCGACGACTGAGCGCCAACCCGCACGCACCGAGGCGGGGCGAGTCGTGCGTCTGGGCGAGTCGCGACGCTTCGCTTTCGCGCCGTGGGCGTTCGCTGCCGCCGCGGCCGTGCTCGCGGTGGCGACGATCGGACTGTGGCGCGATGCCGACCGGCTGCGCTCGGAACTTCGTGATGCCCGCCAGCATCTGGCCGAGACCGAGCAGCACCTGCTGGACGAGCGGCGCTGGACCGAGGTGCTGAACGCGATGGATGCGCAGGCCGTCAGTCTGGCGCCGACACCGGATGGCGCGGCCGACCTGCGCGGGCGCGGCACGTGGGATCCAGCCACGGGGCGCGCGGTGATCGTGTTCGAGCACGTCACGGCCCCGAGCGGCCGCGACTATCAGCTGTGGGGCCTGCATCCGGACGGTCCCCGGAGTCTGGGCCTGATCCGGCCCGATGCTTCGGGACGCGCGATCGTGAAACTGGAGGATGCCGGCGACTCGGCCACGCTCCAGGCATTCGCGATCTCACTCGAACCCGCGGGTGGCTCGCCGAACCCCGCCGCTCCGAGCGGCCCGGTCGTGATGGTCGGGAAGGTGAAGGCGTGAGCGTCGAGCATCCTGGCGTCGGATCGGTTCCTAGGGCACGACACGCGTGGTTCGCCACGGTCGGCGTGGTGGGTATGCTCTGGCTCGCGCCACTCCCCTTGCACGCGCATGAGCAGTGGTTCTCGCCGAACGACTTCCGGCTCCAGCGCGACCGACTGGTGTCCCTGACTGTACGAGTCGGCGAGGGCATGTGCGGCGAAGCACTGCCTTACCAGCCGGAGCGAGCGGTACGATTCCTGGCCGGGGCCAAGCGCGTGTTCGACCTGATGCCGGTCGCGGCCGCGGGCGACACGGTGTGGGCGCGGTTCGCGCCTTCGGACGACGACGGCACGATGCTCGGGTGGGAGTCGAACTTCGTGAACCACCAGATGAAACGCGTGGCGTTCGAGTCCTATCTTGTGGATGAAGGACTCACCGGGCCATTGCAGTCGCGACGCGCCGGCAGGGACACGACGGATGGGCGCGAACGCTACCGCCGCTGTACCAAGATATGGCTCACCGGCGCAGGTGGTGCCGCCCTGGGGGCCGAGCGCGCAACGCGACCGTTCGGGTTCGCGCTGGAGATCGTACCGCTCGAAGTGCCCGGTGCGGCGGCCGAACTCCCGATCCGGGCCACGTTCGCAGGTAAGCCGCTCGCCGGTGTGCTGGTGCGCGTGTGGCGGGCGTCGTTCGCCGACGGGCTGACGCCGCGATTCTGTGCCGGCCCGCGCGGACCCGCCCAGGTGTGGTCCGGCCACACCGATGCCGAGGGACGCATCACCGTACCCTGTCGCGAGCCTGGACAGTGGTTGATCGGCATCGTGCACATGGTCCAGAGCATGTCGCTCCAGGACGCCGACTGGGAGAGCACCTGGGCTTCGCTCGGGTTCGCGAGGGCGGCTGGATCCAGCGCACCCTGACCGGCACCCGACGTGCCCTTGTGTGCTCGACGATGGCCTGTGCGAGCCAGCCTGTGCCGGGCGGGCTGCGCGTGTGGCGGACGGGCTGGGCACCCAAGCGCTGAGATCGCCCTGCTCGAGTCGCGGCACCACAGCGCCGGTTACAACGCCGCGACTTCCTCGCGTGGCTCGTCTGTCGCGATCACGTCACGCGCGGCCTCCTGCACGCGCAACACCACCAGCGTGCGGTCGTCCTGCGCTTCGAGGCGGCCCAGATGGCGTTCGATCTCGCGCAGGATGCTCACCGCGATGGCCTCCGGGTTCAGGGCCGGTGGCAGCGCGGCCACGAAGTCGATCAGGCGCTCTTCCGTGTACAGCTCGCCCTCGGAGTTCGTGGCCTCGCTGATGCCATCGGTGTAGAACACCAGCACGTCACCCGCGGTGAGCGTGATGCTGTCCTCTTCCATCGCCACATCCTCCATGATGCCGAGGATCGTGCCGCCGGTCTTGAGCCACTCGCGCTCGCCATTCTTGCGCAACACCGCCGGCCAGTTGTGACCGGCGTTGGCGTACGCCATGCGGCAGCCGTCGGGCGAGACGCGCGCCAGGAAGAACGTCGCGAACTGATGCACTGCCGTGCTGCGGTACACCAGTGCGTTGATGTTGCGCAGGATCTCCGCGGGCGATTCCACCGAGCGCGCCTGCGTGCGCAGCGCCGCCTGCAGCATGCTGCTCAGCAGGGCCGCCGGCACGCCCTTGCCTGCAACGTCGGCGATGGCCACCAGGAACGAGCCGTCGGGCGTGGGCACCACATCGTAGTAGTCACCGCCCACCTGGCGCGACGGCAGGTTCACCGCATGCACCTCGCAGCGAGGCAGCGGCGGGATCTCGCCGTTCAGGAACGTCTGTTGGATCTGGTGCGCCAGGTTCAGCTCTTCCTCGATGCGCGCGACCTTGACCCGGTCACGCAGCAGCAGCGCGTTCTGCAGCGACACGCCCATCTGCGAGCCAAGGTTGTTCAGGAGCGCGACATCCTCGCTCGTGTACTCGGTGCCGGTGAGCTTCTCGCCCAGCAGCACGATGCCCAGCGTCTCATTGCGCCAGCGCAGCGGCACCACCAGTTCGATGCCGAGCTTGCGCACCAGCAGCTCGCGATCCACCCGGCGCAGACCGTCGACGGGGTCCGACAGCCGGTAGCTGGGCTCGTTCGTGGCCAGACGGCCCATGATGGCGGCGACGCCCTCGAGCGATTCCCGCGACAGCGACTCGCCGGCGCCGGTGCGCACCACGGGGCCGTCGGCGGTCATCGCCACCATGTAGGACGAGCGCAGCAGCAGTGCTTCGGTGAGCGTCTTGACCGAGCGGTTGAGCAGGTCCTCCAGGTCGATGGTGGTCTGCAGTTCGCGGCCCAACGCGCGCAGCACATTGCGGTAGTCCGTGGGATCGCGCAGGAAGACGCGGTCAAGCGAGTCCTCGAGCTTGGACACCGCCGGCTGGAACAGCGTCAGCGCGATGATCAGGAACACCGGCTCGACGATGCGCGCGTCGATCTTGAACGCGCCGGCGACCGCCTGATTGACCTGTTCGATGACCGTGAGGTAGAAGCCGATCAGCACGGCCGAGGCGAGCGCGTAGAGGATGCCACGGCGTGCGATCAGCTTGGTGTCGAGGAACTTGTGCCGCACCATCGCATAGGCGATCGCGCCCGAGCCCAGCGTGAGCGCTGCGGTGGTGAGCGCGGCCTGCATGCCGCGCTCCAGCGGCCGGCCCAGCAGAGTCGGGATCGTGGTGGCGAAGGCGTACAGCACCAGACAGCTCACGAGGCCCACGGTGATGGCCCCCAACTGCATGCGGACGCGATGGAGCTGCGTGCGCCGCCAGCTGCCGACGAGCAACGCCACGGCCGCGGCGCCGAAGAACAGGTCGACGAGCGAGAACAACGACTGGTGCACACTCAGGAACAAGCGCCCGACGACGCTGCCGAGGTCGGCCAGCGAGCGCCCGATGCCGGCGCTGGCCGCGGAGGGGTGCGACGCCGGCATGAGCGACACCGCCACGACGAGCAGGAAGTGGAATGCGTGCGGCGCGTACACCGTGAGCACGAAGCTCGGGGTCTTCATGCCGCCCGGCAGCGTGAACGGCCGCGCAAACGCGCGCTCCTCGGGGAAGATGCTCGCGAGCAGGAACGCGGTCGGGAAGAACAGCTCCCAGAC
This sequence comes from bacterium, assembly GCA_031360075.1. Taxonomy (GTDB): domain Bacteria; phylum Eisenbacteria; class RBG-16-71-46; order RBG-16-71-46; family RBG-16-71-46; genus JAIOPA01. The sequence goes on along the minus strand of JANMAX010000064.1, from coordinate 8,216 downwards.
GTACGAGACGTTGGTCTGCAAGCCCGCTGCACCCGCCTTGCCGGGCACCAGCAGCGACAACGCCGCGAGCACCGCGCCGAAGCCGCCGAAGAACAGCATCAGCGACACGACTCGGTTCAAGCGCTGCCGTGGGTTCTCGCGCAGGATCACGAAGCCGAGCAGGAACACGAGTCCGCCCAGCACGAGGTTCACGGTTGCCAGCAGGTGAGAACTATTCGTCATCGGCGCGGCCACGCCTCCCGGGTGGTGTCGACGCGATACGCACAAAAGGCTGGCCATGATGCGTCGCGCGGGGAACGCGGGCCCCGTGGCAGGACCCGGCAGCGAGAGTGTTGGCGCGCGCGCGCGTGACGTCAAGCCTTGATGTGCGGCGGAGTTACGTCAGTGCCCGTGAGCCGTGCCGTGCGCGCTCCAGACATGTTCCCGGGCCAGCCGGGGAACCGGCTGGTGCGGGGGTTCGGATGCGTCCGACGCCCGACCGGCCGGCACGCGTCCCTGCAGGACTCACCGCAACATGGCCACCCGCACGGTGAGGCCCTCGCCCCCGCGCCGGGCATGCACCAGGTAGACGCCCGGGGCGGCAGCACCGCCGTCGTCTCGGTGACCGTCCCAGACCAGCGTGTGCCGGCCGGCGGCGAGTACGCCCCGCACCAGCGTGCGCACGCGCGCGCCGCGGATGTCGTAGACCTCCGCGGCCACCACGCCCGCCTGCGGCAGCTCGAGGTCCAATCGTGCGGTGCCGCGCGCGGGGCTCTGGCTTGCCAACCTCAATCCGAAGCGCAACGGCCGGGCACCGTTCACGTCGACCGCAAGCAGCTCCACCACGAACGGGGCGGTGAGGAACGTGGCCACCACGGCATCGCCACGGCGTGCGACCACTTCGAGCATCGCACGGGTCGTGGTATCGGGCGCGATGAAACCGAATTCAGTTCGCGTCCCCTGCCCCAACACCGTCCAGCGCACACCACCGTCACCCGAGTACGCCACGTCGTAGCGCTCGGCGCCGCCCGCGGGCGGAATCCACTCGACGTCGATGATCTCGTTGCCGCGGAACTTGCGCGTCGGCAGGCTCGAACCGAACGCCGGCAGGAGCCGGCCCGTCATCTCGGGAGGCGCGACCGCGAGCGTCGCGCTGGCGGCCAGCCAGCCGCCCGGTTCGAACTCGGCGGTCAGCGTGGCGGCCTGCGTTTCCCCCGCCGGCATCACCGCCAGCAGGTCGACCGCACGCAGCGTGATCACCGCCCGGCCATCGGGTTCATGCGACAGTTCGCCGGTCACGCGGATGGGCACGCCGTTCAACTGCAGCGTGCCCGGCACAAGCGCCGCGCCCGGCGCGGGTGGCACGAACGCGAACCGCACGAGCGGCGACTGCGACACCACGCCGATCGCGCCCGGCTGCGGCTCGGCCGGCTCGGCCAGCACGCCGACGTGCATCGCACACGGCACCGCCAGCAATGGCGTGGCCACGTCGTTGCTGGCGATACGCACTTCGCCCGCGTAGTCGCCGTCTTTGTATTGCCGAGCGTCGAAAAGGATGTGCAGCGTGTCGGTGGCCCCCGGCGGGATGCTTCCCGAACTGCGATCGAGCCGCAGCCAGTCGTCCTGGTGCGAGAGTCGCACGCGCAGCCCGGTGTGCAGGTAGTTGGCGTTGTACGCAACGCGCAGGCCCACGGTCCCGGTCTCGTCCTGAATGCCGATCGTGGCGGCGTTCCGAAGCGCACCGAGCGACAAGTATTGGTATTCGATCACTCCGCTCGGCCACAGGAACACCTGGAACGTGTAGGGTGACGCGCCCGCGAAGTGCACGGCATCCTGCCATTCGACGATGAACTTGCTGCCGTCGTGGTAGGCGTACACGCGGCCCGAACCGCGGATGGCGCGCAGGTCGAGATCGGTCCAGAGCGGCGCGACCAGTGCGCGCGGCACTCCGGGGGCGTCGCTCGGCAGGTCCGTGTTCACCAGTGAACTGTCGCGGCTCGTGAACGACAGGAACCCGTTCGTGCACACACTGACGCTGTCGTACGCCTGCCCGTAGAACGTGAACGCGAACGGTAGCGCCACGCGCGTGGTCGAGTCATCGGCGCCGCCGAACAACCGCACGCCGGCGGCGGCGATTTCCTGCCACGCGAACGCCGGCCCGCCCAGCGCATCGGAATCGGTCCAGCGATAGCCGAACGCATCCGGACCACCATTGCCGAGCGCAGCGATGCCGGGACCCATGCTGCCCTTGGTCTGCGGGACGGCCTGCGGGACGGGCTGCGTGACGGCCTGCGGGACGGGCTGCGGGACGGGCTGCGCCACCGGCGCGGCAGCGAAAGCACCTGCCGGCGTGCTCACGCCTGCGGGCCGCGAACCCACCGCGCCCTGGTACGCCGACGCGGACCATTCGAGCGGCGCACCCCCCGGGTTGCGCAGCACGAGCAGGCGCACACGCTGCGCCGCATCGGGCCGCAACCTGGGGGCAGTGGCCGAGGTCAGTGCGCTCTGGACGGTCTCCAACACCGGTGCGGCGCTGCCCACACCGTGCAAAGGCAGCACCGCGAGCGGCTGGTCCGGATCGTTGCTCGTGAACGTCAGCGAGCCGCGCGCGTCGCTGATTTCGCTGGGTGCGAACACCACGCGCAGCGTGACAGCCTCGCCCGGCAGCAAGGTGAACCCCGCGCCCGGCACACTGAACATGGCGTGGTCGCAAGCCACTCCGGAGACGATCAGCGGGTCGACACCTCGGTTGGCCGCCGTCACCGCCAGCGTGTCGCGCGAGCCACTGAAGTGAGGGCCGAACTCGAGCGTGGCCGGGGACAACACGATGTCGGGCGCCCCTGCCACATCGAGCACCACCATCACGCCCGTGTCGGGCGACTGCGGCGCATTGCTCAGGATACGAGCTTCACCGCGGAACCGCTGCGTGCCGAGCCCGGTGGCATCCATGCGCAGCGTGACGTTCTGCCGCCCGCCCGGGGGCAGGATTCCCGCCGCGGGCTCGACGTCCAGCCACTGCGGCAGTGGCACGATGCGCACCGCCAGCGAATCGCGCACATACGTCTGATTGAAGGCCATCAGCAGTCCCACAGTGCGCGAGCTGTCCTGGATGCCCACCGTGGCGCTGTTCGTCGTGCCGGTCATGCGCAGGTACTGGAAGCGCACCTCACCCGACGGATACAGGATGGCTTGGAACGTCATGATCGAGCTGACGTCGTTGTAGCGTGGCACAGCGACCCAGCTGACCACACAGCGCGTACCATCAAAGCGCACGTAGGCGCGGTTCGTGGCGGCACCGAAGTGCAGGTCGTCCCAGAACGGCGCGATCAGGTTGCGCGCCGCACCTGCCGCCGGCAGACCGGTGTTCACGAATGCCGGGCCCTCGGTACCGAACTGCAGGTAGCCGTTCGTGCAGACCTTCATGCGCGTGAAGCGGCGGCCGTAGAACGGGAAACTGAACCCGAGCGGCACCGCCACCGACACGGCCTCGTCGCCGCTGAGCGCGATGTTGTCGCCGGGCGTGGCGATGTCGACCCATTGGAACGCCGGGCCTCCGGGCTCGGTGGAATCGATCCAGCGATAGCCTTGCGCGTCGGGCCCGCCGGCGCTGGCAAGCTGCGGCTCACGCGGCGCGGGGTCGGGATCGCCCTTGACCGCGACCTCGCCCGGCCATTGCCGGGCCGAGACGGTGGTGGGCCCGAAGTCGAGCACGGGTCGCGGTGCACTCCATTCGAGCGTGCCGGGCGAGTCGTTGAGAAGTTCGAACGTGCGCGTCACCCGATTGCCGGTGGTGGCGCTCGCGCTCACTTCCGGGGGCGACAGCGCCAGCGTCGGCGGCGGCAACGTCGTGGTGCTCACCACGGGCGACACCGCGCCGGCATTGCCGAATTCGTCGCGTGCGACGATCGCCAGCCAATACGCGGTGCCGGTCGTGAGCCCGCGCACGCGGTAGACTTCCGGGCGCCCCGACGGCTGCGGCTTGGGCGCGATCGCGAGCGTGGCGGACGCGAATTCGGCGGGCGTGAACATCGCCGTGGCATAGCGTAGTTCGTAGCTCGAGGCCGTACCGCTCGTGCCGTCGTCGCCGGTGGCGGTCCATGCCAGGTCGATCGAGTTGCTGCCCGGCGCCAGCACGCGCAGGTCGGTGATGTCGCCGGCGGCGATGCTGTCGGGGTCCGCGGCCGCGAGCGCGAGGTTCAGCCGCCCGCCCGAGACGCAGCGCCCGATGAGCCCGACGCGCGGATCTGCGAAGCGCATGAGACGCGCCTTCACCTCGGCCGCCCCCATGCCCGGGAAGCGGCCCATGAGCAGTGCCGCCGCTCCGGTCACATGTGGCGACGCCATGCTGGTCCCCGACAGCACGCGGTAGCCCTGGCCCGGGACGGTCGACAACACGTCCACGCCCGGGGCCGCCAGATCGACACCCGCGAGCCCGTAGTTCGAGAACGACGCCAACTGGTCGGCATGGTCGGTCGCGGCCACGGTGAGCACACAGTCCTCCGGCAGCGCCGCCGGGTAGGACGGCGTCGCATCGATGTCGGTGCGCGCATTGCCGGCGGCGGCCACGAACAGCTGGCCCGCGGCGCCCGCCGCGGCCACCGCGTCTTCCAGCGCACGCGAATAGAAGGGGCCGTTCCATGAGTTGTTCGTGAGCCGCACACCCATGCGGATCGCGTATTGCAGCGCCTCGACCGCCGCCGACATCGGCCCGCTGCCTGAAGCCCCCAGGAACTTGAGGATCACCAGCTTGCCGCGCCACACGACGCCGCTCACGCCGATGCCGTTGTTGCCCACCGCGGCGATCGTGCCGGCCGTGTGTGTGCCGTGGCCGTTGTCGTCGCGCGGATCGCCATCGTGATTGTAGAAGTCGTAGCCGTGGATGTCGTCGATCCAGCCATTGCGATCGTCGTCGATGCCGTTGCCCGGGATCTCGCCCGGATTGGTCCAGACGTTGCCCTCGAGATCCGGATGGTCGTACTCCGCCCCCGTGTCGATGTCGCCGATCAGCAACTCGGGGTCGCCCGTGAAGCGGTCCCAGACGACCTCGGCCCCGATGTCGGAACCCGCGGTCCCGCCCGTCTGCCCGCTGTTATGGAGTCCGTACTGCTCGGGGTAGCGCGGGTCATCGGGGGCACGGCCGATGCTGACGATGTAGTCGGGCTCGGCGTACTCGATGCGCGGGTCGAGCATGAGCCGGGCGACGGCCTCGGGCACCGACATGCCGGGAACACTCAAGCGCTCGACGCCAATGAAGTCATAGTCCGCGAGCTTCGAGGCCCCGAGCGGCGCCAATGCCGCGGCGCGTGCCAGCCCCTTGGCAGCCGGCTTCCAGCGCACGAGCAGCTGACCCGGGACGTAGTCCTGGGCCGCGACCGGGGCCGCGAGCGACGGCATGAGGACCGCAACTGCGGTCGCCGTGACGACCGTGAGGCCGACCCGTGCGAGCGCGCGGCGAATCGTGTGGGCCAAGCGCACCTCGAGATGAAGCTGGTGTGGTGTCCCCGAAGTCGTACACCTGCCTCGACGGCCCTCGTCGCCGCCGGCTGCGTTGCTCCTCCTCGACGTAGCTCCCGGATCTGACTTCATCGTCCCGTCCTGCCAGCGCCCATGCTGGCTCGCCGATCCGCGCACATGATTCCTGGGACGCAACACTGGTGCTCGGCCGCCATGCGGGAGCTCCCCCGAGGGGTGCGGGTCTCCCGCGCGGCGGCCATCCGGGGCTGCGAGAGTGGAACAAGCATAGGCCCCCCGGCCCCGAGCGTCACGGGACTTCACACACCGCACTACCCCGTCATGCCAGGCGCGGTTCGGTCGCGGCCATACGCGGAACTCCGCTCAGTGTTGTGGCGACGCGGGCGGATCCGGCCCGTACCGCGACACAGGTGGAGCTGCGACTCGGCCGGGTGGATCAGCGCGCAAATCCACGCCTGGCCCTGGCGATCGAGCGCCCGTGGGCCGGCCGGACTACTTCACGGCACGCTTCGTCGCGGCCGCCGGCTTGCTGTAGCGCGCCACGACGCGCGTCGTGATGCCGCCTCGGACGTTGAACTCGCCCGTCACCTTGAGCTTCCTGGGGCTCATGGCTTTCACCAGGTCGTCCAGGATGAGGTTGGTGACCTGTTCGAAGTAATGCCCCTCGTTCCGGAACGCCCAGATGTAGAGCTTCAATGACTTCAACTCGACGCACAGCTCATCGGGCACGTAGCGCACGATGATGGTGCCGAAGTCGGGCTGACCGGTGACCGGGCAGAGTGCGGTGTACTCCGGGCACTCGTGGCGGATCCAGTACGGGCGGCCGGGGGCGGGATTCTCGAACGTCACCAGTTCACGCGACGGCTTGGACGGCATCGGCGGAGCTCCTCACAGCAAGAGTGGGCCAACGAGTCTGCGCGCTGGGGGCGTGGCGGTCAACCAAGTGAAGCGGCGAGCAGGCACACGCGGCGCTCGTGCTCAGGGCCGAACCTCGGCCGTCCAGCGGGACGGCATCAGCGACTGGCGCTCGAAGTCGTGGCCCGACAGCGCGAGGATGTCCGCCGAGATCGCGAGGCCCCACATCAGCGCGTGCGCATCGTGGGAAACGCGGTACGCCGGGCCCTCCAGGTGCTCGAACACCATGAGCGTATCTTGGTCGCTCCCGGGACCACCTTCACTGCGTCACGGCAAACCCAACCGAGCTCCGACCCGGTAGCTTCCGCATGCAATCCCCAGTCGCGTTCACCCCCACCCCGTGCTACCGTTTCGGTGCCCATGAAGCGCGTCTTCCTCGAGACTTACGGTTGCCAGATGAACGTCGCCGACTCCGAGCTCATGGCCGGAGTGCTTGAGCGTGCCGGCATGGAGCTGGTGCCGACGCCCGAGAACGCCGACGCAGTGATCCTGAACACTTGCGCCATCCGCGAGCATGCTGAACTGCGCGTCCTCGGGCGGCTCGGCGAGTTCGCGCATCTCAAGTCCAGGAATCCCGATTTGATCGTCGCTGTGGCCGGCTGCATGGCGCAGCATCTGCGCTCGCGGCTGCTCGATCAGAAGCGCGTCCTCGACCTCGTGGTGGGTCCCGACGGTTACCGCAATCTGCCGGCGCTCCTGCTGCAAGCGGCCCGCGTGCCGACCGCCGAGATCCGGCTGGACCGCGACGAGACGTACGGCGATCTGGAGCCCAAGCGCCAGCCCGGCGTGCGCGCCTGGGTCACCGTCCAGCGCGGCTGCGACAAATTCTGCACCTATTGCGTCGTCCCCTACACGCGCGGCCGCGAGCGCAGCCTGCCGATGGCCGACCTGCTGAAGCAGGTCGCGCAGGCGGCCGCGCAGGGCTTCAGCGAGATCGTGTTCCTGGGCCAGACCGTGAACTCCTACCACGACGGCACGCACGACTTCGCCGACCTGTTGCGCGCCGCTGCGGCTGTGCCCGGCGTACTGCGCGTGCGCTACACTTCACCGCATCCAGCCGACATGAGCGAGCGCGTCATCGCGGCCATGGCCGAGTGCGACAAGGTCATGCCGCATGTCCACCTGCCGCTGCAGAGCGGCTCCGACACCGTGCTCGCGGCCATGGAGCGCAGTTACAACATGGCGCAGTTCGACGACGTCCTCCACCGCATCCGCGAGCGCATCCCGGGCGTGGCGGTGACGACCGACATCATCGTGGGATTCCCGGGCGAGACCGAGGCCGATTTCCTGGCGACCGCCGAGTACATGAAGCGCGCGCGTTTCGACAGCGCGTTCATGTTCAAGTACTCGGCCCGTCCCGACACGCGCGCTTTCAAGCTGCCCGAGACCGTGGGTGACGCCGAGAAGGGCCGCCGGTTGCAGCTGCTGATCGACCAGCAGCACGCCATCGCGGGCGAGATCATGGACGGCTATCTCGGGCGCGACATCGAAGTGCTGGTGGACGGCCCGTCGTGGAGTGGCCGGCCCGGCAAGAAGGGCACGACCGGGGCGGCACCGCAGTTGTACGGCAAGAGCCGCGAGTTCAAGACCGTCGTGTGGCCTGACGATGGCTCTGCCGCCGGTACGCTGCAGCGCGTGCGCGTCGTGGGCACCACCGCACTCACGCTGCTGGGGGAATCCGTGCGCGCACCCCGCCCCGAACCGCTGGTGTCGATCGGGGGGTGAACTCGGACGTCTGTCGCTTCACGCCGCGGGCTGCGTAAGCCACGCCCCGCGCGCCGACCCACCCCTGCTCGCACTCGAGCTCACCATCACCTGAGCTACATGACTTTCGGTGATCCGGCATCAGG
>JANMAX010000062.1:0-6134 GCA_031360075.1 bacterium | reverse complement strand
GAGGGCGCCGATTTCACGTCGGGGCTGAACCCCAAGTCGCTTGAGGTGCTCAGCGGCTGCAAGCTCGAGGGCTCGCTTGCCACCGCGACGCCCGGCACCGCGCTGCAGTTCGAGCGCGTCGGCTACTTTGTCGCCGATCCGCGCGATTCGAAACCGGGCGCACCGGTGTTCCTGCGCACGGTGACACTCAAGGACGCCTGGGCGCGTCAGGAGAAGCGCCAAAGCTGAGTGCTCGAGCGACACCGCGTCGCATGCTTGCGGTGGGGTGCCCGCGTGTCCGACAATCGTGGACGCGCCGATGCTGACGGCAGGCCCGGCGCCCGGGTGGCCGCACCCGTGAGACGGCCGCCGTGGACCGTTCCACTCCGAGGCCCATGCCCCGCTCGCGCACCCGATATGCCTGGCTCGCCGCCGCCGCTTTGCTGTCCGCAACGCTCGGCGGGTCACAAGGCTCGCTCGCGGCCGGGTCCGCACCCGCCGCGCGTCTGGTCGTGGTGGGGACCGCCGATCTCAAGGGGAAGACGAGCCCGTGTGGTTGCCACGTTCCCAAAGGCGGCTTCGCGCGCATGGCGGCATTCCTCGACAGCACACGCGCCTCGGGCGCGACCGTGTTGGTGCTGGATGCGGGTGGGTCCTTCCCTGAAGTCGATGGGCGCACGGACCTCGCCGATTTCATGATGCAGTCGCTCGGCCGGCTCGTGCATGCCGATGCGGTCGGGGTCGCGCCCCGCGACCTGCGCTACGGCGTGGCGTTCCTGCGAGCCCTGGCGCGCCGCCACGGCGTCCCGGTGACGTGCGCCAATCTCGTCGAGCGCGGGACCACGACGACGGTCTTCCCCGCTTCGTTGATGATCGAGCGCGATGGCGTGCGCGTCGGGGTGTTCGCGCTGCTCGGCGAGCGCTTCGATCTCGGGCCCGCCCGCGACTCGCTCACGGTCCTCGATCCCGAGAACAGCGCGGTGGGTGCGGTCGCGTCCCTGAAGGCACGCGGTGCGCAGGTCATCGTCATGCTCACACAGTTGGGCCGCGTCGGTGGCGAGGACGTCGCGACCGCCGTGGCCGGCATCGATGCCGTCGTGCTCGGCCACGACATCCCGGTTCTCGAGCAGGGCCGCCGGGTGGGCGGCGCCATCGCCAGCTATGCCGGAGACCAGGGCCAACAGCTGGGTATCGTGACGCTGACACTCGACGCCCACGGCCGTACCAGCGGCGGCGTGGCCGAGATTCGCACGCTCGGCCCTGACGTGCGTGAGCAGCCTGGAGCATTCAAGCAGGTCAAGGCATTCGAGGACGCCTACAACGACCGCATGCGAGACGAGCAGAGGCGCAGCCAGGCACTCGCTGATGCCGACCCGGACCAGGACCCGGTCGACCACTTCGTCGGCGGTGCGGTGTGCGCGCGCTGCCACGAATCCGAGGCCCGCCAGTGGCTCACCACCGCCCATTCGCTGGCCTGGGAGACGCTCGTCCGCGAGAAGAAGGACGCCACGCCGGAATGCATCCCCTGTCACTCGGTGGGCTATCGCCAGGCGGGCGGCTTCCGCGACGCGCTCCAGACCCCGCATTTGGCGAACGTCCAATGCGAGAACTGCCACGGCATGGGCACGCTGCACCGCGCGGATGGCGCTCCACGCGAGCCCGTGGGCCAGCTGACCTGCCGGGGCTGTCACAACGCCGAGCGCGACCCGGAGTTCGATTACGCCGCCAAGCTGCCACTCATGGTCCACGGCAACACGAGCGGTGAGTCCATCCGGTTGATCCGCGAACGCCGCGCGAAGGGCTACGGCGGCGGCCGATAGCGGTGCGGCGGCAGTGGCACCGCACCTCGCACTCCCACGCCCCGCCCGCCACGGCGCTGCCATCGCACCGGCGACAGGGGTGCGGGCCGCGGGCCGAATGCGAGCCCGGCGGCAGCACGCGCTCAGTGCAGCGAGAAGCGATAGCTGCGACTGACCCAGACCATCACCGGATGACCATTCGTGAGCGCCGGCGTGAAGACGCAACTGCGAGCGGCGTCGAGTGCCGCTTCGTCGAGCATCGGCACCGAACCGCCCTGCGCGATGACCGCACGGCGCACCCGGCCGTCGGGCCCGACCAGTATGTGCACGTGCACGGTGCCCTCCACCCCCGCCTCGCGGGCGAAATCCGGGTAGCGGGCTTCCGAACAGCGCACCACGTTCGGGTACTCATCGACGAATACCGGCCGCCCGAGCTCGGGTTCGTCGATCGCAGGCGGGACCGTGCCGGACGCAGGTCCGCGCGCGATCGAGCTCGAGACATCTCCGGTGCCCGGCACCCCCGGCACGTCGGTGGGAGGCCGCATGCGCTCGGGTTCGACGAGTTCGGGCAGCTCCGGTACTGGACGAACCGTGGCGTTCGGGTCCGCCTCGGGCTGCGCCGGGTCGGTCATCGGAGGCGCGTACTCCAGCTGATCTGCTGGCGAGGGCGGCGGATCGAGCATGAAGATCACTTCATCGATACCCGCAAGAGCGGGTCGCTGCGTGAACCCGCGCGTCGCGATGGCACCGAGTGAGACGATCAGGATGACCACACCCAGACTCGCCAGCGCGGTGGAACGCGCCATGCGAGAGCGTGCACCAGCCAGCAGTTCAGGGGCGCCGTACGGCATGTACTCGGAAAGTGCCATGACCAGTCTCCTGCCCCGGTCATCGAGCCGTTCCGCCCGGAACGCGTCGGGCACCGGCTCCTCGCAGAGCAGGCCCTGTCATCCTGCCTCATTGTCGGTCGGCTCACGTGCGAGTGCAAGCAGAATCAGCGCGGCGGAAGCTGCCCTGCATGTGCCTGCTCGCACTGCACGCGCAGCTGGCTGAGCGCGGCAAGCACCTCCCGGCATGATTCCTCCATGCTCGGTGTCGGCGTGGCGTCGGATTCCTGGATGAGGTCGTAGAGGCGCACGAGCTGGGACCGCGTGCGCTCGAGGTCCACCGGGTGCGGACCCGCACCGCGGGCCGCACCCGGCCGCGGACCGGACAACAATGCAGACAGCGCCTCGAGAACGGGGGCGCCTGCGGCATCGCGCTCAGCCGAGGCGATCCACACGCGCACTCGTGCCTGCAACGTGGAATCGCGGCGCATCGCGTCCGCGAGTTCACGGCTCAGTTCGTACTGCCGGCGCAGGCCGGCAGCCGGGGTCTTGATGCGAGGGTCCATGTGAATGACGAGTGGCCGCTCGAACCGCTCCCCCGCAACCGTCAGCCGCACGCGATAGCTTCCGGGAAGAACCCACGGCCCACGCGGTTCCGCGGGCGTGTCGCCGGGCGTCGCGGCGATCGGAAATCCCAGTTCCGCGCCCGCCAGGGGTTCGCCATGCAGGTCCCACACGAAACGGTTCATGCCTGCCGCAGCCGGCAGCGCGCGCGGCTGGCGCATCCAGTAAAACGGCACCTGGAGCCCGCTGGGCCAAGTGCCGGCCGTGTCGAGCGACGAAAGGCGCCGAAAGCACGCACCTGCCGCATCCAGGATCTCGAGCGTGACGCCACCCCCCGCGGCGGACGGCAGCCACCAATCAAACACGGCCCCATCGGGCGGGTTCTCGCCCATCGGTTCATCCGGGGGCACGGGAGTGTCGGTATTGCGATTCGCGCGCACACGATACGCCGGTGCGGGCGCGCACAGGTAGGGCGTGCGGCTCCCCGTGAGGGCGCGTGCCGCCCGCAGCGGAGTGACGTCATCGAGGATCCAGAACGACCGCCCGTGCGTGCCGATCACGAGGTCGCGTCCGTGGACCACCAGGTCGCGCACCGAGGTGGCGGGCAGGTTGCGGCGCAACGACTGCCAGTGGTCGCCATCGTCGAAGGAGACATACACGGTGCGTTCCGTGGCCGCATACAACAGGCCGTTCACGACGGGATCCTCGCGCACGGCATTCACGATCTCGTGCGCGCCGATGCCGGTCACGATCTCGGTCCACGTGATACCGCCATCGCGCGTGCGCCACGCGTGCGGCGCCACATCGTCCAACCGGAATGTGTTGATAGCGGCATAGGCGGTGAGCGTGTCGAAGTGGCTGGCTTCGAGCTGCGCCACCTTGCTCCAGGGCGTCAGCGCGGGCGGTGAAACATCGCGCCACTCGTGTCCGCCATTGTGAGTCACATGGATGAGCCCGTCATCGGTGCCCGCCCACAACAGCGGCGATCGTAGCGGAGAGGGTGCGATGCTGTAGACCACGCCGTGATGCAGACCCTGTTCCGGATCCAACGTGGCGAACAGGCCCAGGTTCGGCGGGACCCCCGCGGTCGCGGACACCGGCCGCGTCAGGTCGCCGCCCAGCGTCCGCCAGCGCTGCCCCCCGTCGCGCGATTCGAACACGACATTGGCGCCCAGGTAGAGCACGTGCGGATCAAGAGGCGAGAACACCACCGGCATGGTGCGCACCCAACGATAGCCGCCCGAGCGCAGTAGGTCGGGGCTGACGTTCTGCACATCACCCGTGCGCATGTCGAAACGGTTCAGCTTGCCGCCAAACACGATGCCCGGGTGCAGCGGGTCGGCGGCGACATAACCGTATTCCTCGGCGCCCACCGGATGCCAGTCGCGCAGCGTGATGCCGCCGTCGTCACCGCGCGACGAGATGCCGACCGAACCGCTCTCCTGCTGGCCACCGTAGACCTTATACGGAAAGCCGTTGTCCGTGCTGACGTGGTAGAACTGCGCGGTGGGTTGGTTGTACCACGAGCTCCAGGTCTCGCCGCCGTTCAGCGTGATGACCGCGCCCTGGTCGCCCGCGAGGATCGCGATGCGACTGTCCTCGGGATGGATCCAGATGCGGTGATAGTCATCGCCACCGGGTGCGCCGCGCCAAGCTTGGAACGTCCGGCCCCCGTCGGACGACTTCCATGACACGACATTCGCGATGTAGACGATGTCGGGGTTCCTCGGATCGACCTGGACCTCATTGAAGTCTCCGTCGCGTTCCCACAGACGGGGATCGGTGTTGACGAGTGACCAGTGTTCACCGGCATCTTCGGAGCGGTAAAGCCCCCCTCCCTTGCGAGCGCCGAGCACCGCGTAGAGTCGCGCCGGTCGGCTGGCCGATGCCGCGAGCCCGATGCGCCCGAGTCCGTCGGCCGCAGTGGGCAGTCCAGCGCTCAGCGCTCGCCAGGTCTCCCCGCCATCGGCCGACTTCCACAGGCCACTGTCCTCACTGCGCACGAGCGAGCCACCGGGCCCTTCCCACGGCGTCTGCCGTGCCGACCACAAGACGGCGTACACCGTGCGCGCGTCGTTCGGGGCCAGCAGCACCTGCATCGCCCCGGTGTCACGATTGCGGAACAGCACGCGTTCCCAGTGACCGCCCCCGTCAGTGCTCCGGTAGATGCCGCGTTCGTCGTTGGCACCGTACGGATGTCCGAGCACCGCCGCGAACACCCGCTGGGGATCCTTGGGGTCGACGGCCAGCGCCGGGATCTGCTGGCCATCGGAGAGTCCGGTGTGCTTCCAGGTCCGGCCACCATTCGATGAGCGATAGATGCCATCACCGACAGACAGGTCGGGACGCTGCAGCCCTTCGCCCGAACCGACGTAGATGACGTCGGGGTTCGATGGCGCCACCGCGATTGCACCGATGGAACCCGTGGGTTGATCGTCGAAGATCGGCTGCCAGGTGCGGCCGGCATCGGTCGTCTTCCAGACGCCGCCGTGGTTCACGCCCATCAAGAAGTGATGGCGCTCGCCCGGAATACCGACGGCTGCGACCGTGCGCCCGCCACGAAACGGTCCGATACATCGCCAGCGCAGGCCGTCCATGACGCGCGCGTCGAGCTGCGCGCACGCGACGGCCGGGATCAGCAGGAGCGACAACCATCCAGCGCAGAAACGCGATCGGGACATGACGGCTCTCCGGAGTGAGAACGACGGTGCGCACACTCTAGCGCGCGCGGCGCGCCAGCGTGAGGGCGCGCTGCGCCTGCAGCAGCACGGGATTGCCGGGCAGGCGGACCAGTCCCTGCTCCACCACGGCGCGCGCGCCCGCGCGGTCCCCGGTGGTGACCCGCACACGCGCTTCGTAGTCGTAGCCGCGCGCATCCGTGGGGACCACGGTGCGCGCCTCGCGGAAGTACCCGAGTGCTTCGGAACTCCGGCCGTCGTGGAACGCCGACATGCCGGCGACCCCG
>JANMAX010000004.1:0-8579 GCA_031360075.1 bacterium | reverse complement strand
CCTCAACAGGGGCGAGCCGGTGCCAATCCGGAACAGGGTCCGTCACGGGCCCGGACGCCGGGCGGGGCTTTGCACGCCACCCCGCCCGGCGTTTTGCTGTTTATCGCGCCGTGCCCGGTGGCAACGCAGCAAGCCATGGGGAGGGATACACCATTACGATTCCGGGCAAGTCTCAGGAACCGCGCGTCAACGAGCGCATTCGTATCCCGCAGGTCCGTGTGATCGGCGACGACGGCTCGCAGATCGGCATCCTCACCACGCGTGAGGCGATCGTGATGGCCCAGGCCAAGGGGCTCGACCTCGTCGAGGTCGCTCCGACCGCCCGGCCGCCCGTCTGCAAGATCATGGACTACGGAAAGTACAAGTACGAGACCAACCGTGCGACCAAGGCTGCAAAGAAGAAGCAGCACCAGATGCAGCTGAAGGAAGTCAAGATGCGTCCGAAGATCGAGGACCATGACTACGACTTCAAGGTCAAGCACGCGCGCCAGTTCTTGGAGCAGCGGGACAAGGTCAAGTTCACGGTCACGTTCCGCGGCCGAGAGATGGCTCACCAGGAATTGGGTTACAAGATCATCGAGCAGGTGCTGATCGACCTGGCCGACATCGCGGTGGTGGAGCAGTCACCGCGCGCCGAAGGCCGAACCGTCTCGCTCGTGCTGTCACCCAAGGCGCAGCAGGCCCCTGCGAAGCCCGCTGCGAAGCCGGCCGACAAGGGACTTGACGAAGCGACACCCCCGGCCGTCTGAGCCGGTGCACTGAAAGGAACAGCAATGCCGAAGATGAAGTCCAACCGTGCCGCCCGGAAGCGCTTCAAGCTCACCGGTACCGGCCTGGCGATCCGCCGCTCGTCGAATCTCCGGCACGGCATGGTCGCGGACAATCGCAACTCGAAGCGCAAGAAGGGCTCGAATCTTGTCGTGGCCCAGGCGGATCAGCAGCGCGTGCGCAAGATGCTGGGGAAGTGACCCCGCAGCGCTCGCCCCATCATCGATGACCCGCCCCGCGCAGAGCCCCACGGCCACGCGGGCAGGAGGATAGACCGATGCCTCGTTCAAAAACCGTAGTCCCCGGCCGCGCCCGACGTAAGAAGGTCCTGAAGGCCGCGAAGGGTGGCTACTCGGGACGCAGCAAGCTGTTCAAGACCGCGCTGCAGACGCAGCAGCGCGCCGGCCAGTTCGCGTACGAACACCGCCGGTTGAAGAAGCGGGACTTCCGCCGGCTGTGGATCGTGCGTATCAACGCCGCGGCCCGCCTGAACGGCCTCACCTACAGCACGCTCATCGCCGGCCTGAAGAAGGCCGCTGTGGACGTCAACCGCAAGCTGCTTGCCGACCTCGCCGTGATGGATGCGGCAGCATTCGCGAAGCTGGCGGAGGTGGCGAAGGGCGCGGCGGCGTAACGCGTATGAGCACTGGTCTTGGCGACCTCGTCCGCAAGCGGTTCATGACGTTCCATTGGCCGGAGGGCTTCCCCTGGGATGCCCTCAACCAATTTGTCCGTCCCAGTGAGGACCTGCCGCTCCCAGAGGAGCTGAGGGAGCGGTATACAATGCTCCGCGGGCGGTACAACCACTCTGTGGAGATGGACCTGCTCCTCGCTACCATCGGTGCGACTGCCCTGCATACAGTTCCCGCCGAAGAGCTTGAGAGCTACCGTCTCCACCTCCTGGGTCGTGAACGGGGTGTTCTCTCCTGGGCTCTGAAGGAGATCAAGAACCAGCCGATCGACGAGCGCAAGCGTCTCGGGGCGGAGCTCAATGACGTGAAGTCCTGGGCCGAGGCCGTGTTCGCTGTTCGTGCAATTCAAATGGCGCGCTCCAAAGAAAGCGCGAGCGCGATCGACGTGACGCTGCCCGGCCGCCGGCCGTTCAGTGGCCGGCCGCACGTGCTGGCCCAGGTGCGCGACGAACTGCTCGACCTGTTCCACGGACTAGGCTTCTCGGTCTACACCAGCCCCGAGGTCGAGCTCGACTCGTACAACTTCGGCAAGCTCAACTTCACGCCCGATCATCCGGCGCGCGACGCGCACGACACCTACTTCGTGAATCCGGATGTCGTGCTGCGTACGCACACGTCCCCGGGCTGGGTGCGCGCCATGGAAGAGCGCAAGCCGCCATTGCGGCTAGTGTTCCCGGGCCGCGTCTATCGTGCCGAAGCCGTCGACGCCAGCCACATGGACCAGTTCCATCAGATCGACGGGCTGTCCGTGGGCAAGAATGTCTCGATGGCCGACCTGAAGGCCACGCTCAACACGTTCGCACGCGCCATCTACCGGCGCGACGTGCCGACGCGCATCATCCCGATCTACTTCCCCTTCGTGGAGCCCGGCGTGCAGATGGACGTGCAGTGCGCCACCTGCGTGGGCACGGGCCGCTACAAGGACGACGCGGGCGAGCGCCGCTGCCCTGTTTGTAAAGGCACCCGGTGGGTCGAAGTACTGGGCGCCGGCATGGTGCATCCCAACGTGTTCCGCGCGGTCGGCTACGACCCCGAACAGGTCACGGGTTTCGCGTTCGGCATGGGCCTCGAGCGCATCACCATGGGCCGGCACGGCATCCACGAGATCCGGCAGTTTTTGGAGAACGACGTGCGCTTCCTGGAGCAGTTCTAGAGAGCGGTCCCGGTCAGGCTCGCACTTGGGCACAGGCGCCCGATGGCGCCCCGCGCAGTCACAGTCAGGCTCGCGCATGGATAAAGGCTCCCGACGGCTCGCCGCGCATTCCGCGGCGAGCCGTCTTGTCGGACGCAGCGGGGTGAGACGAGCTCAGGGCTCCCCGTAAGGGACATGTTCGGCGCGACACTCCACCACGTACTCCTTGTGTACGCGGCACAGCAGCTGCACGTCCTCGACGGCCCATGTGTGCCCGGGTTCGACTCGTGTCACGACATCGAACTCGAGCCCGCGCTTGCCTGAACACCGCATGCCGCCGATCCCGACGAACGCGCACTGGCCGCCGTCGCGCGACCACACCGCACGCCGCACATCGGGAGGGATGTGACGCACGCTCACGCCACGACGCCCGCGTGGAGCGCGCGGCTTCGGTGTGGTCCGGGAACGGCGTCTGGCCAGCCTGGCGATCAGCGCGTCGAGGGCGCGGTCCAAGATCCGCCCCAGTTGACGCGCGGGCTCCCCGGTCCCAAACAGCTCCGGCGCGCGGCAGAGCTTCTCGTGGGTGCTGGCCGAGACGAGAATCCAGTGGCTTGAGCGCTCGGCTTGTGATCCCGACGGATCGCCCAGTGTGATTGCGTGTGGCAAGATCACATTCCCCGGTGACGTCGAACTACCCACTTCTGTTTCGGGTGGGCAGATCACTCGCCCCGGGGCCACCGAACTGCCCACTTCGGTTTGGTGTGGGCAGATCACATTCCCCGGTGACGCCGAACTGCCCACTTCGGTTTCGGGTGGCCAGCTCACTGGCGCCGGGGCCACCGAACTGTCCAGATCAATCGCACATTGGCAGTCCGCGGGCCGCGGGACGGCAAGCACTTGCTTGTCGGGCATCGGCATGACTCCGCCGGGGGCGGGGTCGGCTCTGGAGGGCTCATGGCCAGCAAGCGACGCCAGCGCACTTCGAACGGGTCGCGCACGATCCGTGCCGGATGCCGGGATGTGGACGACCCGTGAGATTCCAAGACTCGCGAGCATTTCCGGCTCACCGCATGGCCTGCTAGATTGTCCGGCTCCGAATGCGCTTCCCCGGCGGCCGGCCCGGCGGCTGGACGCGTCATCGCGCCGCGCCCGTTCGTCCGCCCATTCACTCCGAGGCCGGAGGCCGAGGACATCCCATGAAACTCCCCATCAGTTGGCTCAGAGAGTGGGTCGAGTACGACGCCACCCCCGAACAGGTCGCCGAGGCGCTCACCACGCGCGGCTTCTACGTGGAGGGCATCGAGCAGCACGGCCGGCGTTACCCCGGCATCGTGGTGGCGCACGTCCTCGAGGCCGAGAAGCATCCCAACGCCGACAAGCTCAAACTGACGCGCATCGACGCCGGGACCGGCACGGAGCTGCGCGTGGTGTGCGGCGCTCCCAATGTGGCCGCGGGCATGATCGTGCCGCTCGCCACCATCGGCACCACGATGCCCAACGGCATCCAGATCAAGGCCACCAGGATCCGCGGCGAGGAGAGTCAGGGCATGCTGTGCTCGGCGCGCGAGCTGATGCTCTCGGAAGACCACGCCGGCATCCTGGACCTCAGGGACTACCTGAAAGGCGCCACGCTCGAAGCGGGCAAGCCGATCGACGCGTACCTGCCGGAGCCCGACTTCGTGCTTGAAGTCGAAACACCGTTCAACCGCCCTGATGGCATGGGCGTGCTCGGCTTGGCGCGCGAGGTGAAGGCGGCCCTGGGCGGCAAATGGACGGACTGGGCGAAAGCGCGGCTCGCGGCCCAGCCGGCCAGTGACTCGGCTCGGGTGACATTCGACCTTGAGGTTGAGGACGCTGCCGAATGCCCGGCCTACTTTGCGCAGCTGGTTGAAGGGGTGAAGGTGCTGCCGTCGCCGGCGTGGCTCGTGCAGAAGCTGGCGGCGATGGGACAGCGCAGCATCAACAACCTGGTCGACCTCACGAACCTGGTGCTGTTCGAACTGGGACAGCCGCTGCATGCGTTCGATGCCGCGAAGCTCGAGGGCAACGCGATCCGCGTGCGGCGCGCCAGGGCAGGGGAGGGCATCACGACGCTCGATGGCAAGGCGCGAGTGCTGAATCCCGAAGTGCTCGTGATCGCCGATCACAAGAAGCCGGTCGCCATCGCGGGCGTCATGGGCGGCGCGGACTCCGAGGTCACCGATGCGACCACGACGATCCTGCTGGAGTGCGCAGTGTTCCAGCAGCAGCGCGTGCGGCGCGGGGCCAAGTCGCTGGCGCTGTCGACCGAGGCGAGCAAGCGCTACGAGCGCGGCGTCGACCCGGGCATCGGCGCGGCTGCCGCGGCGTATTTCCTGAGCCACCTGCTGAAGCTCTGTCCGACCGCCGTGCTGCGCAACTGGCGCCGCAGGTCGGTCGAGCTGCAGCCACGCTCGCTGCAGTTGCGCCCGGCACGCTGCGAGCGCTTGATCGGTCTGCCATTCGGCGCCGGGCGTTGCGCGGACCTGCTGGAGTCGCTCGAATTCGGAGTGCAGCGCGCCGACACGCTCACCGTGACCGTGCCGACGTGGCGGCTGGATTGCACGCTCGAGGACGATCTCGTGGAGGAGATCGCGCGCTCCAACGGCTACGACAAGATCCCCGAGGCGCCGCTCGAATCGGGTGGCGCGTTCGCGACACGCTCGGCGCGTGAGCGCGTCGTGCGCAAGGCGCGCGAGGGCATGCTGGCGCTGGGCTTCCACGAGGCGTGGTGCTCGTCGCTGGTGAGCGAAGCCGAAGCAGCGGCCACCGCCAGACTGCTGGGCGATGATCCGGCGCGACTGGTGCGGCTCGCCAATCCCATGTCGCGCGAGAGCGAAGTGCTGCGCCCGAACCTCGTGCCCGGGCTGCTGCGCGCCACGGCGCTGAACCTGCGCCAGGGCGCCACGAGTGTGCGGTTGTTCGAGGTCGGGGTCGGGTTCGTGGCTGCCGAACCCGGCGCGAACGCGGTTGGCGGCAGCGCCGGCTCCGGTCTCCCGCGCGAATCGCTCATGCTCGCGGCGGTGCTGGCCGGGCCGCGGTTCCGCCACGTGCACGACCCCGTCGCGACCAAGCCCGAAGGGGCGTACGACCCGCGCGCCGAGGCCGACTTCCTGGACGCCAAGGGGCTCTGGGAGGCGTGGCTGGGAGAGATGCGCGTTGACGCTCCCGAGTGGCGGGCCTATGCTGCCGATGGTTGGAAATCCGGTGCCAGTGCGGAAGTTGCGGTCGGGACTTCACGCATTGCATGGGCCGGGACGCTGGCGCAGGACGTGCTTCGCTCGTGGGAAATAGAGTCCCGTGTCCACGTCTTCGTGGCGCTGCTCGAACCACTCGCCGAAGGCGCCTCCGCGGTGATCCGCGCCCGGGTTCCGGGTCGCTACCCGCCCGTTCGCCGTGACCTCGCGTTCTTCGTCCCGCGCGGCACGACGCACGGCAAGGTCGAGAGCACGCTCACCGGCACCGCCGGGGAGTTACTTGCGGCAATCGAACTATTCGATGTCTACGAAGGCCCCGGCACTCCGGCGGGCATGAAGAGCCTCGCGTATGCACTGCAGTTCCAACACGCGGAGCGCACGCTCACGGAAGCCGAGATCACGGAACTCCAGACGCGCATGGTGACCGCTGTCGTGCAGGGATGCGGCGGTCAACTGAGGGAGCGAGCATGAACGACACGGCTGTGGTCTCCACCGATCTCGATCGTCTCGCGGAGCGTGTCGAGCGCGCCGCTGCTTTGATCACCGATCTTCGCGCCAAGAACACCAAGCTCGAGCAGGAGCGCGCATCGCTCCAGACCAAGCTCGAGGAGACTCAGGGCAAGCTGCAGGGCCAGGACCCGGGCACTCTCGTCGCCGAAGTCGCCGCGCTCAAGAAAGAGCAGCGCGACTGGCTCAACGAACGCAAGGACGTGGCCACTCGTATCGAGGCGATCTCGGCGAAGCTCGAGCGCCTCGAGTAGTGCCCGGCGGCACTGGCCCTCTCGTGGCCAATGCCCGGCGGGTCCATGACGCAACACACCAAAAACGCAGAGAGAAGCGGCGGAGGACAACGTCGATGGAAGCCTCTTCGGACACCGCCACTGGGCAGCCTCGCGACGGCAAGAACGCCGTCCAGGTGCAGATCCTCGGGCATCAACTCACGATCCGTGGCGACGCCGGCCGGGACTACATCCTGGACGTGGCGCAATACGTCGATAAGAAGATGCGTGAAGTGACCGAGAAGCTGCCCGTGGCCTCCATGTCCAAGGTGGCGATCCTGGCGTCGCTCCATATCGCCGATGAGCTGTTCAAGGAACGCGCGAACAAGGCAAGCGTCGGAACCGACGTGAACGACCGGGCCGCCGAGCTGACGAAGCGCCTGGACGAGATCCTGGGCGAGGTGTAGTCCGCCCGGACACGAAACTTCCCACGCGCGTTCGTGCGCGCCAGAGACAGTCGCCGTCCCGCGGTACCCTTGCAGGCCGGCCCCGTGGCTGGCCCGCTCGCGGTGCACGGGCCTCGTTCTCCTGCTTGTGACTCCGTGGCACGGAGTCCGGGGAGAATAGAGCCATGTCGCTCGGAGTCCTGATCGCCGTCATCGCTGCTGGCGTGGTGGCGGGGTTCTCGCTGGGCTGGTTCGTACGTGCTCAGTTGGGCCGCGCCCGGCTGCGTAGCTCGGAGCAGCGCGCCCAACAGGTGCTGGCCGACGCCCGCCGCGAAGCCGAAGCCGTGCGGCGCGACGCCTTGCTCGCCGGCCGCGAGGAAGCGCTGGCCATGAAGCAGGAGGTCGAGCGCGAGTCCGTGTTGAACCGCAACGCGCAGCTGGAGACCGAACGCGCGTTCCAGCAGAAGGAAGCCGCGTTCAACCGGCGCGTCGAACTGATCGACAAGAAAGAGCGCGACCTGAAGAAGGTCGAGACCGACTTGGCGACGCGCGAGAGCGTCACCTCCGACCGCAACAAGGCGCTCGACAGCTTGCTACAGGAACAGACCTCCAGGCTGGCACGCATCGCCGGGCTGTCGCCCGAGATGGCGCGCGAACAGTTGATCGCCTCGATCGAGAACGAGGCCAAATCCGAAGCGGCGCGCCGCACCGTCGAGATCCGCGATACGGCCACGCGTAACGCCGAGCGCGAGGCGCGCAAAGTCATCGCGCTCGCCATCCAGCGCTTCGCGGGCGATCACGCCAGCGAGACCAGCGTTTCGGTAGTGCATCTGCCCTCGGACGACATGAAGGGCCGCATCATCGGGCGCGAAGGCCGCAACATCCGCTCGTTCGAGGTCATCACGGGCGTCGATGTGATCATCGACGATACGCCGGAAGCGGTGATCCTGTCGGCGTTCGACCCGGTGCGCCGCGAGATCGCGCGCATGTCGCTGGAACGCCTTGTGGCCGACGGCCGCATCCACCCGGCACGCATCGAGGAAGTGGTCGGGAAGGTGCGCGAGGAAGTCGAGCGCAAGATCGTCGAACTGGGTGAGTTGGCTTGCCTGGAAGTCGGCGTGCACGGCGTGCACCCCGAGTTGCAGCGCCTGATGGGCCGGCTGCACTACCGCACCAGCTACGGCCAGAACATCCTGAAGCATTCCGTCGAGGTCGCGCACCTGTGCGGCATCATGGCGGCCGAGATCGGCATGGACCAGGTCATGGCCAAGCGTGGCGGACTGCTGCACGACATCGGCAAAGCCATCGACCATGACCAGGAGGGCACGCACCCGGCCCTCGGCATGGAGGTGGCCGCCCGGCATGGTGAGCCGCAGCCGGTGCTCGAGGCCATCGGCTATCACCACGACGACTATGCCGGCGGCAGCCTGTGGCCCGTGCTGGTGAGTGCCGCAGACGCCATCAGCGGCGCGCGCCCCGGAGCGCGCCGCGAGAGCCTCGAAACCTACATCAAGCGCCTGGAGTCGCGCGAGCGCATCGCCCACACGTTCGCCGGCGTCGAGAAAAGCTACGCCAACCAGGCGGGGCGCGAAGTGCGCCTCAAGGTG
>JANMAX010000011.1:0-2835 GCA_031360075.1 bacterium | reverse complement strand
GACCGCCGGCTGCGTTGCTCCTCCTCGACGTATCTCCCGGATACGACTTCGTCGTCGCGCCTTGCCAGCAGCCACGATTGCTCGCCGATTCATGCACAGGACTTCTGGGACGAGACACTAGACACGTCCTCCGCGGGGCTTCGGGCGCGTGTGCGCGAACGGCTCGCGCCAGGCGAAGTGCTCGCGAGATGCTCGCGTAACGCTCACGAAGTGGCATGGTGCGCATGCCCTTCAGCAGCGTGTGTGTGAGTCCACACGACAGGCTCGGACTCGTGCGACGACTCGCACTCCGGTCCCCGGGCTCCGATCGTGACTCCGCGCCGGACCCTGGTCGGCTCGCCCTGAGCCATTCCTCGCGTGGAAGAAGCTCCACGATTTGCAATCCCTACCTCGCGCGGCGCGCGGCCGGACCGCCCGAGCTGCCCGCCGGGCCGGTTCGCAGGGGCAATCGCTTCGGGTTGCACCAGCCGACAGGGCAGAGCGCGAGTGGCCCGCGACTTGCGGATGTCCGGGACTGCGGGACTCGCCGTGGCCGCTGAGGCCGAAGGAGTGCTCCGGCGTTCTGCTTCCCGAGTGCGTGGCTCGGATCGCGATGCGCCCCGGTGCCGGGACATCCGCGAACTCGGCCCGCGTGGCCTGCTCTCCACCGGCGCCGCCAGACCAGAAGTCGACTGGACTCACTTGCCGCTGCGAACAGCGCCATCTAGGCGCGCTCCGACCGAACCGCCGTCCGCCCTTGCCGCCGTCCCCTCGCCGCACCCGAGGTCCGCTCATGCACTCCCGAACCATGGCATGGCTCACCGCTGCATTGATCACCGGCACCTGCGTCAGTCTGGCGTTCACGCAAGCAGTCGCGCGTGACAAGCGCGACCGTGGGCAACCCGCACCCGATCACGAGGAAGTCGTCCGCGACTTCGCGCGGGCCGAGTTCGAGAAGGGCCGGCGGGTGTTCCGCTACGAGACCTTCGGCGACGAAGTCTGGTGGGGCGACGCTCTGCAGTTGCATCGCGCCCTTGAGGGCAGCGCGCACGGCGGAGTCGGCTCGGGCGTGAGTCCGGCCACCGCGCTCGCGGTCGGGCTCAAGGTCGATGTCGATGCGCTGCCACAGAGCCTGCAGCTCAAGCTCAAACGCGGGCTGGTCGACCTCGCGGACCCCGCCACGACGCTGGCGCTGCTCAAGCTCGATGCCGTGGTCGGCGTGACCGGACGCTTCAATCCGGACGGCACGCTCAAGACCATGGGCATCCAGTGCGCGCTGTGCCACTCCACGGTCGACAACTCATTGGCACCTGGAATCGGACGCCGCCTCGATGGCTGGGCGAATCGCGACTTGGATGTCGGTGCCATCGTGGGCCTCGCGCCCCGGCTGGAACCGATGGCCGAGCAGCTGGGTGTGGACGTCGCCACCGTCCGGACCGTGCTCGCGTCGTGGGGCCCGGGCAAGTTTGACGCCGCGCTGGTACTGGACGGCAAGGCGTTCGGGCCCGATGGCAAGTCGGGCGCGACTCTCATCCCGCCGGCGTTCGGATTGGGCGGCATCAATCTTCACACCTGGACGGGCTGGGGCTCGGTGCCGCACTGGAACGCATTCGTGGCCGTGCTCGAGATGCACGGTCAGGGCTCGTTCCAGGACGCCCGCCTCGACAATGCCGCCCAGTTCCCGCTCGCGGCCCGCAACCGCTTGGGCCACGTCACGCATGAGCCCGACCGCGTCAGCAGCCTGCTGCCGGCGCTGCACTACTACCAGCTCTCACTCCCGGCTCCCGCGCCGCCGTCCGGGAGCTTCGACCAGGCTGCCGCGACGCGGGGCGAAGTCACGTTCAACGGCAAGGCACGCTGTGCCAGCTGTCATACTCGCGACCTCGGCAGCGAGCCCGGCTGGAACATGCATCGGGCGGCGGACATCGGCGTCGACGCGTTCCAGGCCGACCGGTCCCCGGAACACGCCTACCGCACCGCGCCGCTCAAGGGACTGTGGACGCACATGACGGGCGGCTTCTACCACGACGGCCGCTTCGCCACGCTGCTCGATGTCGTCAACCACTACGACGGGTTCTTCCGGCTCGGTCTGGCCGCAGGCGAGAAGTCCGACGTGGTGGAGTACCTGAAGTCGCTCTCGGATGATGTGCCCACGAGCGTGCGCGATCGCGCCTCGCTCAACCAGGAGGCGGGCAGCACCGAGCAGGCGACCGCTCCAGCCGAACGCACGGGCGGGCTCAGCATCTGGCCGCTCCCCGCGACCGCTGGCGCCGGCGTGCAGATCGGGTTCCTGTCCCCCGCCCGATTGGCCGGCAAGCTCCCCGCCGACCTGAAGGTCAGCGTCTACGACCTGGGTGGCCGACGAGTCGCGGAGATCGGAACGGGCGCCCAGCCGGCGGAACACGCGATGATCACGGTCACTTGGGACGGCAAGGACTCCGATGGTGCGGTGACCGTACCCGGCGTGTATTTCGTGCGCGCCTCGGCGCCCTCGGTCGGATTCCAGACCGGCCGCCGGATCGTGGTCCGCTGATCCGTCCCGCCGTTCGCCCGCGCACCTCGACCTCTCCCCGCTCGGCGCTGGAACCTCCACTCGAGGTTTCACCGCCGGGTCCGGAGACGGACGGATGGCTCGGACCGTTGCTCGGCGGTTCATGGGCAGACGGCGCTCGCATGGGGGTACCCGTCGCAGACGGGTCCTGCCCATGAATGGTCCGGGCTAGGCAGCTGCGCCCGGCACCAGGACCTTCAATTCCTTGGGCACGTCGTCGAGGTCGACGAGTTCGGCCAGGACGCCCCAGCAACCGCGCTGGCGGGCGTAGGCCGCACCTTCCTCGAGCGGCACCATGCCGCCGG
>JANMAX010000378.1:0-1779 GCA_031360075.1 bacterium | reverse complement strand
CGGCCTGCTGCCGATGGCGCGGTCGGTCGGCGAGGGAGTGCTGTCGGACCTCCAGAGGGCGCTGGCGTGGCCGGGTGTGGCGGCAGCCCAGCGGCCCGCTCGCACGCTTCCCCCGCGATCGGGAGACGAGGCCCGGTTCCCTCGCTCGAGCTTCGGTTTCGTGTTCGAGAACGAGCGTGGTTTGAGGATCGACAGTCGTGCCGGGTTGTTCACGGATGACCGCATCGCGGATCCCGATACCACGATCCAGCTGCGACCCACGGCGGCCGAACTCGACGCTCTGTATCGTGAAGCGCTGGCCATTCGCCTGTTCGACGAACTCATGCTCGATCTCGCGCACAAGGACGCTCAGGCATGGGTTTCCAGTTGCGGTCGCGACTACCTCGAAGTGCGTGCCGGCACGGTGTCACGCCAGTTGAGCTGGGTCGGGAATGCCCAACTGGAGGGGCGCTGGGCCGATGGAACCTGGGCCACGGGCCGCCCGGCCGAGGACTGGAAGCGGCTGAATGCATTCGTGGGCCATGTGTTCACGATGGTGCACCGCCATCCCGAATACCGCGCCCTGCCACGTCGGCGCGGGATGTACATCGACTAGCGCTATGTCCGTAGGAGTCGTACGCACGCCGCGCCGGGCTCGATGGGAACGGTGCGCTACGTGGATGCGTGTCCAGCGAGCTCCAACCTTCCGGAGCGCCGTCTGACGCCGAGCGCCCGAGTGACGGCGATTGTCGAGGCACGACTCGCTGACCTGTCGCCTCAAGCCCGGTGACCATTGAACCATGCTGGAATACGAAATGGGTCTTGCGCCGGGTGGGGGGGCTGGCCTACAGTGCGGGTGACGCGACCCCCTGTCGTGTCGATCGCACCCGCGCTGGCGGAGCACTGATCGCCGCGCGTGAGAATCGCATCGTAGGCCGCGTAATTCGGCGGCAGACAGGGGTATTGCCATGTTCAATCATCATGTGAGTATCGCGACCGCGCTCAGTCACCGCACTCTCGCCTCGTCAATTGGCCCAGTGCTCGGAATCCTCCTGGCAGGCGATCCGGGAACCGGCGAGTGCGGGCTGGATCCGGCGGATCTACGACCTTCTGATTCATCGACCGGCTTCTTGATCAGGAGGGTACTCGCATGACTTCCCCACGCCTTCTCAACCGGCATCAGATTGCCTGGGTGGCATTCTTGGTTCTGTTTCAAATGGCCGCCCCACGCCAATCATCAGCCCTGCAACTTCGTTGGAACGGTGGGGCTACGGCACTGGACTTCAGCGCGGACACGCGGGTGGTGCTCCGGGTCCAGGCGGATTCCAGCGAGGGTGTGCTCCCGACGTGGTGGAGGCTCGTCAGCGTCTCGGATTCCTCTTGAGCCAGAGTGGCCTGGTCGGAATCCGGGTGCTCATTCTCTGGCTTGGATTGCTGCTCGGCGTGCACGGGACCGCGCGTGCTCAGGCGGTGGATACCACGCTCTGGTGCTTCAGCCCCGGCGATCGTGTGCTCGCCATCGGCAAGCTTGGCCATATCATCTACCTTGGGGGCAGCTTCCGTTACATTGGGGCGTCCACCGGCGGTGGAGTGCCTTGTGACGTGCACTCTGCGGCTCCGCTCGCGAACTACCCTCGCGTCGTCGGCCGGGTCTACACCGTGGTCGCCGACGGGCAGGGCGGGTGGTACATCGGCGGGCTGTTCACATATGTCGGTGGGCAGCCGCGAACGAATCTCGCCCACATCCTCGCGGATGGGAGTGTGGCTGCCTGGGCTCCCGATCCGGACCAACAGGTTTCG
>JANMAX010000289.1:0-5392 GCA_031360075.1 bacterium | reverse complement strand
ACGCCCCGTGCAGGGCGTGGGGTCTCAGCGATAGAAGTCACTGGTGAATGGCACCAGCGCGAGCACTCGCGCGCGCTTGATCGCGGTGGTGAGCTGCTTCGGGTGCATGGCGCACGAACCCGAGACGCGGCGCGGCACGATCTTGCCGCGATCGGTCACGAAACGGCCGAGCCGCTTCTCGTCCTTGTAGTCGACGAATGCCACCTTCTCGAGGCACAGCTTGCAGTACTTCTTCTTGACGCTCTTGCCTTCACGTTCCTTCGCCATCTGGTTCGACTCCTCTCAGGAGGTTGGATCCTCGGGGGACGGCAGTTCGCCGGGGCTGCCGGCGTCCGCCGCCTTCTCGAGGAAGTGAACCGATTCGGCGCGGATCTCGAGACTCTGGTGCTTCTCGCCGCGTGCGCTCGTCCACTCCCGCATCTGCAATCTGCCTTCCACCACCACCGGGCTTCCGGTGCGCAGGAACTGCGCACACACTTCGGCCAGGCGCTGGTAACTCATCACGGTCACGTAACCCGTGTGCTCCGCCGTCACACCCTCGCGGGTGCGATAGCGCCGGTGAAACGCCAGCGGCAGCGACGTGATCGCCGTGCCGTCCTGTGCGTAACGCCGGTCCGGATCCCTGGTCAGACGCCCCGACAGGACGATCCGATTGAGCTCCGGCAACCGTAGTTCGGCCATGAGACCTCCCTCCGGGGGCGTGACACCGCGACTAGTCGCGGTCGCTGTCCTCAGCCGCTGCAGCCGCCTCGGCCTCCGGCATGCCCTGCCACAGCTCGGGCGGAACATGGACGGTGGTCAACGCGCGCATGACGTCCTCTTCGAGGCGCAGACGACGCTCGACTTCCTTGACGTTGCCCGCCCCGCCGTTCCACACGATCATCGTGTAGACACCATCTCGGCGCTTGCGGACTTCATACGCCAGCCGGCGCTTGCCCCACTTCTGGACCTCCACCACCTCCGCGCCCATGTCCGTGAGCCACCCGGACACTTTGTCGGAGAACTCCCCCGCCTTCGCCTCGTCGTAGCTCGGCTCCAGCATGTAGACCGTCTCGTACTTGGTGATCACGTCTCGGATTCCTCCTGGCGGTCCCTTGGTGCGGCCGGGTCCACCCTGCGATTGAACTGGTTCATGGCGCCGAGTACGCCCTCGGCTACCCAGACCTCGACCCCATCCGCCGCTCGGCGGATCGCCGCTTCGAGCGCCGGCATCTCATCCGGCGCGAACACTTCCAGCACATGTTCCCTGAGTGCGGCGGAACTCTCGGGAGCTCCCACCCCGATGCGCAGCCGGCTGAAGTCCCGGCTGCCCACCGCCGCCTCGATGCTCTCGAGTCCCCGGTGTCCGCCGGTGGATCCGCCTGCGCGCATGCGCAGCATCCCCAGCGGCAGGTAGACGTCGTCCGTCACCACCAGCAACTCTGCTTCTGCTCCATGCCGTTCGCGCCACTCCGTGAGCGCCTCGCCACTGCGATTCATGTACGTCAGCGGCTGCAGCAACTCGACGCTTCGGCCCGCGATCTCCAGCCGCCGTGCTCGTCCGCGGTCGCTGGCCCCGGACTCGGTGGCGGCATGCCGCCTGCCGAGTTCGTCGAGCACCCACCACGCCACGTTGTGACGCGTGCGGGCGTAACGCTCGCCCGGATTGCCCAGACCCACGACCCGATGCACCGCTGCTTACTTCTTGTCCTTCTTCGAGTCCTTCGAATCCTTCGAGTCCTTGCCGTCCTTGCCGTCCTTGCCACCTTCTGGTGCCGCGCCCTCGGCGTCCTTCTTGCCCTTGGTCCCCACGACTTCCGGCTCCGCGACGGCCGCGACCACCGTCGCGGCTTCCTCAGCCGCCAGCAGCGTCACCGCGGCCACGGTCACATCGCCTTCCGTGATGATCTCGTAGCCCTCGACCGTGAGGTCGCGGACGTGCAGGTTGTCGCCGACGTTGAGCGCCGTGACATCGACATCGATGCTGGACGGGATCGCCGTGGGCAGACAGCGGACTTCGAGCGTACGAACCAGGTGCTCGAGGATGCCGCCGCCGTCCTTGACGCCGACCGGGATGCCGATGAAGTGCAGCGGGACCTCGACCTCGATCGTCTCGGTGAGCGAGATGTGCTGGAAATCAAGATGCACGATGGCGCGCGACAGCGGGTCGTACTGCACGTCACGCACGAGGGCCGTGACGTCCTTGGCCCCGCTGACGCTCAGGTTCACGATCGCGTTCGAGCCCTTGTGGCCGCGCAGCGCGACCTCGAACTCACGCTGGTCGACGGACACCGGCATCGGCGTCTCGCCGTGCCCGTAAACCACGGCCGGGATCAGACCGGCCGCACGCGCCTTGCGCGCACCGCCCTTACCCACGCTCTCACGGCGCGAGCCCTTCAACTGGATGACCGACATGATGCCCTCCTGTTCCGGTACTGCTCTCTAGCCTCTGGACGAAAAAACACTGCCGCGCGACGGCGCGGACTAGACAAACAACGAACTGAGCGACCGCTCCTCGTGGATGCGCTGCACGGCTTCGCCGAGCAGCCCCGCCACCGTCAGGGCGCGGACCTTGGGCGGCAGCGATCCGGGAGCGTGATGGAGCGTATCGGTGACCACGACTTGGGTGATGGGCGAGTCATCGATGCGCTCGAACGCGCCCGGGCAGAACACGCCGTGCGTGACGCCGGCGTAGATCTCACGCGCACCGCGCGCGCGGATCGCCTTGGCGGCCTGGCACAGCGTGCGGGCGGTGGTCACGACATCGTCGAACATGACGGCGTTCTTGCCCTCGACGTCGCCGATGATGTTCATGACCTCCACGGCGTCGGCCTTCGGCCGGCGCTTGTCGACCAGTGCCAGGTCGGCACCGAGGCGCTTGGCGTAAGCCCGTGCCATCTTGACGCTGCCGATGTCGGGGGCCACGACCACGAGGTTCGGCAGCTGCAGCTTCGTGAAATGCTCGATCAGCACGGGTGCCGAGTACAGGTGGTCGAGCGGGATGTCGAAGAAGCCCTGGATCTGCGCGCTGTGCAGGTCCATCGTCAGCGCACGATCCGCACCCGCGACCGTGATCAGGTTGGCCACGAGCTTGGCGGTGATGGGAGCGCGCGGCTGGTCCTTGCGGTCCTGGCGCGCATACCCGAAGTACGGCAGCACCGCGGTCACACGGCGGGCCGACGCGCGCTTGGCGGCGTCGAGCATGACCAGGAGTTCCATCAAGTGGTCCGCCGGCGCATTCGTCGACTGCACGATGAACACGTCACTACCGCGGATGTTCTCGTTGAAGCGCACCGAGACCTCGCCGTCCTCGAAGCGCGACACCACGACGTCGCCCACGGGCACCTTGAGGCGCTCGCAGATGGCCTGCGTCAACTGCTGGCTCGCGGAACCAGCGAAGATGCGACAGGGATCCAAGTCCGACCTCCCGAAACCTATAGGAAGGGCCAGTGCACCGGCACACGCCGGGGCACCTATGAAAGGGAACACACGGCCGGACCGCGGGCGGGCCGACCGATGCACGGCAGATGATCAGGGAAAGCAGCCGCCGGGGCCGAATACCGTCCGGCCCCGGCGCAATATGGCTGGGGCGGGAGGATTCGAACCTCCGGATGCGAGAGCCAAAGTCTCGTGCCTTACCGCTTGGCCACGCCCCACCAACGAAACGGGTTTCCGTCACGGACCGCCCACCGAAGCGGGACGGGGTGAAAGCTGCTGGCCCAGAGAACTACTGAGGGGAAATGCGGCGGGCAGAATACCGGGGCACGCAAGGCCGCGTCAAACGGGGACATAGCGTTCGCGGCGTGCGCCCGGGCGGGGCTGGCCGGAGCGCCCGAACTGAGCGCGGATACGGTGCGGCCGTGCGCTGCGCGGCCGGACCTACGGCATCAGCGGGGGCGGGGGCGCCATGACGTGCCCCGGTGGCCGGAGGCCGGAATCAAACCGGCAACTCGGTCGGACAGCACCTGCGGGCGGGGGACCCGCGGGTGGAGAGTCAGTAAGTCGCCTGCTCCTCGGAGGGGCGAACGTGAACCGTGGGCTGCGAGAGCTCGCGCTCGTACTCCGCCATCACCATCTCCGTCAGGTACTTACGCGTGCTGTCGTTGATCGGGTGCGCAAGGTCCTGATGCTGCCCGTCGGGACGCTTGCGGCTCGGCATGGCCACGAACAGTCCCGTGTTGCCCTTGATGATCTTGAGACCGCGGATCACGAATGATGCATTGAGCGTGACGCTGACGAACGCTTTCAGCTTCTCGTCGTTCCGTAGCGATACACGAACCTCGGTGATCTCGACCATGAGATGTTCACCTCGGAGCCATCCCTGAGGTTCAGCTGGCTCGTGTGCGGCGCCGTCGCTGGTCGCCGGATGTGCGTGGAGCGCCGACTCGAGCACCTTTCCCTGGCCTCGTGGAAGACGCGTGGAAGAAGAGACGCAGACCTTTTGCCACCGAACTCACCACATACAGCGGTTCGTTCCCGCGGAAGCGGCCGACGATCTCCCGGACCGATGCACCACGCGGCATGATCGCGAACACTGCCGAACCACTCCCGGTCAGTCGTGGCTCCAGCAGACCGGCTGTGCGCAGCCTCGCGCACAGCGACTCGAAATCCCGCCGACGGTGCCCCAGAAGTGCTTCGAAGTGATTGCCGCGACGCGCCAGCGCCAGCGCTTCAACTCGCTGCCGCCCAACGGTCGAGGCAAATCTGAGGTGGTGTTTCCAAAGTGTCAAGTGGTTTCTCTCAGCGTGCTCTCGCACGTCGTGCCGGCGGAACGCCTGAGTGGTCGAAACTCGCCACTTCGGCATCGCGATGACCGCGCGAAATGGGGCTGCGAGTCGCACCCCGGAAAGAATTTCCCCTCGGCCCGTCCCGAGCTGGGTCCCTCCGCTTATTGCGAATGGCACATCAGAACCGAGTTGCAACGCATATCCAATCCGCCGTGCACGCGACAGGCGCCTGCCATGCAACGCCGCGACGGCCACGAGCGCGGCGGCGGCATCGGCGCTGCCACCACCCATGCCGGCCTGCGCGGGAATGCGCTTCACGAGCGTGAAGTGCGCTCCACCCGGGAGTGAGAGCGCCGCGGCCAGCAGTCGCGCGGCGTGCAGCACAAGGTTGTCACCACCCGCGGTGACGACACGCTGGGCGGCACGATCGTGCGTGCCGCGCACCGTGACATCCTCATGGCGCACGGTGAGCGTGAACCCGTGCGAGCGGCGCTCCGCCACCAACGTGTCGGCGAGCGATACGGACTGGAACACGGAGACGAGGTCGTGATAGCCGTCCGCGCGCCGCGGCCCGGCCGCGAGCATCAGGTTGAGTTTGGCGCGGGCCTCGACGGTGACACGCGCGGGGCCCGCCACACGCGAGGCCGGCACCGCCGGGCGCCGGACCGCGGCCCGTGCTGCGCGCG
>JANMAX010000255.1:0-23882 GCA_031360075.1 bacterium | reverse complement strand
ACATCAGCGGGCAATGATAGCCGAGCGCCGCGCCCGGTGTGAACCGCCGGCAGGAAGTGCCGCGGCAGAAGTCGCGGCGCCACGGGCTCGCGGACCCCGGCGCCGGAGCGGTTGTCGGGGCTGGGAGCCGCGCTGGCTGATGGCCGGCTCGGATGGTAGGACGCGACTCGCGCATCCCCGTATCCGCTGGATGTCTGCAACCCCGGTGCCAGCGCTCACGGGTGGGGCAAAGGCGCCTGGAACGGTCGGAATTCGCAGTCCTCCGGCGGTGCCGGAGCCTGCGCCAGCCCGGGCCCGGCGCCCAGCCGCCTGCGATCGGCACGAAGCTGGCCCGCAAAACAGCACGCTGGCGTTGCGCCCGTTCGCTCCCGCACGACTGGACCCGGCGGTCCGGCGGATATTTCACCCGGGCACGATTCCAAGTCTTGACACCCCTATGAGTGGGCACCTAAATTTCATGGGTCGCGCACGCGAGCCCCTGCCGGCCGCGCTGCTCTCCGACGCCTCGCCCGGCCGTTCAAGGGCCGCGGCCCAGCCGCACCCCCTCACAAAACGCCAACTCGGTCCTCCCACACGCCTGCCGTGTCAGGCGAGCCCGGCCGTTCCCAGCCTCACGATATCCGTCGTTTTGCGGCGGTCCGGGCCACCGGGCCGTACTCCTGCACACCCCACGACCATGGGACGCATCGTCCCATCCCGCCGGCCACGCGCCGCTGTGGACCGCTCTTCGAGCGGTGCCGCACGCGCCGCGCACACCGACGCCACGAGGCGAGTTCCAACATGGAAGACATCACCGAGACGCCAGCGCCGGTCGCCGCAGAGACCGAGACTCTCGATCTGCAGCGGTTGAAGGCCAAGACCATGGCCGAACTGCTCGCGCTCGCCACGGAGCTCGAGATCGTGGGCACGAGCGGGTTGCGCAAGCAGGAGCTGATCTTCAAGGTGCTCGAGGCCCAGACCGAGAAGAACGGTCTGATCTTCGCCGAGGGCGTGCTCGAGATCCTGCCCGAGGGCTACGGCTTCCTGCGCTCGCCGGCGTACAACTACCTGCCGGGTCCGGACGACATCTATGTGTCGCCTTCGCAGATCAAGCGCTTCGACCTGCACACCGGCGACACGGTGAGCGGTCAGGTCCGCCCGCCAAAAGAGGGCGAGCGCTACTTCGCGCTGCTGCGTGTCGAGGCGATCAACCTCGAGAGCCCCGAGACGTCCAAGGGCAAGATCCTGTTCGACAACCTGACGCCGTTCCACCCCATCGAGAAGCTGAACCTGGAGACACGGGATCGCTGCCTCGAGACGCGCATCGTCGATCTGGTGTCGCCCATCGGCAAGGGCCAGCGCGCGCTCATCACGTCGCCACCCAAGGCCGGCAAGACCGTGCTCATGCAGAAGATCGCGAATGCCATCGCCGAGAACCATCCGGAAGTCATCCTCATCGTGCTGCTGATCGATGAGCGTCCCGAGGAAGTCACCGACATGCAGCGCTCGGTGAAGGGCGAAGTCGTGTCGAGCACGTTCGATGAGCCGGCCGAACGCCACGTGCAGGTGGCCGAGATGGTCATCGAGAAGGCGAAGCGCCTGGTGGAGCATGGCCGCGACGTCGTCATCCTGCTGGATTCCATCACCCGGCTGGCGCGCGCGCACAATACCGTCGTGCCGCACTCGGGCAAGATCCTGTCGGGCGGCGTCGATGCCAACGCGCTGCAGCGGCCCAAGCGCTTCTTCGGCAGCGCACGCAACATCGAGGGCGGCGGTTCGCTCACCATCATCGCCACCGCGCTCATCGAGACGGGGTCCCGCATGGACGAGGTCATCTTCGAGGAGTTCAAGGGCACAGGTAACTCCGAGCTCGTCCTGGACCGCAAGATCGCCGACAAGCGCATCTACCCGGCCATCGACATCAACCGCTCGGGCACACGCAAGGAGGAGCTGCTGATGACGGCCGACGTGCTGTCGCGTGTCTGGGTGCTGCGCAAGTTCCTGAGCGAGTTGAACCCGGTCGAGGCGATGGAATTCCTCACCAATCGCATGGGTGACTCCAAGACGAACAAGAAGTTCCTGGAGAACATGAACTCGTAGTCCGGGCTATTCATGATCCATGTGCGACCGGTCCCCGCAATCTGGTCGTATCCAGGAACAGCGCGAGTCAGACGGCGCGGGCCGGCTTCCGCGTGTACAGCGACACGTACTCGAGCTGCACGATCAGCCGGCAGTCGACGCACTGCTCATCGAGCAGCTCGGCCGGCACGGGGTCCTGCACGACTTCGAATCCGGCCTGCGCATAGAGCCGCGCCAGGTCCGCGGCACGACCCCGCTCGATGACGAAGCGCCGCTCCCAGCCGGCGGCGATGCGGGCGGGATCGGGCCGGATGCGACCCGCGGCTTCGCTGCGCAGCGCTTCGGCGCGCACCAGTGAGGCAAGCGGACCGTTCGACGGTGCTTTCGGCTCGGGGGCGGGCATCATGCGGGCGCCCCGCTCACGGCCGCCGGACCGGTCCTGCCTGCCGCCGCGAGCGCGTCGATGCGCCGCTGCCCGAGCAGTGCGGCGCCGTACGCCGACACGAACTGCACCATGTTCGGCTCCGGCACGTTGACGTCGGCCTGCAGGGCCTCACGCACCACGCGCGCCATGGTCTCGAAGCGCAGGATGCCGCCGATGAGCGTGAACTCGGGCTCCATCTGCACGCGCTTCATGAGCTGCACCGAGCGGCCGACCAGCGAGACGATGGCACCATGCATGATGTCGGCCGGGGCGACGCCCTGCGACAAGTGGTTGATGACCTCGGACTCCGCGAACACCGCGCACACGCCGGAGATCGAGGTCGCGCTCCGGGAGGTTTCGACCAGCGGACCGATCTCCGCGGTGGAGTAGCCCATGTAGCGCGCGGTCTTCTCCAGGAATGCCCCGGTGCCGGCGGCGCACTTGTCGTTGAGCCGGAACGACTTCACCGCACCCCGGTCCGTGAGCCGGCTCGCCTTCATGGTCTGGCCGCCGACATCGAGAATGGTACGGGTGCCGGGGAACAATCGGGCCGCGCCGCGCGCGGCGGCGGTCAGGTCGGTGATGTGCAGGTCCGCGAACGGCACCTGATGGCGGCCGAAACCGGTCGAGACGACGTAAGCGACGTCAGTGCGCTTGCAGCCGGCCTCGTTCAGCGCCTGTGCGAGCGTAAGCGCAGCGACCTCGCTCAGCCGGAAGCCGGTCGGCTCGAGCGCGCGTGCCAGAAGGCGGCCCTGCGGGTCTGTGAGGATGGTCTTCGTGTAGGTCGAGCCGACATCGATGCCCGCGGTGAGCCTCATGACACCCCCTGCCGGGTGGCGACCGGGGTGCGGCTCGCGAGGATGTGATCCCGTGCGAAGAGCGCCGCCCCGAGTGCTCCCATGTAGTGCGACTCCTCACTGACGTTGACCTTTACGCCCAGGGCCGACTCGAGCGTCGCGATCATCGCGATGTTCCGGGCGACGCCGCCGGTGAACGACACCTCGTCCTCGACGCCGACGCGGCGCAGCAGCCCGGCCGATCGCACGGCAATCGACTGGTGCACGCCGAGCAGGATGTCCTCGACGCGCTTGCCCTTGCCGAGCCACGACAGCACCTCGGATTCCGCGAACACCGTGCACGTCGTGCTGATCCGCACCGGGCGTTCGCCGCGCAATGCGGTGTCGCCCAATTGGTCGAGCGGGATCTCGAGCGCGGCCGAAGCCGCCCCGAGGAAGCGGCCCGTACCGGCGGCGCACTTGTCGTTCATACAGAAGTCGGCAATCTCGCCGCGTGCCGACACGCGGATAGCCTTGGTGTCCTGGCCGCCCATGTCGATCACGGTTCGTGTGTTCGGGAACATGTGCACCGCACCGCGGCCATGGCAGCTGATCTCGGTGACCTGCGTGTTGCCGAACGTCACCTTGTAGCGGCCGTAGCCGGTGCCCACCACATACTCGACTTCCTCCTCGCGCACATCACCGGCGGCCAGCGCTTCGGAGAACGCCGATTCCGCCGCCTGCATGACATTGGCACCGGTCATGGTGAGCGCGCGGCCCACGATGACGCCGTGCTCGTCGATGATGACGGCCTTGGTCTGCGTCGAGCCGACGTCCACGCCTGCTGCGTATGCCATGGGAGTCTCCTTAGCCCGTCACGTGTTGCTGACGGCGGGATCGCAGACCTTCGAAGAATGCATCAATACGGTTCTTCAACTGGGCCTCCGAGACGACGCGCTTGTCCATCATGTCGGACTCGATGAACAGACTGGGAATGTCGCGCATTGCCATGAGCGCGCGCCGCTGGTCCGCCAGCCCGGTCGAGACCGTGCGACAGCTCTTGATGGGGTGGAACACGACGCCATCGACAGCGAAGTCGTCGACCATCGTCGCCAGCGCCTGGGTCTGGAAGAACATGCTGTCCATGGCGTCGCGCGCGCCCACGAGCAGGCCCTCGGCCAGGCTGTCGATGGGGTCCGTCAGGTCGTACTCGAAACCGAGGTTCGCGCCGCCCGACGCGAACCACAGATAGGTCGAGTGCACGAACGTGCCGCCGTGCTCCGTGAACAGCTCGTTGAAGCGGCGGAAGATCGGATAGCACGGCACGCCCACGAACACGAGTCGGAACTGCTCATCGGTGAGCGTGCCGATGCCGTGGTCGCGTTTGAACGTCATCTCCTCGACCAGATCCTCGAAGTAGCTCGCCCCCTGCTCGCTGCCGCGGAAGCCGTTGCACACGCCCAGGTAGATGGTGCCGTCCGAGAGCGCGTTGAACAGTGCGGGACGGCTCATGTTCAGCTCCAGCACGCGTTTCCAACTGCGGCTCATGCGGTTTGCAAAACCCATATTCTCGCGCAGCCGGTCGATGTCGAACGGCCTGTTCGTGACCTGTTCCAGCAGCGTGATCAGTTCGCGCAACTGCGCGGCGACGTAGCTGCGGTCGCGCTCGAAGCCGGGGTGTCCGTGCCACGTCTGGCCGCCGGCCTGGCGCGTGCCCGGGATGTCGATGACGTAAGCTGGCATGCCGTACATGCGCTCCCAGATCTCGGCCCACTTGATGTACGTGTTGCAGGCGTTCGTCAGCACGGCGATCCGGGGTTTCGGGATGCGGCCCGTGGGCAGCCGGCCGCCGCGCCGCTGCGTGGCGACATCGGCCTTCACGTACCCGCAGATGTCGGGTGAGTACCCCAGGTCCTCCGCCTCGTTCAGGTACTCGTGCGCCTGGTGACGCACGGCGGTCTGCAGCGAGTTGATCTCGGGGAACACCAACGGCAGGTCGAACGACCGCAACAGCTCGCCGAGACTGCCCATCACGAACACATACGCACCACCGCGGCCGGCATCGGCTTCGGCGGTGAGTCCATCGAACCACTCGCGGAATAGCCGTGCGCCGTCCCGGTTGCCGCGCCCCACCAGGCCTTCGGTCCGGTCGTTCGGTTGGATGATCGGGTTCATGCCGCTCACGGCGTCACCTCCTCGGCAAACAGCAGGTTCTCCACGAACGTCTCCAGCTGGATCTCGAGCTGGTCGAAGCTGGTCATGCCTTCCTCGAACTCGGTGACGAAGTAGGGGATGCGGGCCTCATCGAGCGCCTGCACGTACGCCACCTGTTCCTCGAGCCCGGGCTCGCACATCTTGGCCGCGGCCACGATCACGGCGCGCGCATCGGCGGCACGCACGCGCTCGAGCAGCATCTGCTCCTTGGGCTTGCGCGGGTCGTGCTGCACCGGGCTGTAACTCGAACGTTCGAGATAGGCCTCGGCGAGCGCTGCGAGCGGGTCGCCGGTGGCGTGGATGTCGGACAGGATCCAGCGCAGGCCGATCAACAGGTCGTCGTCAACGACGTAGCACGACAGCCCGATCGCCCGAATCAGGTCGAACGGCGGTTGCTCGCAGAAGCCGCCTTCGAACACCACGCGAATGCGGTCCTTGGGGCGCTCGTCGCGGGCGCGCAACATCGGTACCACAGTGCGCAGTAGCGCGTTGTGCTCCTCGCGCGGCATCAGCCCCGCGGTGGCGGTGAGCGCGTAGGCCTCGTGCGCGGCCACCAGCCACGGCGTCTCGCGCTTGATGGCGTACACCTCGCGCAGCAGCGCACGGTTCTCGTTGCAAACCGCGATCGAGGCGCGCAGGTCGTCGTCGCTCACCGCGCGCCCGGCGATGCGCTCGATCTCGCCGCGCAGCCGGTCATACTCGGCGCGCAGGTAGATGCGCGCACTGGGGGAGGCGGCGTTCTGCGGCAGGTACAGAATTTGGCACGAGTAGCTGGCGTTCCGGCCCCACACGGCCGCGAGGTTGCGCGCCGCGTCACAGATGGGATGGGTCACGAACAGGTCCAGCTCGACGCGGCCGGAGAGCGCCAGTTCGAGCGAGGTCTTGATGATCGAGCACAGATACGAACCGAAGCGTGAGTCGGAGTGCTTGGGCTCGATCGGCGCCCCGCGGATCTTCAAGGGCAGCAGACCGGCGGCGTGCGCGATCTCCTCGGGGAAGTAGACCTGGAAGTGACCAACGGTCTTGCCGCCGGCTTCGCGCCAGCGGCGCGCGGTCGGGAAGTCGGTGTCCTCGAGCAGGTCCTGGCAGGCGCGCAGGATGCCGTCGAGGTCCTGGCCCTGCCACTCCGGGAACACGGTCACGGGCTTCATCGGTGCCTCCACACGGGTGTGCGCCGGGCGAGGAAGGCTGCGAGGCCCTCGACCGGATCGGCTGCGTTCATGAGTTCGTTCACGTAGATCTCGCCCGCCCGCTCGAGCGCCGGCCCGCGCGGCAGTCCCGCGGTCTCGAGCAGCGTGCGCTTGGTGGCGCGCAGGGCGGCCGCGCTGTGCCGGGCGCAGCGGCGCGCCAGCACCACGGCGTGTTCCTCGACGCGTTCGTCGGGCACGACGCGTTGCACCAAGCCGGCGCTCAACGCGCGCGTGGCATCGAGCACTTCGCCGCCGAACAGAATCTCGGCGGCATATCCGTGCGTGGTGCGGCGCGGCAGCA
This sequence comes from bacterium, assembly GCA_031360075.1. Classification (GTDB taxonomy): domain Bacteria; phylum Eisenbacteria; class RBG-16-71-46; order RBG-16-71-46; family RBG-16-71-46; genus JAIOPA01. The sequence goes on along the minus strand of JANMAX010000255.1, from coordinate 16,919 downwards.
GCACGCAAGCGGCCGGCGCGGTCACTGCCAGTAGGATCTCGGGCTGGCCGAACGTCGCGCCTTCGCCCGCCACGACCATGTCGCAGGCCTGCACCAGCTCGAAGCCGGCCCCGAGACAGCGGCCGCGCACGGCCGCCAGCACGGGCAGTGGGAACGCCGCGACCGCTTCGAGCGTGCGCAGGAACTCGGGGATGAGTTCGCGATGCGTAGGCGGCAGATGCTCGCCGACGTCGGCGCCTGCGGAAAAATGCTTGCCCTCGGCGGTGATCAACAGCATTCGAACGCCGGGCTCATACGCCAATTCGGCGAGTGCTTCGCGCAGTTCCGCGAGCAATGCGCGTGTCAGGATGTTGAGCGGTGGGTTCGCGATCGTCAGCGTCGCGACGCCGTCCTCGGTCGAGTGTTTGAGCAGGCTCGTCACACGGAGCTCCTTCCAGCGCCAGCGGGCGTGTCGTGCGGCAGCGCGTGCGCCGGTCCCGTGGCGCGCGCGCTGCGCGTGCAGGGAAGTTCGAGTGTGTAGTCCACGTGGATGTCTTCGAGCTCTTCGTGCAGCCGGGGGACCAGTTGCAGTTCGATGCCGGGCCGCAGGGTGTCCTCGAGCACCGAATCGCCCAGCCAGGCCAGTGCGCGCCCGCCGTCGGCCAGTTCGAGCATGCCCACCGTGTAGGGCGCGAACGCCTCGAACCCGGCGGGTGCCGCGCTGATTCGGGACCACGTCAGCAGCCGGCCGCGGCCACTGATCTCGACCCACTCGAACTCCGGGGACAGGCAGTGCTCGCAATCCGCCCGCGGTGGGAACGAGCGCTGCCCGCAAATCGTGCAGCGCGAGGCCATGAGCTTGCCGGCGCGCAGGTGCCCGGCGAACGCGGCCACCCGCGTGCACGGTGACAGGTTGACGATGCCGAACCACTTGAACATCACGCTTCCCTCGTCAGCACCTGCACGAAGCAGTACTGACCGATGCCACCCACGTTGTGGGTGAGCCCGACGTCCGCGAGCGGCACCTGCCGTTCGCCGGCGTCACCGCGCAACTGCTTCACGATCTCGCACGTCATCGACACGCCGGTCGCGCCCACCGGATGACCCTTGGCCTTCAAGCCCCCATCGACGTTCACCGGCACGCGACCGCCGATCCAGCCCTGGCGCTCCTCGGCGAACGAGCCGCCGGCACCCGGGGCGCAGAAGCCCAAGTCCTCATACGCCAGGATCTCGGCGATGCTGAAGCAGTCGTGGACGTCGGCGACCCGGATGCGGTCGGCGCGCACACCCGCCATGGCATAGGCATCACCCGCCGCACGCGCCGCGCTCGGGATGCTGGTGAGCGAGCCGCGCCGCAGGATCGAAGCACTGGCCGTGGCGCAGCCCATGCCGGCAAGCCACACGGGCGCTCGGCGCAACGACCGCGCGCGGGACTCGCTCGCCAGGATCACGCACGCCGCGCCGTCGGCGTTGGCGCAGCAGTCGTAGACGTTCAGCGGCGAGGCCACGGCTTCGGACGCCTCGGCCTTCTCGGCCGTGACGGGTTTGCGGAACATGGCGAGCGGGTTCTGCGCGCCGTAGTGGTGGTTCTTGACGGCCACGGCCGTGAGTTGAGCCCGCGTCGTGCCGTACTCGTGCATGTGCCGGCGCGCGAACATCGCGTAGTAGCCGGGGAACGTCATACCGAACGACGACTCCCACTGCACCTCGCCGACGCGGCCCATGAGACCAAGGATCTCGGCCGTCGACAGCTCGGTCATCTTCTGGCAGCCGATGACCGCAACGACGTCATGCACGCCCGCGCGGATGGCCAGCCACGCGGTGCGAATCGCCGCGCTGCCCGAGGCACACGCCGCCTCGGTGAGCCACACCGGGCGCGGGGCGAGCCCCAGGTACTCCTGGATCACGCCCGCGAGCGAGCGCTGCTTGTGGTACTCGGGCACCGAGCCCAGCACCGTCGCTTCGATCTCGTCACGCTCGAGGCCGGCGTCGGCGAGCGCGCCACGGAACGCCTCGCACGCCAGCTCCAGCACGCTGGCGTCCGCGCGCCGGCCGAATGCCGTGTGTCCGATGCCGACGACGCCCACGCGTTCCACTCGCCCTCCGCAATGCCCTGCTACAGGTACTGACCGCCGTCCACCTGGAGCACCTGCCCAGTGACGTGGCGCGCGCGCTCCGAACACAGGAACGTCACCGCCGCCGCACAATCCGCGGGTTCCGCCAGATGACCGGTCGCGGTCTCGTCGAGCGCCTTCTCGACCACGCCCGCCGCGAGCTGGGCCGCCATCGCGGTCCACACCATGCCGGGGGCCACGACGTTCACCGTGACGCCGAACTTGCCCAGCTCACGCGCCAGTGTCTTCGACAGCGCCACCAGTCCGCCCTTGGACGCGGCGTAGTTGGCCTGGCCGAATTTGCCGCGCAGCCCATTGATGGACGCGATGTTCACGATGCGTCCGCCACGCGCGTCCTTCATGAGCGCGCCGGCGGCACGCGCGTAGTTGAAGCAGCCCTTCAGGTTCACGTCGATGACGCGGTCCCACTGCGGTTCGGTCATCTTCCACGACATGGCGTCGTCGGTGATGCCCGCGCTGCACACCAGGACGTCAAGCCGGCCGAACTCGTCGGCCACCTCGCGCACCACGGTCTGCGCCAGCGCGAAGTCCGAGACATCCGCGGTGCGTGCCAGTCCGCGGCGACCGCAGGCTTCGACCTGCCGTGCCACCGCGATGGCCGCGTCACCGTTGCGGTCGACCACCGCCACGTCGCAGCCCTCGGCCGCCAGTTCGAGCGCGATGGCGGCTCCGATACCGGAGCCACCGCCGGTCACGAGTGCGGTGCGGCCTGCGAGCCCGAGGTCCATGCGCGATGGACGCGCCTCAGCGCGCCACGCCCTCGGGCTGGAACTGCGGCGAGATGGCGCGCAACAGCTCGTCATCCCACGGGTGCCCTTCGGCGAGCATCTGGCGCAGCTTGATGAAGTCGACTTCGCGGCGGTCTTTAGGACCCTCGTTGAAGGCCCGGAACCCGGCGCGGCCCTCGGTCATCATGTTGAGAGCCAGCCATTCGCGGTTGCCGACGCTGTTGGCGTCCCAGTGCTGCTGCTTGTGCTTGCGCACGCTGGCCACGGTCTTGGCGACGCACTCCGGCATCAGCATGAGGATGCGCGTGCACAGCGTCTCGACCGCTTCGTCGAGACGCGACTGGTCGACCGTCGTGAGTGCCACCACCGCGCGGGCGGCGGCCAGATCGTCACCCGTCTTCCACTCGCCATACACAATGCGGCCGAACGCATCGAACATGCGGTCGGTGATCACCAGCGGGTTCGGGATGAACGCGCCATCGAGCTTCAGCACCGGGACGACTTCGTTCAGCAGACCCAGAAACGCCGCGCGGTGCGCGCTCCAGGAGTCGCACAGCACCGCGCTCTCCATGGCGTGCGCGAAGCCGACGTAGAGCGGCAGGAAGTCGGTCGAGCCGCCATCGGGCGCCGAACCATGGCGCGGGCCGGCCTGGCCGTAGCGCGCGGTGTCGGCCGAGATCGTGAAATCGCACGCCATGCCGATCTCCTGGCCGCCGGCGACGCGCATGCCGTTGACGCGGTTCACCACCGGTTTGTCGCAGCGCAGGATGGCGTCGATCATGTCGTTGAAGACGCGCATGTACTGCTTGTATTCCTGCGGATTGCCCGCGTAGTACTCGGCGTACTCCTTGGTGTTGCCGCCGGTGCAGAACGCCTTGTCGCCGGTGGCGGTGAACACCACGCACACGACACGCCGGTCCATGCTCGCCTGGCGGAACGCCAGCACGATCTCCTTGGCCATCTCGGTGGTGTAGCTGTTCAGCTGCGGCGGGTTGTCGATGATGATCCAGGCGTTGAAGAGCCCGGCCGCGACCGCTCCGTTCGGCGCCCGCGCGGGGCGCAGTTCATAACGGATGGCACGGAACTCGACGTCGGGCACCAGCGTGTGCGACTTGAGCGTGTGCATTTTCGCGTTCCTCCTGGCCGCTCGCGGCGGCGGCTAGACCGGGGCACCAGGCACGAGGATCGCGCGCCGGTGGAGTTCGTGATCCGCCGCGCGACGCAGGATCTCGGGTCCGAGGTCCAGCGGGTGGCGTTCGATGAACGGTTGCAGCGTGACGCGCCCGCTGGTGACCAAGCGCAGCGCTTCGGGATAGAGTTCCGGGCGACAGCCCCATGTGCCATGCACGGTGGCGTCGAACGCCATGAGGTTGCTGAGTCGCAGTTCCAGCTTGGCGAGCGTGAATCCCACCACCATGAGCGTCGCGGCGGTGCCGAGCAGGCCGAACGCCATGTCCTGGCCCGCGGTGCTGCCCGAGCACTCGAACACCGTCCAGCCGTGCGAAGGACATCCCCACGCCTTCGACTGCGCGGTGATCTCCTTCTTGATGGTCTTGAAGTCGGCTGTCTTGGCGTCGAACGTCGCACTCGCGCCGTGCGGCGCGATGGCCGCGAGTTTCGCCGCGTCGACGTCGATCGCCACGACGCGCGCGCCCATGGCCGCCGCGATCTGCACCGCGTAGCCGCCGACGCCGCCCGCGCCGATGACGATGGCCAGCCCGCCGCGCTTGAGCCCGCTGCGCACGACCGCCTGATAGGGCGTAGAGACCGCGTCGGCCACGACCGAGAGCTCTGCGAGCGCGTAGGGCCCGCGGTCCTCGACCACGCACAGCCCGCGACCGGGCACCACGACGGCTTCGGCGAAACCGCCGTCGATGTCGTTACCCGGCATGATCTGGGCGCGGCAGGCGTTGCCACGGCCTTCGCGGCACAGTGCGCACTCGCCGCACGGGATCACCGCCGGCACGATGACCTGGCGGCCCATGAGATGACCGAACGCGGCGTCGGCGGCATCGACCACGCCGCTGATCTCATGACCCAGCGTGAGTGGCAGCGCCTGACGCGTCGGCACTCCGTCACGCCAGAAGCCGATGTCGGTGTGGCACACGCCGCAGCCGGCGACACGCACGCGTACCTGACCGGCCGCGGGCACCGGGTCGGGCAAATCGACGAGTTCCAAAGGTCCGCCGGCGGCGGTGAGTCGCAATGCCTTCATCATCGGGTTCCCTTGCGTGGAGTGCGCCCGGCACGGGCATGCGCGAGCGCGGGCCGGGGGCTGCGCGGCGTGTTCACCGTGCCTGGCTGCGGCGATGCGTCGTCGTGCGTGGGAGTGGGCTTGCTGCCGCACGTCTCCTGCGCGCGGTCGGCGGCCGCAACTGCCGTTGGAGCTGGAACACTCGCGAGACCGTCGATCAGCTGGCTCGCGAACTGCTCGCCGAGTGCGCCGGCGTTGAGCGACCCGCCCGGCCGGTACCAGCGCGCGATGCCGTTGAGCGCGCCCAGCACCAGGAACGCCGCGAGCTTGGGGTCACCTGCGCGGAAAGTGCCCGCGCGCATGCCCGCTTGGATGACGTCGCGCAGCTCGCGTTCGTAGCGGTCGCGGCTGGCGACGATCTCGGCTTGGCGTTCCGGCGTCAGCGGTCCGACCTCGAATGCCAGCGGTGAGGTTCCGAACGCATCGGTCATGACGCGCACATGCTCGACGATGATGTAGCGCAGCCGGTCGCGCTCGGTGCCCAACTGGCGGGCGACGGCGGTGATGCGCTCGAGATCGGCAATCGACTCGCGGTGGCAGGCGAGCAGGATCGCCGGCTTGTCAGGGAAGTAGTGGTAGAGCGCGGTTTTCCGCACGCCGAGTTGCTCGGCGATTGAGTCCAGCGTGGTGGCGTGATAGCCGCGCTCACGGAACGCGCCCAAGGCCGCGCGCAGGATCTCGGCGCGACGGCGCAGGTACTTGGCCTGCACGTGCGGCGTTGTGACGTGCGCTTCGTTCGGTCCGATCACGAGCGCCTCGGCGGAGCGGCGGAAGAAACTGAACCCGTGTTCGGAAAATGAACCGCCGGTCGGGCTCGCCACAACGGTACGAAGGGAGCGTGGTACCGAAGGGGAGCGGCGGGGGAGGTTGAGTGGGCTGCTCGGCGCGCCAGCCCGGGTCGACGGCGGCGACATGCGCATCATCAGGTCGGCGTGCACTCGGTCGTGCGGAGCTCGAGCACGCCGAGTTCGAGAAGGGTGCGCCCGTCCAGTGGCTTGAGTCCGCCGGGCGGCAAGGCAGGGAGCCCCTTGCGCCGAGACTCGTCTACGCTCTGGAAGTCGCCGACCACGGCGACCGAGGGCACGCGTCCCAGGGGCTCGTCTCGGGTGGGTCGCAGCGGCGGCAGACCCCGATCGACGACAACACCTCTCCGGCCACAATTCCTCGGCAGGCGTCAATGGACGCGTCGTGGGGTCGGCGCTTCTCCCGGCGCATCTCCAACGCGAGCTCCCAGGTGGGGCCCGGGCTTGGAGCCGGCCTCAGCACACCCCAGGCTTCTGCCCCGCACCGGCTTCACCCACCCAGAACAGCCCCGGTTTGCACGCCCCGCCCGCGCTCGGGCATACTTCTCCGCCTCACTCATATCAGGCGGAGCGCTCGGCATCACCCACGTCCCTGCAGGCCGGTAGCCGGTCCAGGGCCTGGGCGCCGGGGAACGCCGCCGTAGCGGAGCATCCCATGAAGTCAGGAATCCATCCGGTATACGAGACGCGCACGTTCCACTGCTACGGCTGTGGCGAGGAGTGGGTCACCCGCACCACGCTCAAGCCGGCGTCGTCGGACGGCAAGGTGCACTTGGACATCTGCTCGAAGTGCCATCCGTTCTTCACGGGCAAGCAGAAGATGCTCGACAAGGCCGGTCGCGTCGATCGCTTCCGCAAGCGGTACGCGAAGGTCACGCCCGTCGAACAGACCGACCAGACCGACAAGTAGCGCGCTTCCAACGGCTCCCGTCGTGGGCACTCCTGCCCGCACGGGAGCCGTATGTTTTTCCCCTCGGGCCCGGCACCGTCCACGCAACTTCCTGCCCGGACGGCCGAGACGGCGCCCTGTTCCCGGAGAGTGTGCATGCCGTTCCTTCCCCTGGGTGGCCAGGCGGTGATCGAAGGCGTCATGATGCGCTCGCCGACACGCGTCGCCGTCGCGGTGCGCCGTCCCGACGGTACGCTCGGCTTCTTCGAGAAATCGTTCGAGTCGGTCACGCGCCGCATCAAACCGCTCGGCCTGCCGGTCGTGCGTGGTGCGGTGTCGCTGTTCGAGACGCTGGCGTTGGGTGTGACCGCGCTCAACTTCAGCGCCGACGAGGCGTCGCGCGAGGCCGAGGCCGGCAAGCCCGAAGCCAAGCCGAGTCCGTGGGCGGGCGTCCTGCAGGCGGTCACGCTGGTCGTCTCCATGAGCCTTGGCCTGCTGCTGTTCGTGGTGCTGCCCGCTCGGCTCACCGGCTGGCTCGGCTTCCACGACCGCATCGGTTTCGGCTTGGTCGACGGCGCGTTCCGCCTGACCGCGTTCGTGCTCTACCTGTGGGCCATCAGCCAGTGGAAGGAGATGGCGCGCGTCCTCGGCTACCACGGGGCCGAGCACAAGGCCATCCATGCGCTCGAGGCCGGCGTCGAGCTGACACCTGAGAACGTGCAGAAGTTCCCGCGCCTGCATCCGCGCTGCGGCACGACGTTCCTGTTCCTGGTGGTGCTCGTGAGCATCGTCGTGTTCACGTTCATCGGGAAGCCCGCGAACATCCAGCAGCACCTGTTGCGCATCGCCTGCATGCCGCTCATCGCAGGCGTGGCGTTCGAGTTCATCCGGCTCTCGGGCAAGTACTTCGGGAACCCGGTGGTCCGGGCACTGGCGTGGCCCGGCATGCAGTTCCAGCGGCTCACGACGCGCGAGCCCGATCTCGAGATGTGCGCGGTCGCCATCGCGTCGCTCGAGAAGGTGCTGGGCGACCCCGCGCTCGAAGCCGCCCGCCAGGCCGGCGGCATCAAGGAAGTGAGCTTCGTGCAATGAGCCAGCGTGCGCTGACTGGTTACGGCCGCGGCATCCCGAGCCCCGCGACCGCGCGGCCGGAGGCCGCCGGGCATCGCTCGATGTCGCGCCAGGGCTTCCCGCCGCCGGAGGCCGCGAGCCGATGAGCATGGACGCCACCATGCTGGGCGCGCTGACGCGCGTGGAGCACCGCTTCGCGGAACTGGACCGGCTGCTCGCCGAGCCCGACGTGGCGCGCGACCCGCGGAAGCTGCGCGACCTGTCGCGCGAGCGCTCGCGCCTGCTGCACACCGTGCAACTGGCTGGGGAGTACCGGAAGCTCGCCGCCACCATCGCCGACGACCGCGCCGCGATCGCCTCGGGTGACGCCGAACTGGCCGAACTGGCGCAGGCCGAGCTGCCCGAGCTCGAGGCGCGCGAGAGCGCGCTGTCGGTGGAGCTCAAGAAGCAGCTGTTGCCACGCGATCCCGATGACGACAAGAACGTCATCATCGAAGTGCGTGGCGGCGTGGGCGGTGAGGAAGCCGCGCTGTTCGCGGCCGACCTCTACCGCATGTACACCAAGTTCGCCGAGCTCAAGCGCTGGAAGCAGGAAGTGATCTCACTCACCGAGGCCGAGGCCGGTGGCTACAAGGAGATCATCTTCACGCTCGAGGGCGAGGGCGTGTACCGCGAGATGAAGTTCGAGTCCGGCGTGCACCGCGTGCAGCGCGTACCGGCCACAGAAGCGTCGGGCCGCATCCACACCTCGGCGGCCACCGTGGCGGTGTTGCCCGAGGTCGAGGACGTCGATGTCGAGGTCGCCGAGAAGGACCTGCGCGTCGATGTGTATCGCGCCGGCGGTCCCGGCGGTCAGGGCGTCAACACGACGGACTCGGCCGTGCGCATCACGCATGTGCCGAGCGGATTGGTGGTGACGTGCCAGGATGAACGCTCGCAGATCAAGAACCGCGCGAAGGCCATGAAGGTGCTGCGCGCGCGGCTCTACGACTTGAAACTTCAGGAAGCGCAGCAGAAGCAGGCCGCGGCGCGCAAGTCGCAGGTTTCGAGCGGCGACCGCAGCGCCAAGATCCGCACCTACAACTTCCCGCAGAGCCGCGTCACCGATCACCGCATCGGGTTCACCGTGCACTCGATCAACGAGTTCATGCAGGGTGACATCGGCAAGATGGGCGAGGCGCTGCTCGAGGCCGACGCGGCCGAGCGGCTGGCGGAGATGGCGGGCTGCGGCGCGCAGGGCTGACTCGGAATCCGCAGTTCGCTTCCGGACGGCCGTAGCGCGGTGTCATCGACCGACAGGACGACGGCTGGCCCCAGGATCCAGACGTCATTCATGGGGCTCGGGCCGGATCCACCGAACACCACCATGCGATCGCGAATCCCATCGTGAATCGCAGTGTGCCCCGAGCGTGCGGCGGGCTTCAGTCCGCTGGGTGACAGCGCCACCCACTCCGGGGCGCTGTCACCCAGCGGCAGGGTCCACACGTCGTTGAAGGGGCCATCGCAGGCCGGGCCACGCGAGCCTGGTCGACGATCTCGCCGCCAACGGCGGCACTCCCGATGAGGAGTTCAAGGCGGGCGAAGCGCTGGCGCGCTACCGCGTTGCGATGCAGGAGCTGAGCACGGACCAGCGCGACGCATTGATATTGCGCCTCGAGCTGGGCCTGCCCTACGAGGCGATCGCGGAGGAGATGGGCCGTCAGAGCGTGAACGCTGTCCGCTCGCTGGTCTCGCGCGGACTCGGCCGCCTGACGCAGTTGATGGAGCAGTCGGGCTCCTGATCGATGCGGTCCCGGCGGGCGAGCCATTTTCGCCCCTCGGTGGGACCGCCCTCGTCCGAGCGGGCTGCGCCCCCCGGAGTTCGACGTTGGCGGAGCGGAGTATGAACCCGCACCCCCTCGCTCCTCGTGATTGTGCGACACATTCGCGCACTCCCGGCGTTGATTCGTACGGAGGCGCTTCCGTGTGCCCGTTGTCCGGACACAGGACACCGGTGTCTCCGCCAAACTCGGCGGCCGGCCCTCGTGGTTCGGGGGAACTCGGGGAATCCGGCCGTCGAACGCGGCCCGCGCTCGCACTGACCCCATGTGAGGGCCACGATGCCGATGCATGCCCACGCCGTCCGCACGCGGCCCGCCGCCATCGGGGGACGCAGTCCGCACCCAATTCAATGGGCGGCTCGCTGGACGCGTCACGGGATCATGCTCGCCGTGGTCATCGGCGGGCTGGACGCGACTCCTGCGCGCTCGGCCACGACCCCTTCCCGGCACCGCTGGACGGGCTCGATCTCGCTCCACTCGAGCTACCTGGACAGCAACCGGCCGCTGGGCTTCGGCGCCGGCGGTCCCGTGAGCTACAGCTCGAACTCCCGGCTTTCGCTCGCGCTGGGCCGCACCCAGCTGAGCGCGTCCCTCAATCGGCCTTCCTTCAGCACGCGCTCGAGTGAGCCAGACCGCTACTTCACACTCGAGATCTCGAATCCACGCTTCGTGGCGCGCTACGGCGACCTGTCGCCCCAATTCACGAGCAACACCGCAGGATCCACCCGCGTCTTCGGTGGCGAGCTCAGGCTCCGATTCGTCCGGTGGATCGAATTCAGCACCGTCTCCGGGATCAGCCAGCGGGCGACAGAGTCGCAGGGCTACATGCTCGGGGGATTCCGGCAGGATTTCCGTGGCCACCGAATGTCCGTGCGCCCGGGGAGCTCGCTCGCGTTCGGCCTGACCGCTGCCCGCCTCCGCGACGACGGCGGCTCCGCGGCGTTCTACACGGGTCCGGGCCAGCCGCGAGCGCAGGAGAACCTGCTGCTCGGCTCCGATGCGTCGCTGTGGTTCCTCAAGCGGCAGGGCAGCCTCAGTCTCGAATACGTGGGCTCGGTCTTCACCGGTGACCGCTCGGCGGGACGATCGGGCGCACGCATGACGGCAGCTGACGGCAGCGCTCGCGGACTCGCCCTTCGCTCGGGCGCGCTCGGCTGGACAAGGCTCAACGACTCGACTCAGGCGGGAGAGTTGTTCGGCGCCCGGCTCGTGCTGCCGCTGGCCGCCTCACGCGTCACGCTGGAGTACCGGCGCACCAGCCCGCTGTTCCGCTCGCTGGCCCTGCCGTATGAGCCGGCGGATGGCGAGCGCATCCGCGTGCAGGACTACACGAGGCTCCTGCGAGGGGCCCTGGTCTGGTCACTCACGGCGGATCTCCTGCGCACGAACGTCTCACGCAACGGCCCGGTGCATGGCCGGACGCTGAACCTGCACACGACGTTCGCTCTCGACCAGGGCAAGAGTGCGCGCTGGAACGTCAGCTGGCGACAGAATGGTCGCGAGAACGACGCGCTGCCACCGGCCGGCCGATTGTGGGATCCGCGGATCAACAGCATCAGCCGCGGGCTCAGCATCGCGCGCACGCAGCCCGTCCGGTTTCGCGCGATCCCCGGGACGGTCACCCAGACGCTCGCCCAGAACGAGTACTTCGACCGTGTGCGGCCTGGCTCCACCTACCAGACCTACTCGGCCCAGATCGAAGCACAGACGCAGGCGTCCTCGCGCCTGCTCTGGACGTCCCGGGTCCTCTACTCCGAGACCGACCGCCCGGTCTCGGGCGTCACGCGCAATGCCAGCGACGTCTACCTGAAGCACGGCCTGCGTCAGGGAGCGATCGAGTTCTACCTGAGCGAGGGGCTCTCCATGGCGCTGGCTTCGGACGGCCGGGAGAAGCGCACCACGATCTCCTGGGGCGCCGGCGGACGCTGGTCGCCCCGAGCGGGCAGCACCATCGAGTTGGAATGGCAGTCCACGGATCTCCGCGACGCCGTGTCTCCCACGATGAGCAACGTTCGCCGAGCGCTGGAGGTCCGCATGAACCGAGGGCTCTGACTCATCCCCGCCACAAGCGCGGGCGAGGGGAGCAAGCAATGACACCGCAGACGCACCCTCACCGATCGAGACCCCCGACGACCCGATCCACTATTCCCGATAGCGAAGACAGGAGCACGAGATGAAGAACTTGTTCGGGTTCATCCTGGCCGGTTTGCTGCTCGCACTTGGTGCGGGCGCCGCACTCGGCCAGACACTCACGAGCGATCAGGCGGACTATGAGCCGGGCACACTGGCCACATTGCAGGGCGCCGGATTCCAGCCGGGCGAGGAGGTTCACCTGCTGGTGCTTCATGCGGACGGGACCCCGGCGACCGGCGTCGATCACGCTCAGTGGTCGGTGGTCGCCGATCAGGCCGGCAACTTCACCGCCATCTGGCACGTGTGCGAGGACGACTGCGTCGGATCCCAACTCCGCGCCACGGCGGATGGTGCCGGCTCGGGGCTGCATGCGGAGGTCCTGTTCTGGGACAGTGTGACGGCGGTGGCGATCGTCTCGCCGGCGGCGTTCTCCATGACTCCAATCACGTCGCTCCCCGCGACGGTGCCCGTCTCGATCACCTACAGCACTTCGGGCACCGTGCTGACGAGTGCCTCGGTGACGATACTGGGCTCCGTCTCGGGGAACTCGGCAGGCAGGGGGTTCATCGTGCCGACTGGCGCCAACCTGTCCGCGACGCTCTCCGTCACGATCCCCGTGTGCACCTCCCAGGGCATTCCGTGGGAGCCCGGGGAGAACCTCCTGGTCACGGTACGGGTCACGAACTCCAGCTCGCCGAGTCCCACATTCAAGTTTTCCTCAGCGCCGGACGCCTACTCTCTGGGCACCCCCTCATCCGGCACGTGGCTGACGATCGCCTGCGCATCCGGTGTCGTCGTGAGCCCGAATGCCGGATCGGACTGGGTCGGCGCACTGCCGTCACCCGCGGTCTCAGGTGCATGCGGCGTCGTGAATCTGACGAGCGACGCCCCGCCGTCGTTCCCGCCCGGGATGACGACGGTCCGCTGGACGGCACTCGACGACATTGGCGTGCCTGTCCAGTGTGTGCAGACCGTCACCGTGACCGGCGCCTCCGGAGGGTGCAGCGCCCCGCTCCTGGCGTGCGACCCGGCCGTGACGTTCGGCACGAACGTGGGGTGCGCATACGACGGCCCGATCGCGCCGCCCTCGGTGACCAATGGCTGTGAGCCCGTCAGCCTGACGCACAATGCCCCGGCTGCTTTCCCGCTCGGGGTGACGACGCTCACTTGGACGGCGACCGATGCGCAGGGTCACGTCGTGACCTGTCCGCAAACCGTGACGGTCGTGGACGACGACCGTCCCGTCATCACACTTCTGGGTGACAACCCCGCCACCGTCGAGTGCGGCAGTGGGCCTTACGCGGACCCCGGGGCGACGGCCAGCGATGTGTGTGCAGGGATCCTGACGGTGAGCCCCGGCAGAACCAAGCTCAACATGAATATCACCGGCTCGTACTCCGTCGACTACTTTGTCAGCGATGGCAACGGCAACTCGGCCACGGCCTCGCGCACCGTCATCGTCGTCGACACGCAGCCGCCGGTCGTGTCCTTGAACGGCGGGACCAACCTGACGGTGGAATGTCACGGCAGCTTCGTGGACCCCGGTGCGAGTGCGACGGATGCGTGCGCTGGTCCGCTGCCGGTCGCGGGCTCCGGCTCGGTGAATGCCGATGTCCTGGGGAACTACACGCTCACCTACACGGCGACCGACCCGAACGGCTACGTCGGCACGGCGAGCCGAACGGTGCGCGTGGCGGACACCGCTCCGCCGGTCGTGACGGCCCCCGGCTCCATCATGTTCCCGGTGTGCGAATATGCGCCCAGCCTCGTGGGCGGCGCGACCGCCAGCGACGAGTGCTCGGGACTGCTCGCCGCGACCGCCAGCGGTGTCCCTGCGGCGGGTGCCGCGGTCGGCACCTACACGGTGACATGGTCGGCGACCGATCCGTCCGGCAATACCGGGACTGCCAGCCAGCTCATCACCATCGGTTACGGTGACGTTCAGGGCTTCCTGTCACCCATGATGCCGGCACCGACGCCCATCCTGGTCAAGAAGGGCCGCACCGTGCCAGTCAAGTTCGCGCTGTCGACCTGTGCCGGCCTCACGACCGCGATCGCGAATATCTCGGTGACCCAGCTGCCCGGGCTTCCGAGTGAGTCCGAGATGCCACTCGAGCCTCTTGGCACCAGCGCTGCGGATATCGGGACCCGGTTCCGGTACGCGGGAGACTCGGGGCACTACCAATTCAATCTCGGCACGAGCAACATGGCCGTCAACAAGAGCTATCGCATCCGTGCGACTCTTGCCGATGGGCAGACCATCGACGGATTCGTCACCGTCAACAAGTAGTCCATCGCGGTGGCGTTCGAGCCGCCAGACGTCACCCCGGGCCCCCGTGCCGAGCATGCACGGGGGCCCGGGCGCGCCCGGCCCTCACTTCCGCCGCTCCAGCGTCGCGAGCCAGTTGGAGATCACCACGATCGGCGCCTCGTTCTCCTGGCCGAGCGTGATGATCACGAAACGCTGGCCGTCGGCGCTGACGTCGTACGAATCGCGCGACGGGCGCTGCGGCACGTGGAACAGCTCCTGCTCGTGGCCGAACGCCAGCGAGTCGCCGCGGGCCTGGACCGGCACCGCGACCAGCGTGCTGTGCCCGCGCACGAAGAACAGTTCCGTGCCGTCCGCGCGCCAGCGCGGGCGGCTGCCGCCCTGTCGCGACACACGCCGGCGCGGGAGCTGGCTCCACGCCGTGGGAAAACTCGGTGGGCGGAACGGCGACAGGAAGATCTCCTCGCGGCCGTTCTCGCGCATCGTATAGGCGAACCAGCGTCCGTCGGGCGAGATGCGCGCACGGTCGACGCGCAGCGGCAGCTTCATGGCGAGCACGCCCTGCGGCACCCACCACGGACTGGGCGGGAGCGAGTCGCGCGCGACGTTATAGAGCACCAGCCGGCCAGGTCGCTCGATGCTGTAGCCGCCGTTCGCGCACAGCAACGTCCGTCCCCGCGGATCGAAGTCCTCCGGCCAGTCGTTGTCCTCGCTCGGATACATCAGGTGCCCGCTCGTGCGCCCGTCGAGCGGGTGCCAGTACACCGCCATCGCCGACTCCTTCGCCTCGAAGCGCCCGTAGACGATCGCGCGGCCATCGCGGGACCAGCACGGCATGACGACGTCCGCCGCAGTGATCAGACGCTCGCGGGTGTTGCGCTCGAGCGCCCAGAGCCAGATCTGGGAGCCTCCACCGGCGCGCGTCTCGAGCGCGAGGCTGCGGCCATCCGGCGACAGGCGCAGGTTGACGTGGTCCCCGGGAGCGCCGGTCTTCCCGGTGACACTGCCCGTGCGATCGAACCACGCGACCTCGTACCCCTGCCGCGGACCGCTCTCGTCATAGGCGAGCGTGCCGGTGTTCGACACGGTGACATCGAGCTTCCACGTCGAGCTGTCCGCGTGCACGGTTTCACCGGTGGGGAACGCCGCACCCTTGAGTCGTCCGGCGGAGGCGTCGAGTGGCTGTGCCATGAGCCGTCCGGACTGGGCGAACAGCAGGTGCCCGCCCGCCACCAGCGCTTCGCCCTCGGTCTCGCGCAGCATGCGGACGCCCGCATCGTCGAGCGAAGCCAGGAACACTCCGCCGCGCGCCGCGGGCAGCGAGGCCAGGCCCTGCGCGGGCGGCAGCTCGCCGACATGGCGGGCCGCGAAGTAGGTGAACCGGCGCCCATCGGGCAGGAAGTGCGGCCAGCGGAACGTCGTGAACCGGACCGTGTCGCGAGCGGCGACTTCGCGTGGCGTACCGCCTGATGCAGGTATCATGAAGATGCCAGAGCGGAACGAACGCGCGAACACGATGTCGCCGCGGCTGCCCCAACTGCCGCCCCGCCCGCTCGTCGACTCACACAGCTCGGCGCGCCGGCCGCTCGCGAGGTCGATGCGGGCCAGATGCGTGCTGGTGAAGAACGCGAGCGAACTGCCATCCGGCGACCAGAACGGGAAACGCGCGTCCTCGGTGCCGCGCACGCGTTCGGCGCGTGGGCCGGCGAGTGGGCGTACCCACACCTGCTGCACGCCGTCGGCGTCCACCGCCACGAACGCCAGACGAGTCCCGTCGGGCGAGATCACGGGGGGGCCTCCGCTGTCTCCCGAGAGCAGCAACCGCGTGCTGTCGGGTGCGCCGATGAGCGCGTGCAGGGGCGGTGGCGGTGGCCGGAGTGTCTCCGACACCCGCCACACGACCGTGAAAACGACTCCCAGCGCCACCGCGGCCCACAGGCCGCGCGTGAGCGCGCGCCGCTGCAGCGCCGGGCGCTCGGCCAGTGAGCGGGCCTGAGCCTCGACGCGTTCGAGCTCGAGCCGGAGCGCGCCGGCGTCGGGCCAGCGCTGCGCGGGGTCCTTCTCGAGACAGCGCATGATGAGATCGGACAGCCCGGGCGGCGTGCGCGGTCGCAGCGTGCTCACCGGCGTAACCCGCCGCGTCAGCATGGCTTGCACGCGGGCGGTCGGGTCCGCGCCGTCGAAGCAGCGCCGGCCCGTGAGCATCTCGAACAAGGTCGCGCCGAGCGCGAAGACGTCCGAACGCTGATCGGCCTCGCGCCCCTGGAGTTGTTCAGGCGAGATGTAGGGCAGCGAACCCAGTACCGTGCCGGTGAGCGTGAACGCGTCGCCTTCGAGCGAGGGGAACGGGGTGGCGGGTTCGGGGTCGCCCACTGGCGCATCCATCGTGCGGGCGATGCCGAAGTCGAGTAGTTTGGCGCCCTGCTCGGTGAGCATGATATTCGCCGGCTTCAGGTCGCGGTGCACGAGTCCGGCTCGATGGGCGGCCTCGAGCCCTTCGGCGAGCTCGAGCGCGAGACGGAACACCTCGCGCAGCGGCAGCGCGCCCCGCTCCAGCCGAGCCGCCAACGTCTCCCCGCGCAGGTACTCCATCACCAGATAGTCAACGCCCAGGTCGTGTCCGATGTCGTAGATCCGGCAGATGCGCGGGTGATTGAGTTGCGACGCCATCCGCGCCTCACGATCGAGCCGTTGGCGCCGTTCGGGATCGGCGGACAGATGCGGAGGCAGCACCTTGAGCGCCACCTCACGTCGGAGCCGGGTATCGCGCGCGCGGTAGACCTCGCCCATGCCGCCGACACCCAGTCGCGCGACGAGCAGATAGGGTCCGAGCCGCTG
>JANMAX010000248.1:0-3688 GCA_031360075.1 bacterium | reverse complement strand
CGCCGGCGCCGCGCAGCGACACGCGCTGCACGCGAAGGCCCGCGGTCGCCGCGCGCAAGAGCGAGCCGTAGAGCCACGCAAAGGCGGCGAGTCCCACGATGCCCATGGTGGCGGCGATCTGTACGTACGCGTTGTGCAGGTGGCCGGCGCGCTCGACCGAGTCGGCCGAGCGGTAGCGGTCGTAGAGCGCGTGCAGGTCTTGAAGTCCCACGCCCGTCACCGGGTGGTCGCGGAACATGCGCAGCCCCGCGTCCCACATGTGCATGCGCTCGCGATTCCACACGTTGCCCGGGTCGAACATGCTGTGCAGCCGCGCGCCCCACGCTCCCGGCGCCAGCCACCACGCCAGCACGCCCAACGCTGCCAGCCCGATGAGCCCGAGCGGGTAGATCGCAACCAGCAGCGTGGTGCAGGACGCGAACAATCCCAACCATGCGCTGCGCGTGTACGTGACGGCGAGCGCGGCCAGCCCCAGGACCACCACCGCGAGCGCGCCGCCGCGCCAGCGGAAGCCACGCGCGAGCAGCGCGATGGAGATCGCCACGGGCAGCGCGATCGCCAGCGAGCCGCCGAACGTCATGTAGTGGCCCGACAGCCCGCGCGCGCGCGACGCCATCGACGCGCCGTGCTGCACCCAGATGGCGAGCCCCACGGCCGAGGCGCGCGCGGTCGCCAGCAGGTAGGCGGCGACCGCGTATACGGCGATGCGCCGGCGCGAGCCGTGGAACGCCGCGAGGCCGACCAGCGCGGGGAACAGCGCCTTGGTCAGCCGGGGGGCGCTCGCCGAGGGATCCTGCGCGAACACGGTTGCCAGCACGAGCGCCGCCAGCCAGCCGAGCGCCGCCAGGTCCACGGGCGTGCGCGGCCACGTCGTGCGCGGCCGCACGCACAGGCGCAGCAGCGTGAGTGTGGCGCACAGCGCGGTGGCGATGCCCATGGGCGCGATCGGGCCCGCGAACGTGAACGCCATGAGCACGAACGCCGCGCCCGATGCGGTATCGAGCAGGCCGGCCGCGCGGCTCTCCGCGGCTTCGGTCACGCGCTGCCCGTCCCGGTCCTGCCGGGCTCTTGCGCTCGCGAAAGGCGCCGCAGGTAGCGCCGGTCCTCTTCGTCCAGATCGGCCGACTCGAGCAGGTCGGGGCGGCGCTCGAACGTGCGGCGCAGCGACTCCTCGCGGCGCGCCTTGGCGATCTGCGCATGGTGGCCCGAGAGCAGCACGTCGGGGACTGCCCAGCCGTGATAGTCGGCGGGCCGGGTCCAGTAGGCGCAGTCGAGCAGCCCCGAGTGGAACGAGTCGCTCTCGACCGAGTCGAAACACCCCACGACATCCGGCTGCAGCCGCGCGACCGCGTCCACCACACACAACGCCGCCGGCTCGCCGCCCGACAGCACGAAGTCCCCCAACGAGAACTCGTCGTCGACCAGATGCTGCGCCACGCGCTCATCGACACCCTTGTAGCGTCCGCACAGGATGACGAGATGATCCAGCCGCGCCCACTCGATCGCCGTCGCCTGCGTGAACCGCGCGCCCTGCGGCGAGGTCAGCACCACCCGTGTGCCCGCCGGCCGGGCCGAGCGTTCGCCAAGCCCGAGCGAAGCGACCGCCTTGAACAGGGGTTCGACCTTCATGACCATCCCCGGCCCACCCCCGAACGGCGCATCATCCACGGTCCTGTGCACGTCCTCGGTGAAGTCGCGCAGGTTCACCACCTGCACCTCGAGCTTCCCCTTCTCCCGTGCAACACGGATCATCCCGTCACCGAAGGCGTCGGGAAAGAACTCCGGGAAGATCGTGACGAGGGAGATACGCATGGGGGTTCTTCTGCTCCCAGCCTCTGGTCCGGGCTAGAACTCGTCGAAACCGACAGGCAGGTCGAGCGTGATGACGCGAGCCGCGACGTCCAGGTGCTTGATGAACGGTGGCTGGCAGGGCAGCAGCTTGCCCTTCTCGCCCTCGAGCTGGAGCAGCGGCTGGTCGACGTTGAAGATCACCTCGGCGACCACGCCCAACTCGCGCCCGGCGGTGTCCACGACGCGCATGCCCGCGAGCTCGTAGGCGTAGGACTTGCCCGGGCCCGGGTCCGGCAGACGCTCGCGTCCCGCCCAGAACATGCCGTTCGTGAGTGTCGAAGCGCCCTCGCGCGAGCTGATGCCCTCGGCCATGACGAGCAGCCGGCCGGCCGCGGCGCGCACGCGCTTGAGCGTCACCGCGCGCACACCCTCGCGCGCACCGCGCCACTCCATGGTCTCGAGCGCCTGCAACTGGTCTGCCGTGAGCGGGCAGCCATCGACGTAGAACTCACCGGCCACCCCGTGCGGGCGGCCGATGCGGCCGATGGCGATCAGTCCGCGATCTCCAGACCCATGCGGCGGTCGATGCGGGCGGCAGCAGCGCCCAGTGCCAGGCGCAGTGAACGCGCTGTGCGGCCCTGCTTGCCGATGACATGACCCATGTCGTCGGGATGCGTGCGCAGCTCGAGCTCGCCGCCGTCACCGGCATCCAGAACCTCGACCGAGACGTCCTCGGGGTGGTCGACCAGACCCTTGGCCATGTACACGACCAGGTCGCGCAGCTTGAAGTCGTGCTCATCGGGCTCGAGCGGATCGCGCGACGCCGGCTCGCGATGCGCACCGATCACTTCGATGTCGGTCCGGGGCGCGGGGCGATCGGCACGGACGATAACCGCAGCCCGCTCCAGAGCATCAGCGTCGTCGACAGGCCCCACAGGAGCAGCGTCGGCGCCGCCTGATTTAGGTGCAGCATACTTATTCCGGCGCCGCAGAGGACGGCCCCAGTGACCCACATCAGCACCACGGTTCGTTTCGGACATTGGAGGACACTCGCTAGTCGGTGGTTGGTGTGATCGCGGCCGCCCTGCGACACCGGACGACCGTCGCGCATGCGCGTGAGGATCACGAAGATCATATCGAACGCCGGGTAGGCCAGAATCAGGAGTGCCCCGGCGCGGCCCCACCCTGGAGCCGCTCCCTGCATGGTCATGAGCGCGGAAGCACCGAGACTATACCCCAAGACCAGACTGCCCGCGTCCCCCAGGAAGATGCGTGCTCGGGGGAAGTTGTGGGGCAGGAACCCGAAACAGGCCCCGGCCAGCGCCAATTGGGCGGCCGCGACACCGTTGGCCCCGCGCTCCAGCGAGGTCCAGGCGAACCCCGTGAGCGCGATGGCGGCCAGTCCGCCGACCATGCCGTTCATGTTGTCGAGGAAGTTGACCGCGTTCATGAGCGCCACCATGGCGACCATGGCGATGGCGGCCTCGATCCCGAGCGGCAGGCCCAGATCGGGCACCAGCCCGGCGGACAGGATCACGCTCGCAGCCGCGGCCTGGCCCAGCATCTTGACGCCCGGCTGCATGCCGAACCGGTCATCCCACAGGCCCACGCACAGGATGAGTCCGGCCCCCGCGAGCAGGTACCAGGCCTCCCAGTCGGCGGGTGAGTGCGGGATGCGCGACAGCGTGACACCCCAGGCCGCGACCGCGCACACGAACACGACCGCGCCGCCGAGCACCGCCGTGGCGTTGATGTGCAGCTTGCGTGCTTCGGGGTGGTCGAGCCAGCCGATCGCCCATGCGAGCCGGATGCCGAGCGGCATCACGAGCCACGTCAGTGGTGCGGCGACGGCCATGGCGAGGAAGGGCGCGAAGGACATGCGCGGGGGATGCCGGAA
>JANMAX010000244.1:0-6909 GCA_031360075.1 bacterium | reverse complement strand
GCACACTACGGCATCACGCTGACGCCGCTCAGTCCGTTCAACTACCTCGACGTGGGCCCCACGACGGACTTCTCCGTGAATGCCCGCCCGACCACGGACAACAAGGTCGGCTTCGAGGACCTCATGATGTTCGCGATCAATCACAGCGTCGTCTCCGCACCTCAGGATCGCCCAGCACTCGCATCGGCTGGCGCGAACAGCATCGAGGTGGGAGCGGCTTCCAAGACGGCCGCAGCTAACGGCGAAACGTTCGTGGTGCCGGTTCACATGAGCGGCGCCGGCAACGCGATGGGCGCCAGCATCACGCTGGACTATGACCACAGCGTCGTCGAGTTCGTCTCGGCCGAAGCGGGCGAACTTCTGGCTTCGCAGGGTCGCGGCTCGGTTGTGCTGTCTCCGTCCCCGGGCGTCGTCGACTACGCTCTGCTCGGCGAAGGCGTCGGTGTCAGTGGCGAAGGCGTGCTCATGAACGTCACGTTCCGCCGTATCGCGACGGGTGAGCCCGCGGTGAGCGTTGGGTCGGTGACGGCGCGTGACGCTGCCAACCACCCGGTCGCGCTCGCGGGCAGCAAGCCTGGGCTGTCGGCTGTCGCCCTGCTGGGTGCTGCCTTTCCCAACCCGTTCCGTGGCCGCACGAGCATGATGCTGTCCTTGCCTCACGAAGGACACGTGCGCGTCGCGGTATACGACCTGGCCGGTCGCCGCATCCGCACGCTGATCGACGGCCAGATGGCGGCCGGCGGGCAGACGCTGGTGTGGGATGGCCGTAGTGACGACGGTCGTACGGTTCCAGCCGGGCTCTACATGGTGCGCTTCGACACTCCGAGCGTCAGGCAGTCGCGCCGGTTGGTGCTCATTCCGTAAGTCCATCTTCGCGTGGGGGAGGAGGGCGCAGGACGCGTCCTCCTCCGCCTCGGCGGAGTTGCGTCGGGAGTTCGTATGGGACGTTTCCCCCTGTCCGCGATGTGGTGCGGTGTGGCCTTGACGCTGCTGGCGTCCGTGCAGTCTCACGCTGCGGTGCGCTTGGCCGTCAGTCCGGAGACGCTCACTGTTGCTCCAGGCGCTACGTTCACTCTGGAGTTGCGTGTACCGGTCACGGGTTCAGCGTTCAATGGCTTCGACGCCGTGGTGGAATACGACCCAGCCCAGTTGACGTTCCTGCCGACGAACCCCCTCTCGCTTCAGCAGGGTTCATCCATGCAGCTGGCCTGCGGCAACACATTCCTGCTCCTTCAGTCCGCCGGCGACAGCATCACCATCTCGGACGTGCTGCTATGCAATATCACTTCGCTGACCGGGCCCGCTCAGTTATTGACTCTCCGGTTCCGGGCGTCCAACACGTCCGGCGTCACGCATGTTCGGCTGCGCAGTGTCCAGTTCTACAATGAAGGACTCTTCGTGGACCCGGCGATCACCAGCGATGCCCTGATCAAGTGGGGCGTGGTGCTCGGCGTGAATCCGGCTCCCAGGACACGGGATCTGGGACTGTCCGTGCGGAGCAATCCTTCACGAGGCGAGCAGTGGGTCGACGCCAGCAGCCCGTATGAGGGAGAGCAGCAGTTGGTGGTGTTCGATGCAGCTGGACGTGCGATCCGGCATCTGGACTCCGGCCTGCGGCCGGTCGGCACGCGGGCCATCCGCTGGGACGGACGTGATGACGAGGGCCGGCTCGTTGCGCCTGGTGTCTATCAGGCCCGCCTGCTGGCCGCGGGCCGTTCGGTGAGCGCGCTACTGGTCCGGCTTCGATAGCCCCCCCAGGCCGCACGGGCGTGATGCTGGCCCGGAGAGGACGATCGCCCGTGCTGGCTCAGCCGCATTCGGAGCCACCCCGGGGTTCCCGGGTCGGTTCACCGCCCGGGCAAAGGCTCGGAACCCTGAACCTTCGGCCCATTGCGGCGCTGCCAGCAAAGGAGTCGGTTCCGCCCACCGCAGGTGGTCCACGGCCCCCGCGAGCATGTCATGAGCCGCGGTCCTGAGAATGGGGACACTCCGGGGCCGAGCGCCCCGATGTGGCGAACGGTCGACAGTTGCGCACATCTGTCAACCGTTCGCCACATGCCCTCAGGATGGCGCGTGCGATCGCTTCCAGGCTCGATAGCGCTTGAGCAGCCATCCGTGCCATGCGGCTTCTTAGCGCGCGTAGGCATCGGCCGAGACGATGCGCGTCGCGTAGACTGACATGGTCGAGTCCGGTATCGAGTAGAGCCAGAGCTGGCCCTGCTGCCACTGTCCGTAGTCGTCAGCGTTGGTCCAGCCCCCGATGGCGAACGCGCTCTTCGAGAGCCACGCGCCCCACTGGTAGCCGCCATCCGTGCCAGTCTGCAAGAGAATGACCTCGACGTGCTTCTGCTCGTCGAAGATGCTGCAGCGCGAATCGGGGTCGCCACCGACCACGATCGAATCGCCCATGGGTACGACGACCTGGTAGTAGTCGACGTCGAGCGTGTAGTGGCCATCGGGCGAGGGGACCGAGAGCAGTTGAGAGGCCAGGTCATCCTCGGGGTCGACCTGCGTCCCGGGTTTCAGCGGTTCGAAGGGCCGGATATCGCCTGGTTGCCATCGGCGACTCTCGACCCGCCAAAGCGAATCGGGCTCGAATCCCGGCAGCGCCTGCGACCACATCGTGGCCCACTCGGCCAATTTCGCGCGCGCGGCATTCAGGCGTTGGTCACTCCGCCCGACCTGTGGCCCCGCCGGCTGCGGCGGACACGGATGCGGCACAGCTGCGGGATTCTCGGGTGCTTGCGCGGCTCCCGTGGTGTCGGCGTGGCTGGCGGAGGCTCGGGATGGGGGCTTTCGATCGCACCCGAGCAAGCAGAGGCTGGCGAGCGCAAGTGTCGCGACCGTCGCGAAGCGGAACATCCGCGCGTCCATGCGAGTCCTTTCGTTCCCGGGCAGTCACTCGCCGCACTTTCAATCGCGGAGAGCGCGATTGTAGGTGTTCGTGCCGAGGGGCGCACTCGCAGACGATCCCCCTAACTGGGCGTTTCTCTCCGGTTCGGGAGTTCGAGTGCAAGTCTGCCTATCGCATGGCCCCGCTCCGGCTCCATACGCAGGGCAGCGAATCGTATGGGGTGCTCGGTCCGCGCCGGAGCCCGGCTGGCAAGTTCGCCGATCTCGGCGGCAGTGGCGTCCCGACCCCCGAAACCCCCTCTCCAGTTGACGCCAAACCGCAATCCGGGGCAAAGTTGACCCCGTATGGAGACAAAACGTCAACGTGCGCTCGGCGCCTACCAGGGGTTCCTCAACGCGAGCCCGGTCTTCTCGCTCGACGATCTGGCCAAGGTCGCGGGGGGGGAGGACCCGCGCGCTCGGGCGCGCGAGCGCGTGAAGTACTACGTCGAGACCGGGCGCGTGCGCCGGCTTGCGCGTGAACTGTATGCGGCGGTGCCGGCGGGAGCCCAGGCGGACGGCTTCGCGCCTGACGCGTTCCTCGTGACGGCAGCGCTGCGCGCGGACGCCGTCTTCAGCCACCACAGCGCGCTCGAACTGCTGGGCGCTGCGCACAGCGACTGGAACGTGTGCACTGCGTACACAGCCGGGACGCCCACGAGCGTGCGCTGGGGCTCGCACACGGCCCGCCTGCTGGCGGCGCCGGCGTCAGCCCTGGGCACGAAGTGGAGCACCCTCGGCGTGCGCAGCGTGCAGCGCGCGGGGCGGACGGTTCGTGTCACTGGCCCGGAGCGCACCCTGGTCGAAGGCTTCCGCCAGCTGCGGTGGGTCGGTGGGCTGGAGGAGCTCGCGGAGTCGGCGGGCGGATTCGCGTCGCTGGATCTCAAGGTCCTCCGCGACGTGCTCGCGGCTTACGACAAGCGCTCGCTCTGGGCCGCCGCCGGGTGGTTCCTCGAGCGCCATGCCAAGGCGTTCTACGTCACCCCGGGCGTGCTGGAGGAGTTAGAGAAGCACCGTCCGAAGGCGCGGCACTACCTGCCCCGCGGGATGAGAGGCGGCGTGTTCGTGCCGAGGTGGAACCTGATGCTGCCGCAGTCGCTGGTGGCGGAGGGCGGGGCCGGTGAACCTCTCGCGTGACGTGATCGTCGGGTTGGAGGCGGAGACCGGCTTCCGCGCGACGACTCTGGAGAAGGTGCTGCGCTTGGGCGAGGTCGCTGCCGGTATCGCAGAGAACCCGTTCCTGGGCCCGCGGCTCTTGCTCAAGGGTGGGACGGCGATCCAACTTGCTCTTGGAAGACCGCTGCGGCTCTCGGTGGATCTCGACTTCAACTACGTCGGAGAGCCGGACCGAGAGGCGATGCTGCGCGAGCGGCCGGACGTGGAGGCTGCGCTCGACCGCGTAGCGCGTGCGCTCCGCTACGACGTGTCCCACTCGGCCGACGAGCACGCCGGCAGGAAGTTCTACCTGGGGTACCGCTCGCATGTGGGGTCGCAGGACCGAATCGAGTTGGACGTCAACTATCAGATGCGGTTGCCCATCGTCGCGCCCGTCGACCGCGAGCTCTGGCAGCCGGGCAGCGCCCCTCGGCCCTCGATCCGCTGCGTGGGCGACGAGGAGCTCTGGGCAGGAAAGATCGCAGCGCTGCTGGACCGCACACTGCCGCGGGACCTGTTCGACGTCGCGCATCTCGCCGAGCGGGCTCCACACCTGGTCGGCTCCGAGCGGTTCCGGAAGATCGTGGTCGCCTGGTGCGGGATCCTGCCGCACCCGCTGTACAGCTACGGGTTGAATCGAGTGGACCGCGTGGACGAGTCGGCGATTGGCGAGCAGCTCGTGCCCATGCTCACGGGACATTCACGGCCGACTCGACAGGATCTTGTGCATCGCTGCTGTGACGTGCTCGAACCGCTGCTCGCCCTGAGCGGGGCAGAGATCGAGTACTGCGATCGGCTCCAGGGCGGGGATCTGCAGCCGGAGCTCGTTTTCGGTCAGGCTGATCCTCTGGTGGAGCGATTCCGCTTGCACCCGGTACTGCGATGGAAGGCGCTCAACGCGAGCGACCATCATCGCCGGGAGCACGGAATCGAATGAGCTGGTGTCGCCCATACTCAGGGGCCGAAATCACGGAGGGGCTGGCTCGATTCCAGGGGCAGCAAGAAGCCCCGAGCGGCGACCGTCAGCGCGGAGTTTCTTGCATGAGGTCTGGCGTCCCCAACGGGATTCGAACCCGTGTCGCCGCCGTGAAAGGGCAGTGTCCTAGGCCTCTAGACGATAGGGACGCAAAGGCTGCGAAGCCCGAGGAAACTAGAGGTAGTCGCGCCTTTGGGCAAGTCGCCTCGGCCCCGCGTGGCCGTGCTACCGCTTCGGGATCTGCACCACGCGCGCTTCGTTGATCAGGCCGCGCTCCATGAGTGCGTTGGCGGCCTTCTCGGCGTCCGACGACGTGCCCCAGCGGCCCAGTACCACGCGGTACATGGTCGTGCCGGCGTCGCGAAACGGCAGCACGATGCCGGGCAGTGTGGTTTCGCTCGCCAGGCGGTCCTTCTCGCCGCGGGCCCGGTCCTGATCCAGGAATGCGGCCACGCCGACGCCGAAATGGCTGGTGCTCTCGGTCGCGTTCGATGTCACGGCCGGATCGGCCGCGGGACTCGCGGCGGGCACGGGCGTGTCGGGGCTGGCCTTGAAGTCGTCGAGCGGCGTCACCACGCGGCGCGCGGGCGTCTCCACGCTGTTCGGCGTGGAGGCGGTGCGCAGTGAACTGTCGTGCCTCGCGGTCTCGACTTCACGCTTCAGGGAATCGATCAGGGCGGCGGTCGGGTCCTGGGTGTCGGGCGTCAGCAGCGCACCGTCCGGCCCGCCGTTCCTACCGGCAGACGAAGCGTGACTGCCGGCCACACCGCGCAGGAACGGCACGTCGATGGCGCCGAAGCGCTGCATCAAGATGAGCATGATGGTCAGCGTCGAGAGCACGGAGACGGCGATGAGCAGGTTGCGCATGGGAGACGGCGCGCCTTCTTCCTCGCGCGACAGCTCGCGCTCGAGTCGCTCGCGCAGGCGGGGCGGCAGACCGGTGAGGTCGGGGTGTGCACTGGGCGCCTGCGGCGCCGGGTGCATCTGCGGCATGGTCGCACGCGTCACCGGCAGCGGAATGGGTGCGGACGGCGGCGGCGTGGCGAACCGCGGACGCTGTGAGATGGGCGCCTGCGACTGCATCGGGTGCATCGGGTACATCGGCGACGCGGGCGCGGGAGCGTGCGTCACCTCCGCGCGACGCATCGCGGCCAACAGACCCCTCGAGATCTCGCCCCGCTCGCGCGCGACGTAGGCGTCATCCGGCGCGGGCGCCGCGGGCAGCGACGGTTCGGGCAGCGGAGCGCGTGCGGTTGCGGGCTGCGGCGGCGGTGGCCACTGCGCTTCGGCCTGCGGACGCGGTGCGGGAGACTGCGGCAGTAGCGGTGCGCTCGCCATCGGCGGGGCCATCGGGGCCTGCGGCGGGGGCGCGGGCGCGCGCATGGGTGCGGACGGATTGGGTTCGGTCGGCCTCGCGCTCGGGCCCGACAGCACGCTGCGGAAGTCGCCTTCCTGGGCGACGGCCGTGACATGCGCCAACGTCACCGCGGGCGAGTTGTCGGCGTACGCCGCGATCAGCGCTGACGACGCCAGCGTGTTGATCTCGCGCGGGATGCCGTGCGTGAGCCGGTAGACTTCGCGGCAGGTGTCGGACGGGAACACGATGGCGCCATTGCCGCCGGCCACGTTGATGTGGTGGTGGATGTAGCCGAGCGTCTCGTCGGGCGACAGCGGGTTCAGCCGGTAGTGGACGGTGATGCGCTGGCGCAACTGGCGCAGCTCGTGGCGCGCCAGGTGGGCTTCGAGTTCGGGCTGGCCCACCAGGAAGATCTGCAGCAGCTTGTCGCCCTTGTGCTCCAGGTTCGACAGCAGCCGGATCTCCTCGAGCAGGTCCATCGACAGATTCTGTGCTTCGTCCATCATGAGCACGGCGTGCTCACCGCGGG
>JANMAX010000237.1:0-12109 GCA_031360075.1 bacterium | reverse complement strand
GATGAGTAGGATGGTGAGCTTGAACTTCCGCCGGATGTCCTGGATGAGTC
This sequence comes from bacterium, assembly GCA_031360075.1. GTDB lineage: Bacteria > Eisenbacteria > RBG-16-71-46 > RBG-16-71-46 > RBG-16-71-46 > JAIOPA01. Next base: position 12,059 of record JANMAX010000237.1, on the reverse strand, counting down.
GCATGAGTTCTTCGCTTTCCTGAGGATTCAACCCGGCGGCGGGCTCGTCGAGCAGCAGCAGTCGCGGTCTTCCCGCGAGTGCGCGCGCGATCTCGAGCCGGCGCTGCTGGCCGTATGCCAGACTCGTCGCGGGCGGGTCAGCGGAGGCGCCCCCCCCCCGCCCATAGAGCAAGTCGCGCGCCGGGGTGTTAAGCGACGGCTCATCGCGCTCGAACGCCGGCGTCTGGAACACCGCCGACGCCAGTCCGGTGGTGCGGTGCGGGTGCGTCGCCACACAGACGTTGTCGAGGCACGTGAGCCGCGAGAACAGCCGGATGTTCTGGAACGTGCGCGTGATGCCGCCACTCGCGATCTTGTTGGACTTCATACCGCTGATCTGGCGGCTCTCGAACGTGACCTTGCCATTGGTGGGCGCGTACACGCCGGTGATGACGTTGAACACGGTGGTCTTGCCGGCGCCGTTGGGGCCGATCAGGCCGACCAGCTCGCCGGTGCGGATCTCGAGGCTGAAGTCGCACACCGCCTTCAGGCCGCCGAACTGCATGGTGACGTGGTCGATGTTCAGCAGCGTCTCGGGCAGGCTCATGGGATCACCTTCGCGAGGCGCATGGCATTACCTTCGCGAGGCTCATGGGATCACCTTCGCGAGGCTCATGCCGCCCCCTTCGCCACGCCGCGCTTGGCCGTCAGCCACGACAACGACAGCTCGCGTGTGCCCATAAGGCCCTGCGGGCGCGTGATCATGAGCACGATCAGCATGAGCGCGTAGATCACCATGCGGTTGTCCTTCAACGAGCGCAGCACCTCGGGCATGAGCGTCAGCACGATGGCGGCGATCACGGAGCCGCTGATCGAGCCCATGCCACCCAGCACGACCATGGCGATGACCTCGATGCTCTTCAGGAACGTGAACGAGCTCGGATTCAGGTAGCTCAGGAAGTGCGCGAACAGCCCGCCCGCCACTCCCGCGAAGAACGCCCCGAGCACGAACGCCAGCACCTTGTACGAGGTGGTGTCCACGCCCAGCGCCTCGGCGGCGACCTCGTCGTCGCGGATCGCGAACAGCGCGCGGCCGTGCGAGCTGTGCGCCAGATTGCGTGCCAGCGCGATCACCGCGGCGACGGCGCCGAACACCCAGAAGAACGTCGCGTACGCCGGAATGCCCGGCAGCCCGCGCGCGCCGCCGATCACGTCGACGTTCAGGATGACCACACGGATGATCTCGCCGAAGCCGAGTGTCACGATGGCCAGGTAGTCGCCGCGCAGCCGCAGGCTCGGCAGGCCAACCAACCAGCCCGCAGCTGCGGCCAGCAGGCCGCCCGCCACCAGCGCCATCAGCAATGCCAGCCCCTGTGCGACCGGCAGCGGCACGCCATGCATGGAGGCGACCATCGGCTGCCCGAGTTTGATCGTGAACATGGCCGAGGCGTACGCGCCCACCGCCATGAAGCCGGCATGCCCGATCGAGAACTGGCCCGTGAAGCCGTTCACCAGGTTCAGCGACACCGCGAGCACGACATTGATGCCGATGAGCATGAGAATCTGGAAGTGATACGGGTTCACGACGCGCGGCAGAGCCACGTTCAGCGCCACCAGCGCCACAATCGTCAGCATGGGCCCGAGGAAGCGCTTCATACTTTTTCCGCCACGGCCTTGCCGAAGATGCCGGCCGGGCGCACGAGCAGGATGACAATGAGCAGCACGAACGCGATGGCATCACGATAGGTGGGCGACAGGTAGCCGGTCACCAGCACTTCGGCGATGCCCATGACCAGCCCGCCGACCACCGCGCCCGGGATGTTGCCGATGCCGCCCAGCACCGCGGCCACGAACGCCTTCAAGCCCGGCAGGATGCCCATGTAGGGCTCGATCTTGGGGCTCTGCAGGGCCACCAGCACGCCGGCCGCGGCCGCGAGTGCGGAGCCGATCATGAACGTGAACGTGATGATGCGGTCCACTGAGATGCCCATGAGCGAGGCAGCCATGTGATTGTGCGACACCGCCTGCATGGCCTTGCCGACCCGCGTGCTCTTCACGAGCCAGCGCAGCGCCAGCATGAGCACGAGCGACACCGTGAGCACGATCAACTGCTGGTTCGACAACACCACGCCGAGTCCCAACTGGATGTTCTTCTGCGCCACGATCTGCGGGAAGAACCGCGGGCTCGCGCCGAACAGCAGCACGCCGCCGTTTTCCAGCAGCAGCGACACGCCGATGGCGGTGATGAGCGCCGACAGCCGCGGCGACTTGCGCACCGGCTTGTAGGCCAGCCGCTCGATGATCATGCCCAGAAACGCACACACCACCATGCTCGTCAGCAGCACGAGCAGCGCCTTCAGCGGGCTCGGCTCCTGCCCGGCATGGAACCAGCGTGACGCGTACAGCCCCACGAACGCGCCCAGCATATAGATGTCGCCGTGCGCGAAGTTGATGAGCCGCAGGATGCCGTAGACCATCGTGTAGCCGAGCGCGATGAGCGCGTACACGCTGCCCCACGTGATCCCGTTGACGAGCTGCTGGAGGAACTCGCTCATGCGTGGCGACGGGCCGCGGGGGTGTCGCCCGCGGCCCGTCCGACCCTCGTCGCGCTAGGGGTTGATGGAGGTGTTGAAGACCTTCTTGCCACCCTTGATCTCGAGCACCACCGCCGGCTTGCTGGCATTGCGCTTGTCATCGAGCGTGATCACGCCCGTCACACCCGCGTAGTCCTTGGTCGCCGCGATGAGCGCGGCCAGCTTCTTCTCGGCCTCCTTGCGCTCGGGCGTGCCGGCCTTCGAGGAGCCCAGGGCCTTGAACAACGCCGGCTCGTCCGTGGCAAGCTTGTCGAGGCAGCCGAACAGCACGTTCGCCGCGTCGTACGCCAAGCCGCCGATGGCGTCGGGCTCCTTGCCGAAGTTCGCCTTGAAGTCCTTCAGGAACGCCTGCAGCTTGGGCTCGGGGTTGTCCACCGCGAAATGGTTCGAGTAGTAGGCCCCGTTCAGCGCGTCGCCGCCGATCTCGATCAACTGCTCGCTCTCCCAACCGTCGCCACCCAGGATCGGGCAGGTCAGCCCCAGTTCGCGCGCCTTGCGCGCGATCAAGCCGACCTCGGTGTAATAGCCGGGCAGGAAGATGGCATCCGGCGACTTGGCCTTGATGGCCGTGAGCTGCGCGCTGAAGTCCTGGTCGCCGGCCGTGTAGGCCTGCTCCGCCACGATCGTGCCGCCCGCCGCCTTGAACGCCTCGGTGAAGTACTGCGACAGCCCGACCGAGTAGTCGCTCTTGACGTCCTTCAGGACCGCGACCTTCTTCACGCCCAGGTTGGACGCCGCGAACTTGGCCATCACCGTGCCCTGGAACGGATCGATGAAACACATGCGCGAGATGAACTCGCCGACTTCCGTGACTTTCGGGTTCGTCGACGACGGCGTGATCATGGGGACGCCGGCGGCCTGGCAGATGGGCGCGGCCGCGAGCGAGCGCGACGACGCCACTTCGCCGATGACCGCGATGACGCGGTCCTGGTTGATGAGCTTCTGGACCACGGTGGCGGCCTCCTCGGCCTTGCCCTGATCGTCCTCGACCACGGTGCGCACCGGAAGTCCGCCGATCTTGCCCTGCTTGGCGTCGGTGAGCTGCTTGACCGCCAGCTCGACACCCATCTTGGTCGACTCTCCGAACGTGGCGTCGCCACCCGTGAGCGAACCGTAGACGCCGATGACCAGCTCGTCCTTGCCCGCAGCCCCGCCGCCACCGCAACCCGCAACGAGAGTAAGGGCGCTCAGGGCAGCGACGACGAGCATGAGTCCGTGGCGAAGCTTCATGACAGCCCCCTCGTGGGAGTGTGTGACCCGGCCGGAGCGGCAAGGCTGCCGCGCGCACGGCCGCGGATCCGGGCCGGCTTCGAGCCCTGACCCGTGGATGGACCGGGAAGAACGCTGAGAGGTAGCACGCCCGGACGAGCGGCCGCAAGGGGCGGTTGCCGTGGGATTTGCGCGGGTGCTACGTTGCCTCCCATGAGGCACACGGACGCAGGGACGCGCCGGTACCCAGCACCCGCTCCGGTCATCCGATCGGCGGCGCTCGCCGCGTTGCTGGCCGGGTGGTGCGCCGCCGGTTGCGCCCCGACCAGCGGTGCCCCGCCCCGCCCCGCCCCCGTGCCCGGCCAGCCGGTCGCCCCGGCGCTCAAGGCCGGCCCGCGCGCGGGCTACGACGGCCGCCGCGACTCGCTCGACTCGGTCGACGCCGCGGGCCTGCGTGGCAAGCGCATCGTACTGGACCCCGGCCATGGCGGCGCGTTCCCGGGCACCCAGGGTGTGAAGGGCCTGACCGAGAAGGAAGTGAACCTGGGCGTCGGCCTGGCGCTGCGTGACCTGCTCGTGGCCGCCGGCGCCGAAGTGCAGATGACGCGCGAGACCGACCGCGACTACCTGACCCTGGCGGATTCCTCCCTCCGGTCGGATCTGGCCGAGCGCGTGCGCATCGCCAATGCGTTCGTGCCCGACCTGTTCGTGAGCATCCATCACAACGCCGACCCGGGCGGCCTGCACGACGTGAACGAGTCGCAGACCTACTATCAATTGGGCGACGAGGGTCCGGCCTACGACGTCGCGCAGGACGTCTTCCGCGCGCTGACGCGCAACCTCGGGATCGAGACCACGAAGATGATCCCCGGCAACTTCTTCGTGGTCCGGAACTCCGAGGCCCCCGCGCTGCTCTCGGAAGCCAGCTACCTCACCTATCCGCCCACCGAGGCGAAGCTGCGCGATCCTGCAGCCCAGCGGCTCGAGGCCGAGATCCTCTACCTGGGGATCGCGCGATACTTCACACGGCGCATACCGAAGCTCGAGAGCTTCGCCGCGCTCGATGCCGCGGGCCGGCCCGACACGCTGTTCACGGACCTGCCGCGCCTCGTCGGCCGTGTGGCCGGGGCGTTCGACGCCGCCCGCATGCGCATCGATGGTCGCGACGTGCCGGTGGCGATCCGTGCGGAGCGTGTCGAGTGGCTGCCGTCGCCACTCGCGTCGGGACCGCACGACGCCAGCTTCTCGGCACGGCTCGCCACCGAGGGCGGCGCACGCGCACGCAAGCTCACCTTCACGCTCAGGAAGCCGGCTGCCAGGCTGGCGCTGTCGCTGGCCGGCTCGCCGCTCGCGACCGCACGCGGCACGGTCGCGGCGCGCGTGCGGGTGTTCGACGCCGACGGCCTGGCGCTGCCCGACAGCGTGCGCATCCGCGTGAGCAGCGAGCCGCGTGGCGTGTTCACGCCGGCCGAGACCACGATCACCGCGGCCGAGGGCGAGGCGTTCGCCTACCTGCGTCGCGCGCGCACCGTGAGCGCCAAGCTCGCCTCACGCGCCACATTGGTCGCACGGCTGCTGCCCGCGACCGCGAACGTGGCGGCAGCACGGCTGCCGCTCGCGCGCCAGACACAGGTGACGCGTGCGGCTTTCGCACTGCTCATGCCCGAAAGCACCCCGCTCGCACTGCCCGCCGCCATGCGCCCGGCGTGGCTCGACCGCAACGGCTTCGTGGCGTTCACCGAACGCTCTGGCGAGCGCACGCTGACGCCGCAACTGGCGGGCTTCCGCTGTCACGACGCCGACACGCTGTGGCCGCCGCGTTTCGTGGCGCTGGCCGGCGGCGCGCTGCACGGCCGCCGCATCTGCATCGACCCCGAAGGCGGTGGCGACGATGCCGCAGGCAGCGCACCGGGAGGCTCGCGCGGCTCGGGGTTCAACCTCGATGTGTCGCGCGCGCTCGCCAGCATGCTCATGAGCGCCGGCGCCCAGGTGGTCCTGACGCGCGATGGCGATCACGCCGTGAGTGAGTTGGAGCGCGTGCAGATCGCCGAGGGCTTCCGCGCCGAGCGCTACCTTCGCATCGGCCACGCCAACGCCGCGCCGCTCGCGGGCTATTACTTCAGCAGCGGCGGCGGCAAACGCTGGGCCGCGCAGGTGGCGCGCACGCTCGGCGACCTTGGACTGCCGCTCGTGCGGCAGGGCGACTCGGCCAAGTACCCGCTGTCGCAGACCAGTGCTGTCGCGCTCTACGTCTCGACCGCGCGCTCCGACAGCAGCGAGGGCGCGCTGCTCGGCCCGGGCCGGCTGCGAGCCGAGGCGTACGCGCTGTTCGTGGCGCTGGCGCGCGATCTCGCCGGCGATGGTGCGGTGTGGCCGACCGACTCATTGCGCGTGCTCGACGCCGCGGGCGCGCCGCTGGCGGGCGCGCCAGTCCGGTTCGGGGCCGCGCTCGTGCTGTCGACCGATGCTCAGGGCACGATCCGGTTCGCCCGCAGCGAACCCGGTGCGCTCCAGGTCGTGGTCGAGGATCCGCGCGCGCCCATGCGTGCCGTTCTGTTAGACTCGGAGCGCGGGCGCGTATTGCAGTCGCCGCGCTGACCGACCGGGCCACGCTGCAGCGTCCCTCGCACGGGGCCTGGTATCCATGGCGCATCCGCTCACCCACGGCATCGAGATGTACTTTCGCGAGTCCACCGCCAGCCGGCGACGGGTCGCGCTCATCCTGCTTGCCGTCTCGGGCGCGTTCGCGGTGCTGCTCGCGGGCTTCGGCCGCCGCTTGTCCGACCCCGACCTCGGCGATCCCATGCGCTTCGGCTTCGAAGGCCCCAGGCAGTGGGTCGACCGCATCCGGCTCGAGGAGCTCGCGGCGCGGGAGTCGCCTGGGCTCTACGCCATCACCTACCTGACCGCCGAGTCCCGCAAGGGCGGGCACAAGACCGTGAACCGCTCCTCGCACCCGCAGGCCGAGGTCCGGGTGAAGACCGCGCCCGGCGAGGGCGACGCCGACTTCGACCTGCTCGCCAGGGTGCGCATGCTCGCGATCGAGGGCCCGGTCGTTCGCTCCGAGGACCTCATCATCGAGCGGCTCGTGCGCCCGGAGTACCCCAGCGAAGCACGCGAGCGGAACATCGAGGGCATCGTCGAGGTCATCGCGCTCGTGGACACCAGTGGCGCGGTGCTGCAAGTCCAGGTCGTCGGCGGCTCGCGCGAACCGCTGCTCGAATCCGCCGCGGCCAAGGCCATCCTCGAGTGCCGCTACCGGCCGTACCGCGTGCACGACGAAGCGCGCCGCGTCTGGGCCGCCTACCGGATCGCGTTCTCGCTCTACTGACCGCTACGCACTCTCATGGTGCGCTGCCCGCTCCCACCGCACGGCCGCGACGAACCGTGTAGACCGGCAGCAGCACGCCGTCGGACGCCAGGTCCAGGTAGCCGCCCGCGGCCAACACCGGGTCGGTGGCACGCAGCGCGGCTGCGACCTCCGATGGCGTGCGTGCGCCGGCATCGATGGCGGCCGCGAGCCGCCGACCCACGAGCCAGCCGCGCAGCCACAGCGAGCCGGCGCGCGTGCCGGTCCGCGCGGCCAGCGAATCGAGCCGCGCGCGCACCGGCTCGGGCGAACGCCACACGTCGTCCACCCAGGTCACACCCTCGAGCAGCGGCCGCGCGCTGGCGCGAAAGCCTTCGGGTGCCAGCGCCGGACCGCCGCACATGTGCAGCGCCGCACCCACCGTGGCGAGCGCGCGCACCAGCACTTCCGCCTCGCGAGTCCCGCCCTCCCACAGCAGGACGTCGACCGCCGCGGCCTTGACCGCCGCAGCCACGGTGGCGGCCCGGGCGGCGTCGGCGCCGAGCACTTCCCGGCGTGCGACCTTGCCGCCGCGCTCCTCGACCTCGCGTGCGAACGCGGCCGCGAACGCGCCGCGGATGCCCGAGGCGCTGCCCACGATGGCGAGCGTGTGGCGCTCGCGCCCGAGCAGGGCTTCGGCCAGCGCGCGTGCGCGCATCTCAGCGCTCGGACCCAACTGGAACACCTGCCTGCCGATGCGGCCGATGCGTTCGTCGGTCGCGGTCGGCGACACCAACACGAGCCCGGCGAGCCGCGTGCCGGTGGCCAGCGCCTGCGTTGGCGTGCTCAGCAGTTCGCCCACCACGATGTCGCTCGTCGCCACAGCCTGTTGCAGCGCGGCGGCCACACGGGCCGGGTCGCTGGCGCCCGTACCGAGCGTATCCAGCATGATCGCCGGTGCGTCTGACGCACGCCCGAACGCCAGCCCATCCGCGAGTGCGGCGCGCAGCGTCTGGCCATAAAGCGCGTAGTCGCCCTCATCGGGCAGCACGACCGCGATTCGGAACACGCTGGCATACGGTCGCAGTGCAGCCAGTTCGAGTCCCGAGGCGTCCGTGCGCTTGGCTCCGCGACCCGCGGCCAGCGTGCGGCGTGCCAGCAGCCGCTGACGCAACTCGCCCCGCGCCGGCGGCAGCGCCGCCAGGGCGGCGTCCAGCAGCGGACGCTCGAGCGTGCCGAACTCCGCAGCCGGCCGCCGCAGCAACCATACGATGTCGTTCGCGTTCGTACGCCGGGCCCAGTCGGTGAGCGCACGATCGCGCTGGGGCGACGGCCGTGCGGTCACCAGAGAGTCGGCTTGCGCGCGCGTCAACAGGACGCTCGTGCGCGCCGCGGGTGCGGCAGCCAGCGGCCGCGGGCCACTGACGGTCACGACGGCCATCACGGCCATCGTCAGCAGGCCGGCCCTGGAACGCGGCCTGATCGATCGCATGCTCACCGGGGCCCGCTCACATCGAGAACTTGCCGAAGTCCTCGGGATCGAGATTCTCGAGGAACCGGCGCAACTGTTCGGCCTTCTGCGCCTCGGTCAACGGCGCATCCGGCTGTGCCGGCTCGGGCGAGGGCTCGTCCGGATCATCTTCGCGGAACGCGGGTTGTTCGGGCGGCGCCTGCAACAGCTCCTCATTCACGAACAACGGCGCCTGGGCGCGCAGCGCAACGGCGATGGAGTCGCTCGGGCGCGCGTCGATCGACAGCACTTCCTCGGGACCGCGCTCCAGCAGCAGCGTGGCGTAGTAAGTGCCCTCGCGCAGGTCGATGATCGTGACGCGAGTCACCTTGGCGCGCAGCCCCTCGACGACCAGCGCGAGCAGGTCGTGCGTCAGCGGACGCGGGAACGCCTCGCGCTTCACGAGCCGGGCGATGGCCTGCGCTTCACAGGGCCCGACGAAGATGGGCAGCACCCGCGTGCCGTCCAGTTCGCGCAGCACGACGACGTGCTGCTGGGTCTTGGGCTCCGTGCCCAGGCCATGGACCCGCACTTCCACGACTTTCACGGTTTGCCGCCGCCACCCTTCGCGGCCGGCTTCTTCGCCGCCGCCGTGCTGTCGGGGTTCATGAACGCGGGCACTTCGTCGGTCCGCATATGCTCGACCATCCAGTGCGCCGAAGACGCCAGCTCGGACTTGGGATACTTCTGCAGCAGCTCGCGGAACACGCGCTCGGCGCCATCGAAGTCCTTCATCTCCTCCGAGTGGATGAAGCCGATCATGAACAGTGCCTGCGGTGTGACGTCGGCATCCGGGTACTCGTCGACGAGCTTCCGGTAGGTCTCGATGCGCTGCGCCGCGTCAGCCTGTGTCTGCGCCTCCTGGAACATCTCGCGCGCGGTCTTCCGCGCCGAGACCCACTGCTTCACCGCAGCCGAATCGGCCTGCACCCTGAAGTCGGCCTTGATGCGGATCAACTGGTCCTGGTAGTAGCGCTGCGTGCGCTCCTGCTGCAGCTGGCGCACGATGAAACTGCGCACCTGGTCGAAGTCGCGCACGGTCTCGGCGCGGACGTTGTCGACCTTGATGACGTGCCAGCCCTTGTCGGTCTTGTACGGGCCGCCGATATGGCCGTTCCCCAGCGCCATCGCTGACTCGGCGAGCGCCGGCTGCACGCCGATGCCCGCGAAGCCGCCGTCCTTCGTGGCCGTGCCGAGCGAACCGCCGGCATTGCGCGTCAGGGTGTCGCCCGAGAACTGCTTCACGAGCTTGTCCCAGTCCGCGCCCTTCACCCTGGCGAGCCCGAGCACACGTTTGCCATCCGCCTCGGTCTTGAGCTGGATGTGGCGCAACGTGACGTTGGCCGGTGTCTTCCACTCATCCAGGTGACTCTGGTAGTAGACCGTCGCCTCGGAATCGCTCGGCGCCGGGTTCTTGGCCATGACCTCGTTCACCCAGGTACGGATGAGCAGGTCGCGCTTCTGCGCCTCGATCTGCAGCAGCAGGTCCGGACGGCGGGTGACGCCGTGGGCCTCGGCGTCGAGCAGCCACGCCTTCTCCTCGACGAGCCGGTCGAGCAACTGCTTGCGGCCCTCGGGCGTTGAATACTGCGAACGGTACTGTTCTGGCAGTTCCTGGAGGCGCACGTTCAGCATGCGCGGTGTGATGACGTCGGAGCCCGGGCCGGAGCCGATGCGCACCAGCACCGCGTCGGAATCGCTCGCCACGCCAGCGGCGGTGGTGGCCGCCGCGGACGACTTGGACTTGGACTTCGCCTTGCCGCTCGACTTTGGAGCCGCCGAGACGGCCCCGGCCGCCAGCGCGGCGACGGCCAGCGTGACTGCGAGGAGCCGGGACGCGTTCATGCCCGCACCACCCAGACCTTCACGGTCGCCGTGACGCCGCCGTAGTACTTCACGGTCACGTCGTAGTTGCCGAGCGTCTTGATGTGGTCCGGCACATCGATGTGGCGGCGCTCGACGTCGTGGCCGGCGGCCTTCAGGGCGTCGGCGACATCGGCGTTCGTGATCGACCCGAACAGCGTGTCTTCCTCGTTGGCCTGAGCGGCGATGTTGACCTGCAGCCCGTCGATCTTCGCGGCCTCGAGCTTGGCGGCATCGACCCGCTTGTCGGACTGGACTTCCTGCTGGCGGGCGATCTCCTGGTACAAGTTCGCGGCCTTCGTGCCGATGGGGATCGCGAGGCGGCGGGGCAGCAGGTAATTGCGTGCGAAGCCGGGCTTCACGTTGACCGTGGCGCCCTTGGCACCGACGCCCTTCATATCGTCGAGCAGGATGACTTCCATCGGGGATTCTCCTAGGCCTTCCCGTGCGGGGAGGGCTCGAGACGCCGGTGGTCGAGCCAGACGTCGGACAGCCCGATCAGGGCCACCGACGGCAGGAACACCGGCAGGGTGAAAGCGAACAGGAACAGCATCGCGAGCAGGAGGAAGGCTGGCGGCACGCCCCGCGCATGCAGGACCGACCAGGCCACGACAACACCCTGCAGACTATAACCCAGCAACGACTGCACCAGCAGCGCGGCGGCGCCCGGACGCCAGGCTTGGCCCGCGAACAACGCCAGCGCGAGTCCCGCGAGCAGCGGCACGAGCGCCAGATCCGGCAAGCGCCATTGCGTGAGCGGAGCGCGCGACAACGGCGGCCAGCCACGCCAGGTGGCCAGACGCGCTGCGAGCGAACGGCCCGCCGCCACCAACAACACCATCCACAGGAACACCACGTTGGGGAGGAACCAGGTCAGCATCTGCACCCGCTCCGCGGGCGGCATCTTGGCCGACTCCTGCATCACGTGGCGCCACGTGCCGGGTCCATCGGGCCCCTTCAGGGTGCTCAACATCTGCTGCTCTTCGGTACGGGCACGGGCCTCGACCCGCACCAACGCTTCATGCAATCCCGGCAGCACCGGCAGCACGAACACCGCCGCGAGCACCGGCACGTGCATCCATGCGCGCTGGCCGAACGTCGGCCCGCCACCTTCCTCGGCGAGCCCCATCCACACCCCGGTGACCGCCGCGAGCGGCACCCACAACAGGTGCCAGGACTGCAGTCCCGAACCCGGGACCAGCAGCAGGGCCACCGAAGCGGCCGCGAGCAGCGCCGGCAACGCGAACGCCGCCGTGCCGAAGCGCCACGCCAACAGCAGCGAGGCGCTCACCGCGAGCGGGACCGCCAGCCACAGCACGGCCCAGGGCCACGGGGTCGCGAGCCCTGCGAGCGCGAGCGAAGCCGCCAGCAGCACACCGCGCACCACCGCCACACCCCGCGAGGGGCGTGTGGTTTCAGCGATAGAAGTCACTGGTGAACGGCACCAGCGCGAGGACGCGCGCCCGCTTGATCGCGGTGGTGAGCTGCTTCTGGTGCATGGAGCACGAGCCGGACACGCGGCGCGGCACGATCTTGCCGCGATCGGTCACGAAACGGCCGAGCCGCTTCTCGTCCTTGTAGTCGACGAATGCCACCTTCTCGAGGCACAGCTTGC
>JANMAX010000222.1:0-17630 GCA_031360075.1 bacterium | reverse complement strand
GCATGTGAATCGTCCGTGCCCTCCGGACTCTTACCAGGAGGTGGCACATGGATCACCGCAGGACCCGCGGCGCGCTCGTCATGCTGGCGATTGCCGCACTGTCGTTCGTCTCACCCGTTGCAGTGCCCGAAGCGCTGGCAGCGGACCCGAGCGAACCCACCGACACCGCCGAGGGCTGGAAGAAGGTCCTGGCCTACGCGCGTTGCGCATTCGATGTGTTCCGCGCGGTGACGCCCGTGGACTGGGCCAGCGCCGGCTTTGAATGCACGCGACTGTTCCTCGCCGAGCCCCCGCTCACGCCGGGAGGTGAGTGATGCGGACGTTTCGCTCCGGGAACTCGTCGTCGTTCGGGGGCGGCCCGATCGCCCGCAACGCGAAGCGCACGCGAGCCTGGCCGCTCGCCGCACTGGCACTCGTCGCCGCCCTGCTCGTCGCCCCGGTCGCACCCGTCCGGGCGGCGGCGTCCGATAGCCCCTCGGAGTCGCGTATCGGCGTGCTGCTCATGGTGGCGTGCGGATTCGCGCTCAAGGCCGCGATCCCCGCACCCGTGCCGTGGGCCGGTGTCGCGGTCATGAGCTGCCTGTTCGGGCTGCTCGATGCCGCGATGTCGCCGGACGAATCGGCCCCGCCCAGCGACGGCAAACCCTAGCCCGGACTGTTCAAGAGCCCGTGGCCGCCGAAGACCGGCTGCCCATGACCGAAGCGAGCAGATGATTCACCTGTTGTCGCGTTGCGGCGTGACGGCAGGCGCTGGGTTCGACCCGGCCGAGCCCGCCCGCTATGTTGGCCCGCATGGCGTATCGAACGAACACGGTGGGTGGGGTCCTGCGTGCGGCGACCGCGCGGCTGGTGGCGGCCGGCCACGCTGCGAGCGACGCCGAGGAACTGCTGTCGCGGCTCCTCGGCGTCGGCCGCGGGGACTTGCGGCGGCGCACCGATGCGCCGTTCACCGACGCCGCCGCGTTCGAAGCCTGGCTCGTCCGACGCGTTGCGGGCGAGCCCGTCCAGTACATCACCGGTCGCGCGGCGTTTCGCCACCTCGACCTGGACGTCGACCGCCGCGTGCTGATCCCGCGACCCGAGACCGAATTGCTGGTCGAAGCGGTGCTCGAGTATCTCGCCGCGGGGGACTGGAGCCGGCGCTCGCCGAGCGTGCTGGACCTCGGCACGGGTTCGGGCTGCATCGCGCTGTCGGTCGCACATGAACATCCGAGCGTGCGGGTCACCGCCACCGACGCCAGCACCGAGGCGCTGGTACTGGCTCGAGCCAATGCGGCACGGCTCGGTCTCGAGACACGCGTGACGTTCGCGCACGGGACGTGGTTCGAAGCCGTGGGCGCCGACGAGCGCTACGATGTCGTGGTGTCTAATCCGCCCTATATCGCGCTCGAGGAAGCCGCCCGGATGCCGGCCGACGTCGTCGAGTGGGAACCGCACACCGCGCTGTTCGACGGCGATGACGGTCTGGCCGACGTGCGCGACATCATCGAGGACGCGCCACGCCATCTGCGGGCGGGCGGGCTGCTCGCACTGGAACTGGCCGAAATGCGCGCCTGTCAGGTCGCCGGCTGGCTCGAGGGCGCGCATGACTGGCACGCGGTCGAGCTGCGCGACGATCTCGCCGGCCGGCCGCGGCTGCTGCTGGCGCGCCGTGAACACGGGCCCGCCATCGCTCCGGCCCAATGGGGCGAGGAGCGCTGAGGCCGGCCCGCCGGAATGGGCGTGATCCTGTCTCCAGCGGGTGAACTTCCGGAGCGCAGGAAGACATCGCAAGTCCGGGCCACCGCTCAGGTACACTGCGGGCCACCCCCCTGCCCGCACCCGAACCCCGAGGTTCCCATGTCCGACACCGCCCTCGATTCCGACATCGCCGCTCGCGGCTACGCGCAGCCCGGCGTGCTCGTGTCCACCGAATGGCTCGCCCAGAACCTCGCGAACCCGAATATCCGCGTCGTCGAATCCAACGAGGACTCGCTGCTCTACCCGTCGGGGCACATCCCGGGTGCTGTGCAGGTGGACTGGGCCATCGACTTGAACGACCCGATCCGTCGCGACTACCTCGATCGTCACGCGTTCGAGAAGCTCATGTCGCGCATCGGCGTGACGCGCGAGACCACCGTGGTGTTCTATGGCGACAAGAGCAACTGGTGGGCATGCTACGCGTTCTGGGTGTTCCAGTTGTTCGGGCACACGAACGCCAAGCTGGTCGATGGCGGCCGGTTGAAGTGGGAGAAGGAGAAGCGCACGCTGACCCGCGACGTGCCGAGCTACACGGCCACCGCCTACGTGGCGAGCGATCGCGACGACTCCAGGATTCGCGCATTCCGCGACGAAGTGCTGACGCACATCCGTGCGCACAAGAAGCTGATCGACGTGCGTAGCCCGCAGGAGTTCAGCGGCGAACGCACGCACATGGCCGAGTACCCGCAGGAAGGGGTGCTGCGCGGCGGGCACATCCCGGGCGCCCGGAGCGTGCCGTGGGCACGGGCGGCGAATCCCGAAGACGGCACGTTCCGAGACGCCGCCGCGCTGCGCGACATCTACGAGGGCGAGGCGGGGCTCAAGCCGATCGACGACGTCGTGGCCTATTGCCGCATCGGCGAGCGCAGCAGTCACACCTGGTTCGTGCTCACCTACCTGCTCGGCTATCCGCGCGTGCGGAACTACGACGGCAGCTGGACTGAATGGGGCAACGCCGTCGGCATGCCGATCGAGCGTCCTTGAGGCGGCGTTCGTGACGTTCGAGGCGTTCGCGGTTCCGGTCCCGTGCGTGGTGTCCCACCCGCGCTCGTGCTCGTGCTTGATGCGCCATGAGTGACGCCACGCCGTTGCCAGCCGCGATGGCCGACGCGGTCGCCGACTTCGAGTTCGTCGATCGCGGCCTGCGCGCCGAGTTGCTGATCGAGTACGCCGACCGGTTCGCCGAAGTGCCGGCCTCGGTCGCGACTCGGCCGTGGCCCGAGACGGCGCGCGCGCCGCGTTGCGAGTCCGATGCCTACGTGTTCGTGACCGACAACGCCGATGGCTCGATCAAGCTGTGGTTCGCGGTCGAGAACCCGCAGGGACTGTCGGCCAAGGCGTGGGCGGTGCTGCTCGACGAGACGCTGTCGGGACAGCCACTCGATCAGGTCGCACGCGTGCCCCAGGATGTGCTGTTCAGCATCTTCGGCCGCGACCTGTCGATGGGGAAGGGCCAGGGCCTGCTCGGCATGCTCGAAGTGGTGCAGCACGAGGCACGCCGCCGGCTGGAGCAGGCGCGCCGGGCGGAGCAGCGGCTCGAATAGCCGGGACGGCCTCGCCGGGGGGCAGCGAAGCCCGCTGCCGGCACGTGCGCCAGCAGCGGGCTTCGTGTGTCCGCCGTCGTCCTGGACCCAAGTCAGGCCGGGACGCCGCTCGCCGGGACCGCCGCGGGTAACGAGGCGCGCTCGACGACCGTGCACAGCCGGAAGCCGTGCCAGATGCACAGCAGGCCGATGCACTCGAGCACGTACAGCACTTCCGTGTGGCCGGCGCGCGAGAACGACCCACCGATGCCGGGCAGGATCGCGCCCAGGGCGATGAACGCGTTGCCGTGGGCCAGCGCACGCGTGCCACTCCGGTTCCAGTGCTTCAGCGCCGAGCGCACCGCGCCGCCGATCAGGAAGATGACCGCATACAGGTTCACGATCGGGGACAACATGCGCACCCACTTCCACGCCAGGACTTTTCCCGAGAGGCCGTGCGGCGTCACGAGGGCCATGTCGATCGGCGACAGGATCACGAAGGTCGTGGCCAGCAGCAGATAGGGCACCAGCACAGCCGTCATGGCGTGAGCCGTGCTGCGCTTGAAGTGGAAGTACACCGTGCCCTGCGCCAGCGGCGCGCCACCCAACAGCGCACCGGTCACATACCAGAGCCGGAACGCGCCCGGGCTCCAGCCGGCCAGTGTCACCATGCTCTCGGCCAGCGTGCCGAGCCCGTAGATCCAGACGCCGAACGCCCACCAGCCGTGATGCGCGCGCGCCGGGCGCTCGCGCCAGCGCACGAACAGCTGAGTTCCGAACCAGGCCGACAGCACGGTCGTGAGGATCGGGATGTAATGCACGGCGTACGGCATGGCGGCCTCCGGTCGTTGCGATCTCCAGCCCGTCACTTCCTGCGAGGCGGCGGGGCCATCGATGGATCGTGGCATTGCACGCACAGGTCGCGCTTCGGATCGTGCGTCAGCAATCCGGGGAGCTCGGATGCGTGCGGCTTATGACAGCTGGTGCAGCGCATGGGCAGCCCGGTGCGCGGGTCGGGCCGCGTGCTCTGCATGGGGTGGTAGTGCTTGGTGAGGTCGGTGTGGCATGTCCTGCACAATTCGGCTTCGTCCTTCGCGGTGATCAGTTTGGGACCCTGGCCGCCGTGCGGTCCGTGACAGGTGGTGCAGCCCTGTTCGAGCGCGGCGTGCTTCACCGCACCCTCGGTGATGGCACGGTCGTGACACGTGAAGCACAGCGCGTCGCCGCCCTTCTTGAGCATGCTCGCCGCGGCCCCGGCATGCGGCTCGTGGCAGGACAGGCACTGCTGGCCCGCCTGCAGTGGCGCATGCTGCGAGGGCAGCTTGGCGAACGCCCGGGTGTTCTCGTGGCACTTGAAGCACAGCTCGCTGCCGGTGGCGATGAGCGTCTTCGCCCCCTTGCTGGTGTGGCAACTGGTGCACTCGCCACGCGCGAACGGCACGTGCGGGAACGCCTTGATCAAGTGCTCGCGATTCTTGCCCATGACGTGCGGGTCGTGACAGGTCACGCAGTTCGTGGTCGTGAGCGCCATGCCCGGGTGTTTGGCCGCGATCGCCGGCTTCTTCAGGTCATGGCACACGGCGCACATCGCGCCGCCTTTGCGCTTCAGCATGCCGGCGTTGGCCGCGCCGTGCGGCGCATGGCACGTCAGGCACATGCCGCGGCCGACGGGCGCGTGCGGAGTGCCTTCGGCCAGGCGCTTGGCGAGGTCCTTGTGGCACGACAGGCACAGGTCGCCGGTCTTCTGCTTCAGCAGCCCGCGCTGGTTCGACTGGTGCGGATCGTGGCAGGCCATGCAATCGCCCTGAGCGACGGGCACATGCCCGTGTGCGAGCTTGGCTTGTTGCATGACGGCCGGGTGGCAGCTGACGCACAACCGTTCGGGTGGTGCCGCGAGCAGACTGGCGCGTGCCGAGGCGTGCGGCGTATGGCATGCGATGCACTGGCCGGCGGCCACGGGCGCATGCACTTGCGCTTCTGGACTCCTGGGCTTGGCCTGCGCGTGGCACTTGCCGCACAGCTCCTTCACGGGTACCACGAGGTTCGTGGCACTCGGGCTACCGGTCGCGCCATGGCACTTCTTGCAGTCCTTCTCGGCGAAGCCCGGGTGGGCATGCGCCGACACCATGCCCGCGGCGCCCGAACCGTGCGCGGCATGGCACGACAGGCAGCGTCCGCCGGCCAGGTCGGCATTGGCGTGTTTGGCCTTCAAGTCGCTGTCGGTGGCGTCGTGGCAATCGAGGCACAACTGCTCGGGAGCCTTCACCAGCGCCGGCGCGGCGACACCGCCGTGCGGGTCATGGCAGCTCAGGCATTCGCCGCTCTCGACCGGGGCGTGCTTGTGCGTGGCGTCCTGACCGACCGCCGGGTGGCACTTGCTGCACAACGCACCACCTTCGGCCTTGAGCAGTTTGGGCTTGGCCGAGCCGTGCGATTCGTGGCACGCCATGCACTGGCCCTTGGCTGCTGCCGTGTGCGCGCCGGGCCCGCTCGCCTTCTTCGCGATCTCGGCATGGCACTGGCCGCACAGCTCGAGCGGCTTCGCCGCGAGCAGCGCCTTGCCGACACCGGCGTGCGCGCCGTGGCAGCGCAGGCAGTCGCCCTTGGCCACGGGAGCGTGCGTGTGCGCCTGCTTCAACTGCCGCCCGACATCGGCATGGCAGCGGCTGCACAGGTCGGAGGCCGGTACGCGCAGCAGTTTATCGTGGTCCGACTGGTGCGGGTCGTGGCACATGCTGCAGTTGCCGCCCGCGAACGGCGGATGCAGTTCCTTGCCCGCGGCCTTGTGCTGCGTGCTGGAGTGACACGTCATGCACAGCGAGCGCTCGTCCTTGACCAGCAAGGCCGCCTGCGCCGAGTGATGCGGCGCGTGGCACTTGAGGCAGTCCTTCTTGGTGGCGGGGGGGTGGCCTCCGGCCACCTTGGCGAGTTTCTCGCCGACCTTGGCATGGCACGTCAGGCACATCGCGCCATCGGGCGTCTTCGCCAGGTGCACGTTGGCCGAGCCGTGGACGTCGTGGCACGACGAGCAGTCGCCGTTGGCGAACGCCTTGTGCGTCACGGGATCCTTGGACGGCGCCATGGTGTCTTCGTGGCACTCGCCGCACAGCTTGGGCTGGGACGCCTTCAACAGATGGCCGGAGCCGCTGTCACGGTGCGGATCGTGACAGGTCAGGCAGTCGCCCTCGGCCGCCGGCGCATGCGGCGCCTTGCGTGTCGCGAGGTTCGCCATGTCATCGTGGCACGTCACACACAGTGCGGGCACCGTGGCCACCAGCTTCTTGCCCGCCTTGCCGCCTTCCATGACGTGACAGGCGTCGCACTGCCCTTCGGCGACCGGGGCGTGCGTGCCGCCACGCGCCAGCTTGGGTGCGGCCGAGGCGTGCGGGGCGTGGCAATCGATGCAGGTCAAGCCGCCGCGCGCCACGCTGCCATGCTTCGCGGCGATGGTCGCAGGGCCGTGGCACTTGTCGCACAGCGCTTCGCCGCTGGCCACCAGGAGCTTGGCGTTCGCGCCGCCATGGGAGACATGGCAGCTGGCGCACTCGCCGGCCTTGAACGGTGCGTGCTGCACCGCCAGCTTGGCTTCCTGCGCGGTCTTGTCGTGGCACTTGAAGCACGACGACTGCGGGCCGCCCTCACGGATCAGGTGCGGCAGGTCGCTGGCGTGCGAGTCGTGACAGCCGTAGCACTCCCCGCGTTTGAACGCGGCGTGCTCATGCGCGGGGGCGGGCGCCTTCTTCAAGTCGCCGTGGCAGTCGAAGCACAATTCCTCGGCCGGCTTCTTCAGGACCAGCTTCTGCTGGAAGCCGTGGCTCAGATGGCATGCCGCGCAGTCGCCCTTCGCAACCGGCGCATGGACGGTCTTCTTCGCGAACTCCTTGCGGGATTCGCTGTGGCAGTCGTAGCAACTGCGGGCGGGCGCGCCCGGCTTCGCGGCCACCGTGGGCGACACCCCCATGGCGATGGCAAGCAACAGCGCGGTCGCAAGCGACCACGCCGGGAGACGGCGCGTGAAGCGGACGGGCAGGGTCACGGCTGATGCCCTCCGGCTTTCGTGATGACTCTGGCGGAGTCCTTCGGGGCATCGACGGCAGCGTGGTTCTCGAACTCGACGCGCGTCAACTGGAACGCCAGCATCGAGTGGCGGCCGAAGTGCGGCGGATTGTTGAGGAACGCCCACGACGTGTCGTCGATCGCACCGTTCTTCCACACGTACACCTTCGCCGCCGGGTTCTTGGGATCCTGCGAGCGCGAGCTGACCTTGCGGTTCTTGAGGTCCATCGTGAAGTCCGGCTGGAATTCGACGACCTTGGCCGAGTACTCGGAGTCGCCGACCCGGAAGGTCTCGTTGAGCTTGACGGTGACGCGGTCGCGGAACTCGGTGAACGCGCGGTGCCCTACCACCATCGTGAGGCTCGCGACTTTGAGCTTGGCGTTTCGCGCCGCAGTCGCGGCTGGGGCAGCCGGCTTCGCCGGGGTGCCGGCGGCCAGCACCACGGACGCCAGTGTGAGTGCCGTCACGGCCGTGAGTAGGGCCGGCATGGATCTCGTGCTTCGGAGCGGGGTCATCGTCTGCCTCCTGGGTTCGCGATGGAGTCGCCCGGCGCGGGCAGGCGGAAGCCCGCCAGCATCTCGCGCGCAAGACGTTCAGTCAGTTGGTCAAGGCTTCGCACGCGGCCGAAGCCGAACAGCGTCTCGTGGTCCTCGCCCGTGCGCACGCGCATCGCTGACCACGCGGTGCGGCCGTTGCGGCCATCGATCAAGCGCAGCGTCAGCCCGACGCTCGGGACTTCGCCTTCGGCCGACTTCACCTGGCCGTACTCGAGGATCGTACCGGCCATGAGCCAGCTGGCATCGAGCCGGCTGGCCAGATCGGGTACGACAGTGCGCGTCACGCCATTGACGTCGCGGATGCGCAGTTCGGTGAACGCCTGTTCGACGTCGGCTGGCTGCACCGGCTGGCAGACGCCGGTCTCGCCCAGTACGCCCGTGATGATGCGTGACAGGCGGTCGCTGGCGTCGGCGCGAGCGGACAGGTTCTCGAGCGGCAGCAGCGCGATGCGTGGCAGCGTGCTCGAAAGCCCGACCGCCGGGGGGCGCGGCATGCTCCCGGCGCACCCGGTGAGCAGCGAGCAGCACAACAGCATCACGCCCCATGTTGCCGCTGCCGTTCGCGCGCCCGCGCGGGGGCGATGGCCATCGCCTGCCTTGCCGCTGCCGACCGCGCTCATCAGAAGGCCGCTTTCTTGAGCAGCCGGACCGCCTTGCGGCAGGCGTCCTGCATGACCATGCCTGAGCTGCGGTGGCTGTCGCCGCCGAAGACCGGCACGCGGCCGCGGCCGCGCTCGCTCACGGTGATGCGCCACACGGTCTCGAGCGTGGCGACGTCGACCAGTTCGGCGTCGAACGTGATGACCGGGGAGTCGCTCGAGCCGTTGCGCTGGACGCCGAACTCGGTGACCGCGCCACGGATCAAGCCGGTGGCCTGCGCGGCGGTCGCCGCTTCGGCCAGTTTCTTGGGGTCGGCATGGCCCTGCCCGTCGGGCAGCCCCCCGATGCGTTCGAGCATCCCGTGGAACTCGCCGGGCTCGACGATCTGGAAGCGCTCGGCGATCACCAGTTCGGTGAGGAACGCCCGGGTGGTGCGCTCACCGGCGTTGATCTCGTTGGTCAGGTTCGCGAACGGCACGATGGCGATGCGCTGGTAGTAGCCCAAGTCCGCTTTCCTGTTCACGAACAGGCGCGGTCCCGAGGCGCACGAACCCGCGAACGTGAGCAGCGAGAGCGCAGTCAGCAGCCTGTGCACTGGAGTTCCCCATGGGCCCCACATCCTCATCCTCACCTCCCGAACGCCCACGTCACGGTCAGCGTGCCCTGGCGGTTCTCGCGCGAACTGCCGCGATCCGCCACTCCGGCCGATGCATCCAGTTGCAGCTTGCGTGTGATCAGTGCGAGCACATGAGCCGAGGTGGTTTCGCGGCCGCCGATCGATTGCAGGCCCGCCACGGTGCGAACATCACTGCTGCGCGACCAGTCCGCCCCCACCTGCACGCGGGCGTTCGCGGCCCAGCGCATGCCCGCGGTTCGCGTCGTCGTACTGGCGCCACCGCGAGCCACCGCCGACGCCCGGATACCGGTGAGTTCGAGCGAACGCACCGGGCGCCAGCGCAGGTCCCAGGCTCCGCTGCGGGCGGCGCCCGCACCGGCAGCGAGCACATGGTCGCCGGAGCGTGACAGTCGCGCCGTCCAGCCGGCCGTGAACGCCTGCCATGGCGACACGCGGGCGCGAATATTGGCTTCGGTGTTCGTGCTGACGCTTCGCAGCGTCGTGTCGTCGCTGGTCGAGACCTGGGCGTCACCCGAGAGCTCGAGCCCGCGCGCCAGCTTCATCTGCGAACCCGCGCGCAGGGCCTCGACGGACCACTGGCCGCGGCCCGGCTGCCAGTTGGTGACATGTGTCAGCGACGCGACACCGTTCCAGCCCGTGCGCACGCGGCCGTCGAGCGATGCGACGCCCGAGAGCGAGGTCGCGAACGTGCGGGCGCCACTCAGCCGGCGCAGTGTGCGAGCGCCGGAGGCGGCCGTGAACCGGAACGGGCCGGACGGATCGAGCGCGACCTGGAGCGCGCCCTCGTGGTCCTCGGTGAGCAGCGGGCGCGGGCCACGCGATTCGGACCGCCGCCACAGCCAGCTGCCCGCCCAGCTGCTGATGCCGCCTGGACGGTAGCCGCCGTTGAGCGTGGCATTGTGGCTGCGCGCCGAACCAGAACTGCGCGTCGGGTCGCCGACGCGCGCGTCAGTCAGGTCGTAGGCGAGGTCGGCGTACGAGCCGGCAATCGGTGCGATGTGCAGCGCTGCGCCGGCCCCCGCGGTGCGTTGCGTGCCGCCGAAGCTCACGCCCGCGCGCTCGACGTGCTGGTCGCTCATCAGGCCATAGGCGTTCATCCGTTCGTTCGACCACGACAGGCGCGCGTTGCGGGTGACCCCGCTCTCCTCGGCCGAGATCTCGTCGCGGTTCCGGTGGCGTCGCATCCATGAAACGTCGAGACGAGGCCACGAAGGCGGGGAGATCTGGCCGTTCAACATGGTCTCCTGCGCGCGTGACGTCAGTGTGCGGTCGCGGCTGCTGTCGGCGATCCCAACGAAGCCCGAGCGGCCGAGTCCGCCGGTCACCGTCGTCGGCCGATAGGCCGCGAACATGCTGGCCCACGGGTGCGTCACCTGGATGCTGCCCTGCGGACTGCGACTCTGGTCGCGCAGGCCGCGATAGCTGAGGTCGGAGAGCCGGAACGACGACATCACGCGCAGGTCGTCACGCGGGCTCGCGAAGTGCTGCAGCTCGAATGTCTGCGTCCAGCGTTCGATGCGTCGCCGCTCGATCGCACCCGACCGCAGCACGGTGTTCTGGTCGAAGACCTGGTACTGACTCTGGGCGTAGCCGGTGACGGCCTGTGCACTCGCGCGACCCGGCCACGCGGCCGTGGCCAGCACGGCGAGCCGCCAGAGCACGCCGGTGGTCCTCCGGTCAGCGCGCATAGTTCACCGGGTAGCTCTCGCTACCGTGGCAGGTGGGTGTGCACGTGCCGCCGGTGGAGGTGCGCGTGTAAGAGCCGAGCCCCGGGTTGCGGCCCAGCACGAGCAGGTTCGGCAGTGTGCTCGAGCCGTGCGTGACATGGCAGTCGGCACAGGGCACGTTCTCGCCCGAGATATGAAAGGCATGTCCCTTGTCGATGCCCGGCGAGTTGAAGCGCGACGCTGCGCTCACGCTCGGGGGCGCGTTGAGGTTGGCATAGACGTCGTAGCTGTGGCAGCTGAAGCACAGCTCGTTCGAGGTCATGGTGCGGCGCGACGGCGTGGCGTCGTATGGCGCCTTCAGGATGCCCTTGTACATCGAGCCATGCGGCCCGCGCGTCAGGCCGAAGTCGCTGCCATGGCAGTCGCCACAACGCGTGATCGACGATGCGCTCCAGCCGGGCGTGAACGCCAGTGGTGAGATGTTGGGGTTCGCGCCAGGCGCCTCGACCGGATGGAATGACGGATTCGCCGGGTTCAGCACTTTGGCCAGATCGGTCTGGCCCACGGGTGCCGTGGTCCACGACGAGTGGCACTTGAAGCACAGTTGGTACTCGGCGTTCGGGGCCGAGGTCGTGTCGGACGCCGGCAGGTACGTGTACATCGGCGCGCTGCCCGCGTAGCTGTTGAGCACGCTGACGCGGCTGGCACCCAGCGTGGTGTGCGAGGCGTCGCCGCCGGCGAGGCTGCCGAACGCATCGGCACGTGCGGTGTGCGGGTCGTGACAGTCCTCGCACTCGGCATGGCGCTGGTTCGTGGGCGTGCGGCCGTAGGCCTCGGGCGTGGTCTCGCCCGGGCCCTGGTGACGGCCGGTGTAATCGAGGGTCGGGTGGCGGTAGGGCTTCTGGTAGTCGCTCATCACGTTCGTCGCGGCGGGCGCGCCGTCGTGGCAGCTCAAGCACAGCTTCTCCTCGCGCTGCAACGTGAGCCGCGGGATCATGCCGGTCGCATCCGCGTAGCCATGCGGGTCGTGGCAGTTGCGGCACCTGCCGGCATCGGACGGCAGGCGGGCCGGCGGATCAGGGCCCGGCCACACGACGTTCGGGTTCGAGCCGTGCGCGCTGCCTGTGTAGAACGGCAGGCCGGGGAAGCTCTTCGTGGTCCACGCGTTGTCGTGACAGGTGGCGCACAGCAGATTGTCGTTGGGCGCGAGCAACAGGCCGGGCTCAGGCGTCGTGCCCTGGCCGTGCGCGCTGTGGCAGGCGTCACAGGCATCGGCATGGCCGCCCTGCGCGGCAATGAGCGGGATGTCCGCTTGCGGGCGCTGCGGGAAGCGAGCGGCCCCGCGTCGCGGGCCGGCGATTGCGAGCGATGTGGCGGTGAGTGCCAGCAGCGCGAACACCGACACGATGGGCCAGTGGGCGCGTTTCACAATGCGCTTCCGGCCGTCCGTGTGTGTCATCTGCTGCCCCCTTCTGCCCGCATCACTCAGCGCTGGGATCGACTCGTGCCCGACGGCCACTCTCGTCGGACCGCACCGCAACGTCGCGTCTCCTCGCTTGGATCCCGGGCTCCGCCGGGTGTGGGCCTCGCGGCCCGCACCCGGGGTTCCCGGTGTGCTGCGTTGCTAAGCGTGCGGCAGCTGCCGTTCAGGGAATCAGGCGCCCTGGACGTGGCACTGCCGGCACAGGTCCCTGTACACGCCACCATCACCGTCTTCGGTGATGCTCGCACCCGTACCCTTCATGAAGATGAGACCGAAGGGATTGCGGTTGCCGTGGCCCTTGTGGCAGCTCATGCAGGACGGCGTCACCGTGTTGTCCGCGGTGGTCGCGTTCCACAGGCCCTGCGAGTCCATCACCTTCACTCGGTTCGCGTTGCCGTTGAACCGGGCGAGGCTGGAGATGAACGTGGCGCTGACCGTACCGATGTTGACGTCCGCCGTGGGATGCCGCTTCCACGGGTTCGTGTTCAGGTTGGTCACGCCACCCGACTGACCGCCCATGTTCGTCGCGCCGCCCGAGCCGTGGAAGTCCACGTGGCAGTTCTGGCACCAGCTGCCGTACTTGCTGGCCGTGATGCTCGGTTCGTTGAAATCGACGTCGGCGTCGGTGTACGAAGCCGCCGCGTGCTCGTATACGTCCTTGGTGGCGTCGTTCGTGCCGACTGCGTATGTGATCTCGTCGCCCGTGAACAGCCCGCGGCTCAGCAGGTTGCGATAGCCGGTCCCGCCGTGCTGGGCATGGCAGTTCGTGCAGATCAGGCCTTCGGCTCCCGGCGTATAGCTCGCGGCCGGTGTCGTTCCTGGCGCCACACCAGCGCCCGGAGGCAGTGCCATCGAATACAGCGTATGACCGTTGATCTCGGCGAAGCCGGCGTCGTTGATGATCGTGCCGGTCTTCGCATTGAGACCACCCGCCTGGCGCCGATTGTTCGAGGAGCTCGTGCCGAAGACGTCCGGCGCGAAGTTCTGGCCATCGTGGCAGGCGAGGCACATCTTCACTTCTTCGTCGCGAAGCAGGTTGGTGAACGGACCGCCGGCGCCCAGAGGCGGGAACACGGTGCCGCTACCCGAGTAACTGTGAGACTGGCTGTAGTGTGCGACGTGGCAGTCCGAGCACACCAGCGACGTTCCAGTGTGGAAATCGCCGGCCTGTACAGACGCCCCGAATCCCATCGCGAGGACGACGGAGAAGAGGATGATCAGGCGTCTCATGATTATTTCGCTCCTGTTCATGGATCGGGTCTGGACATCTCAGGACCGTTGCTGCCGTGGTGGCACACCTCCTTTGACGCCGCTGGGGCGCCTCAGCTGGTCAGCGCAGCCACATGATCTGGAACCGGCCGCCCGATTTTTCGGCCAATGCCAGCATTCCGTGACCATCACCTGCCAGCGCACTTGGTTCTCGGAACTCGCCCGGGTGGACCCCGATGTTCCCCACTGCCCCCACGAATGCCCCGTCGGACTCGAACACCTGGACGACTTGACGAATCGCATCGCTCACACACACACGCCCGCCGGTCGTGAACGCCAGACCGCTCGGGAGCGAGAAGTTTCCGGGGCCGAGGTCGTGCCGACCGAAGCCGAACAGGAACTGGCCGTTGGCATCGAAGACCTGGACCGCGAGCGTGGTCGCCGCGCAGGCCACGAACACGCGCCCTGCCGAGTCGACCGCAAGGGCCGTGATGTTCACGATCCGGGTCGAGTCGGTGCCCGTGACGCCCCAGCTGCCGGTGTGCCCGAGCGCGCGGTCGAAGACGTGCACGAGGCCGGCGCCGCGGCTGGCCACGAACACCCGGCCGTCCGGCGCCACTGCGATCGCGCCCGGCCCGAACCTGCCGCCGGCGGTGTCGTCGGGCGCGGGCAGCACGAGCTGCTGCAATGAGCGTCCGCGGTAATCCAGCACGTCGACGTAGGCTGCCTTGCTGTCCGACACCAGCAGTCCGCCGTGCGCGTCGAGCGCCAGCGCGATCGGTTCGCCCGTGAGCGGCCGGCCGTCGGGGCCGGGCACGGAGTGCGTGAAGTAACCGCGCGGCCAGGTCCTGTAGTCGAAGTACTCGACGCGGCCGAGCCCGGTGTTGGCGACGATCACCTCGCGGTGCACGACGTCGAGTGCGATGGCGCGCGGGCGCAGGAACATCTCGCCGTGGTGCGCCTGGGCCATGACGTGCGCGGAGTCGAAGTCCATCACGGTCGCGCCGGCGCGGGCCGGCTGGGGCGCCAGGGTGGTCAGGAGTAGCAGTGCCAGCACGGCGAGCCCGCGGCGCGTGGCGCTCGCGCGGACTTCCTGGCGTTCGCTGGCGGTAGCCGCCAGCACGAGCGCGTGCTCCAGCGCTTGGTCGAACGTCCGGGGGAACACCGCGCCTGCGACGAGCGGGGCCGGCTGCGGGCCGCCGGGAGAGGGGGGAACCAGGTGTGCCGCCGTGCACGGCGTGGAGAGCGAACGAGCACGGAGCGCTCCACGGCGAGCCAGGTTGCAGGTTGTGGACGACCGTCCCGCTGTAGCGGGCGGTTCTGGAGTCGTGTGACTCCGGCGCTCAATTCCGCACGTCCTGCGCATATCGGACCTTCGCTCGCTGTCCTGGTCGGAGTCGCGGGAGACCTTGTGGCTCCGGCGCCATGGGGGGCGCACACGTAACATGGCGCAATGCTTGTGCCATCTTTCACAAGCGATTGGCGTCACGGACGCGCCGGGCTCCCAAGTCCACGCGCGCGAGCCGGTTCGGACCGCGACGACCTCGGTGTTTTCACGTAGGCGGCGGTGCGCGGGGGACATGCCGGTCCTGCCATCGTGTCAGCGCGACCTGCCGCATCGCCGCCCTGGAAGCGGCTGGAGCCACTTTCGTACCACGCCGGAGGGCGTCCGGTCGCGGCGTTTGTGCCCCTTGCAGTCGGGTCGGGACCAACCCGGGCAATGCCGCGCAGCGCAGCGCTTTCCCGCTCGGTGTTGCTCCTGTCGCTCGGCTGTGCGCAACAGCCGGACTTTGGTCCCGCACTCCGAACGGTGCACGGGCACGCTTCTGGCAGTGGGAGCACTCCGACAGGAGTGGCGTGCGCCTCCAGCGATGGAGAGCCATCGGCCCGCGATGCGCACGCTGCCCCACCGGAGGTTCGTGATGCCAGCTGGTCAGGTGCTCCTCGTCTTCTCGTTCTTGCTGGCCGCCGCGGCCACCGCAGCCTATGTGCCAACGCTCTCCACGGGGTCACGTTCCCGGCTCGGCCAGTTCCTCTTCGGCGCTCACGCCGCCACACTCGTGCTGGCGCTGGGGCTCCTCGCGACTTACTTCCTGCAACACCGCTTCGAGTACGAATACGTCGCACACAACTCGTCGCGCGACCTGTCGCCGGCGCTCACACTCGCGGCCCTGTGGGCCGGCCAGGAAGGCAGCATCCTGTTGTGGGCCGCGATCGGCGCGCTCACCGGGGTCTTCCTCTCGCTGCAGCCGGGCCGGCTCTCCGCGCCCGCGATGGCATTCGCCGGTGTCGCCCAGCTGTTCATGGTCGGCGTGCTGCTCATCCGCAGTCCGTTCCAGATGTTGTCACCGGTGCCCGCCGACGGCGTGGGGTTGAACCCGCTGCTGGAAGACCCGTGGATGGTGGCGCATCCGCCGGCGTTGTTCCTGGGCTATGCCGCCATGTTGCCGGCGTTCGCGTTGGGGGCGGCCGCGCTGATCCGCGGCGACTACACCGAATGGAACCGTCGCGTCTGGCCGTGGACCTTGTTCGCCGTGGTCACGCTCGGCACCGGCATCGTGCTGGGCGGCATCTGGGCCTATAAAGTGCTCGGCTGGGGCGGCTACTGGGGCTGGGACCCGGTCGAGAACGCGTCGCTCATCCCATGGCTGCTGGCGGTCGCGCTGCTGCACGGGCTCCTGATCCAGCGCACGCTCGGCGGCGCGATGACGCGCACCAACCTGCTGCTGGCCGCACTCGGCTGGATCTCCGTGGTCGGCGGCACCTACCTGACGCGCAGCGGTGTGCTGTCGGACTTCTCCGTGCACAGCTTCGCCGACAATGGCCTGGGCCCGATCCTCACCACGTTCCTGCTGACGTTCGTGCTGGGCTCGGCCGCACTCCTGGCATGGCGCTGGCGCCAGGTGGCGCCGTCGCGTGTCGAATGGATGAACGTCAGCCGCGAGTCGGCGCTGTGGCTGGGGCTCATGACCGTGACCACGCTGGCCGTACTGGTGACCGCGGGCACCACCATGCCGCTGCTCACCGGACTCGCGGGCAAGCCCGCGAGTGTCCGTCCCGAGTTCTATCACGCAGTCGTCATGCCACTCGCGCTGGTGATGCTGCTTTTGATGGCGGTCGCACCGGTGCTCCGCTGGTCCAAGCAGGCGGGTACGTCATGGCTACACACGCTCGCGGTGGGTGCGGTCGGTGGAGTGTTGACGCTCGGCGCGGCACTCTCCGCCGGCCTGCGCGATCCGCTGTGGCTGGCACTGCTCGCCGCGACCGGCTGGATGCTCGGGATCAACTGCTGGATGGCAATCAATCTGTTCCGCCGCGGCTGGGCTTACGGCGCGGGTTATCTGGGTCACGCCGGCGTCGCCGTGATGGCCATCGGCATCGCGGTCTCGGGCGGCTTCGGCAAGACCGAGCGCGTGCGGCTCACGCAGGGCGAGCCGCGCGCGTCGCTGGGTTACCAGCTGACGTACACCGGCATGAAGGACGAGGGCCGTCGCGGCACCGCCGCCGACATCAAGATCGAACGCGGCAGCTGGAGCACGAACGCCCGCCCGCGCATGATGAAGTCCCCGCGCGGCGACGGCATGATGCACACGCCCGCCATCGATCTTTCGCATGACATCTATGTGTCGCCGGTCGAGATGGGCGGCACGCAGGCACCGGAGCACGCACATGCCGAGCCAGTGTGGCTCTTGAAGGGCGAGCCGGCCACGCTCGGCCCCGCGAGCTATGTGTTCCGGGGCTTCCGCATGGAACACACCGGCCAGCAGTACGTGGCCTACGCCGACGTCGACGTGACCGTGGGTGGTCGCACGATTCGCGTCGCCCCCGGGCTCAAGGCCAGTGCGGCTGGCAGCGAGCCGATCAGCGCGGACGTCCCCGGGTTGGGCGCCTTGGTACTCGCGCGCATGGATGCCGACCGCGGACGCATTGCCGTGCTGGCGCCGGGGGGTAGTGCCGCGGTGCAGATGGTCGTGGTGGACATGAGCACGAAGCCGCTGGTGAACCTGGTCTGGGTGGGAGCGCTGTTGATGCTGGTGGGAACGGCCATGGCGGGAGTCCGCCGGGCCGGCGAGCAGGTGGGTCGCGAGCCGCGCCGGGTGGCAGCCCGCGCGGTGAACAGACCGGTCGCGGCGACGCCGAAACCGGTGGTCTAGCCC
>JANMAX010000181.1:0-6640 GCA_031360075.1 bacterium | reverse complement strand
ACCGTGCTCCAGAAGGAAGGCCTGCCGCCCGACCTGGTGCACCTCGTGTTCGTCGAGAGCGGCTTCAACATCAACGCGCGTTCGTACGCCGCGGCCGTCGGGCCGTGGCAGTTCCTGCAATCCAGCGCACGCTACTTCGGGCTGAACGTCAATCAGTGGGTGGATGAGCGCAAGGACCCCGAGAAGGCCACGGTCGCAGCCGCTCGTTACCTCAAGCACCTGTACGGCATCTTCGGTGACTGGCCGCTCGCGCTGGCGTCGTACAACGCCGGCGAAGGCACGGTCATGCGTGCCATCAAGCACCAGGGCACGACGAACTACTGGGAGCTGCGTCTGCCCAAGCAGACCGAGGACTACGTCCCGCAGTTCATGGCCGCGCTCGCGATCTCGCGGGACCCGGTGAAGTACGGCTTCGGCGACATCGAACTGGACGACCCCATGCGCTTCGACGAAGTCGCGCTGAAGGGCGCGGTCGACCTGCGCACCATCGCCAAACTCGCCAACTGCAGCTTCGAGGAGCTGAAGGAGCTGAATCCTTCCGCGCGCACGTCCATGATCACCGGTCCCAACGGCATCACCACCGTGCGTGTGCCGGAGGGCAAGAGCGAGGTCATCCAACGCAGCCTCGCGGGTGGTGTGGAACTGCCGCGCGTCAACCTGACCGTGCGCCATCGCGTGAAGCGTGAAGAGACGCTGCGCAAGATCGCCGCGGAGTACGCCGTCAGCCCGACCGAGCTGGCCCGGGTCAACAACCTGGGTCGCGGCCGGCCGCTGCGCCGCGGCATGCTGCTCACGGTGCCGTCCAGCTTCCGCGCGCCGCAGCCGCAGGTGCTGGCCGCCGACTCCGAGGACCCGCGCGCGTCCACCGATTACGTGCCGCGCCAGAGAATCGGGCTGCCCGGTAAGATCGACGGCAACAGCGTGTTGGTCGAACGCGTCACGCACACCGTGCGCAGCGGCGAGACGTTGCGCTCGATCGCGGCCAAATACGGCGTCACCGTCACCCGCCTGCGTCAATGGAACCGCGTCACCACGCCGAGCGTGAAGCCGGGCACGCGGTTGCGCATCCGCAGCAGCGAGGCCGGCCGCGACAGTTCACTCTCGAGCGGTCGCCCGCCGGTGACGGCATCGCCGGCGGCCGTGATCATGGCGGACCCGAGTCAGGCTCCAGGCGACCGCAATCCCACCCCGATGCTGCACAAGGCCGGCCGAGGCTAGTCGATCGCATTGCGCTACCCGGTCCCGGAGACCGGACTGCGCGCCTGGAAGTCGATTCGTTCGTCCGCCCGCGTGGTGCGGCGCGGGCCGCGCGCTACTGGACTCAGTGCATGCTCTCGGGGCCGTCCACCACGCCGCCGGACGGCACCGGTGCGGTGAACGCGTCCTCGGTCACGCTCGCACCGATGCGCGCGTTACGGCCGATGGTGATGCCCTCGGGCAGCCGGGCGCGTTTGCCGATCACGACCAGGCCGCTCGACAGGTGCTCGGGGCAGGCGCGGTTGGGTGACAGGTCATCACCATGGCCGACGATCGCACCGCGGCCGATGCGCACTTCCTTGTCGACGATCGCCTTGTCGAGCGATGCCCCCGCGCCGACGACCGTGTCGTGCATGACGATGCTGTCGCGCACCACCGCGCCACGTTCGACGACGACCCCGGGGAACAGCACGGAGTTGACGACCTCGCCCTGCACCGAACAACCGTTCGCCAGCAGGCTGCGCGACACGCGCGCACCCGACTCGACGCGCACCGGCGGCCGGTCGGCGGTCTGCGTGTGTACCACCCACTCGGGATCGGTCATGTCGAGCGGCGGCGTCGGCTGCACGAACTCGAGGTTCGCACGGTAGTAGGAGTCGAGCGTACCGACGTCCTGCCAGTAGCCCGGGAACCGGTAGGCGAACACCCCTTCCCCGCGCGCCACGAGCCTCGGCAGCAGGTCCTTGCCGAAGTCATGCGATGACTCGAGCATGGCGGCGTCCTCGACCAACCACTTGATCAGCGCCTCACGGTCGAACAGGTAGACTCCCATCGAGGCGAGCCGTGACGTCACTGGCCCCTTGGGCTTCTCCTTGAACGCGGTGACGCGGCCGTTGGGCTCGGTCTCCAGGATGCCGAACTGATCCACCTCGTCCTTGGGCACGTCGTGAACCGCCACGGTCAGGCTGGCGCTGTTCCGGTGATGGAACGCGTACAGCACGTTGTAGTCCATCTGGTAAACGTGATCGCCGGACAGGATCAGCACTTCCTGTGTGCGACGGCGTTTCAGATGCACGATGTTCTGGTAGATCGCGTCGGCCGTGCCTTGGTACCAATCGCTCTGCGACAGGCCCGGCGCCGGCTGCAGCAGCTGGATGCCGCCACGCGTGCGATCGAGGTCCCACGGCCGCCCGATGCCGATGTGCTGATTCAGCGACGTCGGCCGGTACTGCGTCAGCACGCCGACGTCGAAGATGCCGGAGTTGACACAGTTCGAGAGCGTGAAGTCGATGATGCGGTACTTGCCGCCGAACGGCACCGCCGGCTTGGCGCGCCGTTCCGACAGCAGGCACAGCCGGCTGCCGACGCCGCCCGCCAGGATGAACGCATAGCGGCTCATCGCATCTCCTCGAACCAGCGCCGGTTCGGGACGATGGTGCCGGGCTTCAGCACGCCATCCTCGAGGTCCTCGTAGCGTCCGCCGACGCCGATCGCGCTGGGGCGATGGATGTGTGCACCCGCGGGCAGCCAGGTGTCCTTGCCGACCAGCGCCAGGCCCGCGAGCCAGTCAAGCTCGGACACGCCGCTGCCATCGCCCTCGCCCACCTTCGCGCCCGCACCGACCTTGACGTACTTGTCGAGGATGGCGTGGCTGACCTGAGCGCTCGCATCCAGCCGCGTATCCGCCATGATCACCGACTCGGAGACTTCGGCGCCCGGCCCGACGTGCACGCCCGGGAACAGGATCGACCGGCTGACCCGGCCTTCGATGCGGCAGCCGTTCGCCACCAGGCTGTCCTCGATTGTGCCATCGTTGCCCACCCACACCGGCGGGCGTTCCTCGTCGCGCGTCAGGATCGGCCAGCGCGAGTCGTGCAGCACGAGCCGCGGGTGCGGCCGGACCAGTTCGAGGTTGGCGCGGTAGTAGGACGCCACCGTGCCGACGTCCTCCCAGTAGCCGTTGAACTCATGCGCATAGACGCGGTGCCCGGCGGCGACCTGCGGCCGCAGCACGTCGAGCACGACGTCGACAGGGCGCGCGCGCAGCATCTCCCGAAGGCGGTCGGTCTCGAACAGGTAAATGCCCATGTTGGCGAGCGCGGCATCGGTGCGCTGCGGCTTCTCCTCGATGCTCTTGATGCGGCCCGAGCGCTCGACATGCACCATGCCGAAGCGCTGGGCCTCGTGTGCGGGCACTTTCGTGACCGCGACCGTGACCGCGGCTTCACGCTGGATGTGCGCGGCGAGCAGCGGCCGGTAGTCCATGCGCACGACGTGATCGCCGGACAGCACGAGCACGCGATCCGGTTTGTGTTCCTCGATCCAATCCCAGTTCTGCGCGATGGCGTCGGCGGTGCCGCGATACCAGCCGGCGTGACTGCGCGTCTGGTAGGGCTGCAGGATGACGATGCCGCCGGAGCGGCGATCGAGGTCCCACGGCCGGCCGGCGCCGATGTGATCATTGAGCGAGGCCGGGGCGTGCTGCGCGAGCACGCCGACGTGGCTGACACCCGAGTGGCAGCAGTTGCTGAGCACGAAGTCGATGACGCGGTATTTGCCGCCGAATGGCAGCGCGCTCACCGCACGTTCGGCGCACAGCACGCCGAGCCGTTCACCACCACCGCCCGACAGGATCAGGGCCAGCATGTCACGCACGGCGTCGCTCCTTGAAGTTCCTGAAGCTGGAGGGGCTGGAGTCCGGACGTTATGTACGCGCGCGGGGGGCGGTCAAGGAATCGACCGCCCCCCGCGCAAAACGCCGGCCCCGAGTGCTACCAGCTGAAGCTGGCGGACAGCAGGTGCGTGGTCTCGAGATTGTGGTCGTCGGGGAAATCGGGGTCGCTCTTGGCGAAGAACCGGTGCAGTGCCGCTGCGTAATCAGCGCCGAAATGCTTGTAGCGCACCCCTGCCCCGAAATCGAGGTCCTTGCCGTTCAGCCCCGAGCGCAGCGCCAGCGTGTTCCGGTACCAGTACTCGAGCCCGGTACGCAGGTCGGCGTTGATGAACCCGAGCTTCAGCTGGCTGTCGAGTTTGCGGCCCTCGAAATCCCACGCCAGGTCGGTGCCCCAGGTGAGCGCGTGCCCCTGGGCCGGATAGAAGTTGATGGCGGACCCGGTCGTGAGGTTGGGCGCGACGAGTTCGCGCGTGCCGTTGCTCCACGTGATGTAGGTCGTGGTGAGGTCGTGCATCACCACACTCATGGTGACGGCGTCGGTCGGCATGTAGAGGAGTGCGGCATCGAGTCCGGCGCCGAACGACGTCACATGATCACCGGGGAGCGTATCGGGCAGGCTCTGGCGCACGAACTTCACCGTGCCGCCCCATGCCAGGTGTTGGCCGCGCTGACGGGCGTACGATATGCCGAGCGCCAGGTCCGTGCTGCTGGCCAGGAACAGGTCGTCGGACGTGATGAGCAACCGTTCGCCCGGGTCCCACTGGTTGTTGCCCTGACCGTTGCCCGGTGTGGTCGGGTCGTTATCGGTGCCGTAGTCGAGCCAGTCGCCGGGGCGCAACCCGCCCGGACGCGGCGTGATCGGGATATCGTCGATACCGACCCAGGTGAGCGCCAGCCCGAACGCCGAGCGGCGCTCCTCGCCATTCTTCAACGGGAACACCACCCCGCCGAAGTTGTGGTTCACGAGACTGCCGAACTGCTCGGCGTGCTGGAGGAACGCCTCTTTGTAGGGCAGGTAGACCATGCCGGCGGGATTCCAGAACGGCGAAGTGGCATCGTCGGCGACGGCCGAGAACGCTCCACCCATACCCACCGCGCGCGCGCCGACCGGGATCTTGAGGAACTCGGCGGCATACTTGGTGGCCCCGGCGGGAGCAGCGGCGAGGGCCAGCACTAACACGGCCAGCAGCACACGGATCGGCTTCACGCTCATGCTTCTCCCCGAGAAGGTCACCCGCGAATCGCGGGTGCGGATGAGCCTAGGAGCGTGCGCGATCAACTGTCAACCGGTCGCTCCTTGGGCTTCCACTCGGGCATGCTCGCCTCGCCGATGGGCTTCGCGATGCGCCACTCCCCGTGTACGCGCACGAGCTCGTTGCCGAACCGGAACATGCGTTCTTCGCCCGACCAGCCGTCACGGTAGTGGACCTCGTAAGACACCATCACGCGGCCGGCGGTCACCGGCAGCGAGCGATACCCGCTCAACCACAGGTCATCGGTCGATGGCAGGAACCATATCGTCCCCGGCATGGGAACCTCCCGGCGTCCTTCGACAAAGCACGCCCAAGCGCCATCGGCATCGCCCACGCGCAGCGACTCCCAGTACGTCTGGAGCGTCGTGCTGGGAGAACGGAAGCGACGGTCGACCCGGCTGTGCTCCCCCTGCCCGAGCAACGTGCACGCGACCGTCATCACCACCAGCCAACCCCGCCATCCGAGCCGGTTGCCCTCACGCGGGAGGACGAGACCTGACTGGATTACCCCGCACGACCACCCGGAGGTCCCGAGCCCGGACGGTGGCACGGGCTCGCCAGTCCCGGACGAGGACACGGGATCGGAGCTGGCGCGGTACGGCGTGGTTTCGAACAGGTCGAGTCGCACGGCACCGAAGGATCGTTGCCGCTGGAACGGATTCCATGTCCGGTCCCGCGTCGGGGGGGCGAGAACAGGGACCATCCGGATGGTCCCGAGGGGCTTATATTGGGTACTGCTTCGCAGGAATCATTCCGCGCTCGGACAGCTGCGCACGAGGCCTGCCCCCGACCTGGGAACCACCTCGCGCGACGCATCATATGACCATAGTAACTCAATACCTACCTTGACTTACGCCCAGCAGATTTTCTTCCAGCTGGGCTCCTGCCAGCGGCCCCACCACGGGCCGGACCGCGAGCCGCGGGGCGGCCTGGACGACCCGTAGGGCGCCCTCGCCCACGCTCTGCTGAGGACTGGGTGAAGTCGCCCATGCCACGCTTCGGTTTGCCGGAAGGCCTGGGACCAGTCCGTGCTCCGGGGCGGCGGCTGGGCCGCGCCCCAGGGCTGGCCCCGGGACGGTCCGAGCGCTGGAAGCTGCGCTGGCCCGGGGCGCCCGGACGGGCGGATCCCCGGCGGGCTGGGCGCTCATCTCCCGCTGCCCCGAACGCGCCGGAGCGGCCAGCGGGCCGCGAACCCGGACGAGCACCCGGACGAGCACCCGGACGAGCACCACGCGGCGCGGCGTCCACTCCAGATGACCGACCGCCACGCGGGTTGAACCCGGGACGGTCGGGCTTGGGAGCGCGACCCTTGCGCGGGCCGAACGCCTCGGCGAGCGGCCGTCCGCCACGCGGGGCGAAACCACCACGGGCCGGACGTTCGTCGCGCGAAGCGAAGCCAGCGCGCTCGGGACGGCCGGCACGCGGGGCGGGACCACCACGGGCCGGACGCTCGTCACGCGAAGCGAAGCCAGCGTGCTCGGGACGGCCGGCACGCGGAGCGGGACCACCACGGGCC
>JANMAX010000121.1:0-21127 GCA_031360075.1 bacterium | reverse complement strand
GCCCCCTGACGTGGATGATGCTGGCACGCCTCGGGATGGCATCGCTGGCCTACGCCGGTGTGTACATCCTGTTCACCATGCCGTTCTCGCGTGGGGTGGGCTTCCGGTCGCTCGCGATCGAATCGAACCTGCCGCTGATCTCGGGGCTGGCCCGGCTCACGCTCGGGAAGTCCGCGGCACGGGGACCATCGCCGGACGATCCCGACGGTGGCAAGGGTGGCGACGACCCGGAGCGCCGCCCGTGAGTGAGCGCGCGCGGCACTGCCTCGTCCCGATGGTCTCGGGTCTCATCGCCGGGTGGCTGCTCACCAACGGCGCGCTCGGGGTCCTGCCGGCGCTCGTGCGAGTGGCGGCGGCACTCGTGGTGCTCGTGCTCCTGCCGGGCTTCGGCTGGCGTCGCGCCATCGGCGCGCCGGGACCCGGTGGCGCCTGGCTCGCGTCCGGCTGGTCCCTTGGCTACGGCGTCGCCTGGCTGGCCATCGGCATCCTGCTCACCCGCATGCTGGGTCTGCCGTTCACCGTGCTGGCGCGCTATGGCGTGCCATGGAGTGCGCTGCCGTGGCTCGCGGCCTGGTACTGGGCCCCGGCCGCGCGTCCCCCGGCGCGGGTGCTGCCGCGCGCCGCGGGCCTCGCCATCGTCGCGGCCGCGCTGCTTGCGGGGCTGCACGGTGCCCAGCTCGGCACGCCGGTGTCGTACGGCACCGACTCACCCGATCACATCGGCACCGTTCGCCGCATGCTGGCCTCGGGCGATGCCTTCCCACCGGATGCGTTCTTCCGCGATGCCGGTCCGGCGGGGACCGATCCGCGCAAGGGGCTCTGGCATCCGGGTGTGGCGCTGGTGTGCGCGCTTTCGCACGATGATCCACTGGTGGTGTGGCGTGCCCTGGCGGCGTTGCTGGCGCCGTTGTTCGTGCTGAATGCCGCCGGCTTGGCGGCGCTGCTCGGCGGTGGGCTGGCGGCGGCGGCCGGGGCCTGGGGGCTGTTGCTCACCTATGGCGGCGGACTCGGGACGCAGTACCTGCGTGAAGCCGTGTTCGCCACCAAACTCGCCGACCAACTCGCACTCGCCGCCATCACCGCCGTGCTCCTGGACCTCGAGACACACACCGTGCGGTCGCGGCTCGCGGCGGTGGGGCTCGTGCTCGGCACGGTCGCCGCGCATGTCTTCGGGGCCATCCAATTCGCGGTCGTGTTCGGCGCCCTGGGGGTCGGGCTCGTGGTGCGGGATCGTGGCGGGTGGACTGCGGTCCGCCGGCTGACGCTCACCGCGCTCGCTGGTGGCGCTCTGGTACTGCCTTATCTGGCGTGGCGCGCACTGCAGTCCTACGCACCGAACAACATCATCCACACCGAGCCGCAGGGGCTGCTCGAGCTCGCCCCCGGGCTCACCATCATCTCGTTCGGGGCGGTCTGGGACTGGCTCGGACCGGCGTGGTTGTTGTTCCCCGCCTCGCTGCTGGCGTGGGCGCGCGCGGCGTCCAAGCCCGTGGCGCTCTACCTGCTGACCACGACACTCGCGGTCGGCGTGCTCATGTTCGTGCCACCGGTCGTGACCCTGCTGCAACCCAGTCTGGGCTACCTGCTCATGCGCTTCCCGTGGCTGCTGCCGTCCTCCGCCGCGGTCGCGTTCATGGTGGTCGCGCTGCGCGACGCCTGGCGCGTGGGCCGCCGGCTCACCACCGCCGCGATCGCCGTCGTGTTACTGGCCGCGCTCGCGGGCCCGCTAGCCGACGCGGCGCGGGCCTTCACCGCACCCGGCCGCGTGCGAGTGGCGGAGGGCGCCAACAGCGTCGAGCGTTGGGCCGACGCGCTGGCATGGATGGACCGCACGCTGCCCTACGGCAGCGTCGTGCTGTCGGACCCGGCCACCAGCTATTCCGTGCCCATGCTGACGCGGCACTGGGTCACCGCGCTCGTCGACCAGCACAGTTCGCCCAATGATTCGCTGGCGCTGACGCGCATCCTCGATGCCCGTGACGCACTCGACCCCTATGCACCGTGGGCCCGGACCGCTCAGGTCGTGCGGCGCTGGGGGGCGACGGCCATCGCACTCAACGGGCGCTGGGAGCGCGCACCGGAACTGGACTACTGGGCGCCGGACGCCGACTGGTACGACGCCGCACGCACGCGGCTCGAGAGCGCACCGGCGGCATTCGAGCGGGTCTGGGAGCACGATCGCTTCACCGTCTACGTTGTCCATGCCGCGGCGCTCGACCTGCTCACGGGTGGGGGAGGAGCCCGGCCGTTCCTGCGTGCTCGGCGTGCGGGGGACCGTGCGCACCGGCTGGGTGCCGGGCTGCCCGAGCTGGTGTCGTTCCGGATCTCGCCTTCGGCTGCGACCTCCGGTGACACGCTCGCGGGCTGTATCGAATGGCATGCGCCGCGGCCGCTGCCCCCGGGCTCGTACCGTGTCGCGGTGCGCTTCGATGGCGGCCTGCCGCCGGGCACGCCCGCGTCCCCGGCAGCGGTCAGTAAACTGTGGCGGAAGTTCGTCGAGAAGCTGCACCACGAGCGCTACCGATTCCGCGAAGACCACCTGCCAGTCGGCGGCGCCTACGGCATCGACCGCTGGGCACCCGGCGAAGTCGTGCGCGACACGTTCCGCATCGCGGTGCCGGCGGACGTCGCGCCCGGGGACTATGTCGTCAAGGTCATCATGACCCGGACGCCGCACTACCCGAACCTGCGCCTCTGGGACCTGACGAGCGATGCCGATGTGCTCGACGGATTGCCGGTGGCCGCGCTGCGCGTGACTCGCGCCGGAGGACGCTGAGCATGTGCGGCATCAATGGCGTGTTCTGGTACGGCGGCGGGACGCCCGACCGGGAGCTGGTCCGCGCTCAGGCCCATGTGCAGCGGCACCGCGGTCCCGACGATGCCGATGTCTGGGTGGACGGTGCCGTGGCGCTCGCGCACCGGCGGCTGAGCATCGTCGATCTGTCGCCGGGCGGGCACCAGCCCATGGCGAACGAAGACGGCAGCGTGCATGTGGTGTTCAACGGCGAGCTCTACAACTGGCCGGAGGTCATGCCGCAGCTGGCGGCACGCGGGCACCGCTTTCGGGGGCGCAGTGACACCGAGATGCTGCTGCACCTGTGGGAGGAGAAACAGGAACGGTTGCTTGGGGACCTGCGCGGCATGTTCGCGTTCGCGCTGTTCGATGCCGGGCGCCGCACGCTGTTGCTGGCGCGCGACCGGGTGGGCAAGAAGCCGCTGTATTGGCACGACGACGGCCACCGCATCGTGTTCGCGAGTGAACTCAAGGCCCTGTTGCTGGATCCTTCGGTGCCGCGGGACGCCGATCCGCGTGCCATCGCCGATTACCTCACGTTCCAGTACGTGCCGGCTCCGGGCAGCATCCTGACCGGCGTCCACAAGCTCCCGGCCGGGCATTACCTGACGTGCGACGCCCACGGGCCTCGGGTGACGCGCTACTGGGAACTGCCGTTCGAGACCGATCGCGGCATCAGCGAGGAGCAAGCGATCACCGGACTGCGTGAGCGGCTCACCGACGCGGTGCGCGTGCGGCTCATGTCCGATGTGCCGCTCGGGGCGTTCCTCTCGGGGGGCATCGATTCGAGCGCCGTGGTCGCGCTCATGACGCAGGTCTCGAGCACGCGCGTCAAGACATACAGCATCGGTTTCGAGGACGCTGATTTCAGTGAGCTGGAACATGCCCGCCTGGTCGCGACGCACCTCGGCACGGATCATCACGAGTTGGTCGTCAAGCCGCGCGCGCTCGAGTTGTTGCCACGCTTGGTGTGGGGGCTCGACGAGCCGTTCGCGGACGCTTCGATGGTGCCGACGTTCCATGTCGCGGAGATGGCGCGAGCGCACGTCACGGTCGCGCTGTCGGGCGATGGCGGCGATGAGGCCTGTGCCGGTTACACGACGTATGGCTGGGCGCGTTCTTACGCCCGGCTCGACGGAATCCCGGCGTCGTTGCGCCGTCTGCTGG
Organism: bacterium; assembly: GCA_031360075.1. Classification (GTDB taxonomy): domain Bacteria; phylum Eisenbacteria; class RBG-16-71-46; order RBG-16-71-46; family RBG-16-71-46; genus JAIOPA01. The sequence goes on along the minus strand of JANMAX010000121.1, from coordinate 17,166 downwards.
CGCTGCCCGCGGGGCTGCTCGCCGAGGACCACCCGCTCGGGCGAAGGCTGCGCCGTCTGGGGATGACCGCCGTCGAGCGCCATCTCGAGGTCATGTCGCACTTCCCGCCGGCCGCGCTGCGTGACGTGCTGACGCCCGCGCTGCGCGCTGCGCTGGGCGCGCACGCTCCTTACGCCGCGGCCAGCGCGCTGCATGCGCGCGCGGCGCGCACGCTCGGGGACCTGGCCGCGCTCCCGGCGCTGGACGCCATGACCTACATGACCGACGACGTGCTCGTGAAGGTCGACCGCACCAGCATGATGAACTCGCTCGAGACCCGCGCCCCGCTGCTGGATCATCATGTGCTCGAGTGGGTCGCGCGGCTGCCGTTCGGGTACAAACTGCGCGGAGACGTCACGAAGTGGGTGTTGCGTGAATGCGTGCGCCCGCTGCTGCCGCCCGCGATCCTGGCGCGCGGCAAGCAGGGTTTCGGCGTCCCGCTGGAGCGCTGGTTCTCGGGTGACTTCGGCCGCCTGGCGCGCGAGGTGCTGCTCGACCGGCGCTGCCGGGAGCGCGGCTGGCTGGCCCCGGCCGCCGTCGAAGGATTGCTGGCGGGCGATGGGTTGCGCGACGCCGTGCGCGCCAAGCGCGTGTACACGCTGCTGTGCCTGGAGTTGTGGGCACAGTGCTATCTGGACCGCCCGCGCGAAGCAGTGGCGGGCCCCACCGACGGTCCCTATGTGCTGCATCCGGCCGTGGCGTCACGGGCCAGGGACTGAGCGGTGAACCTCGCGGTGTTGATCGGGCACTTCCCCCCGGGTTCGTTCGGTGGAGCCGAACTGCAGGCCGAAGGCTGGGCCATGCGGCTCGCGAAGCACCACCGCGTCACCGTCATCACGCGACGGGACCCGCGCGGCCTGTCGGCGCGCGAGCAACGCGACGGCTACGATATCGTGCGCCTGCCGGTCTCCCGCCTGCCGGGGTGGCGGACCTGCTCGGATGTCATCGCCATCGAGCACGCGGTCCGGGCGCTGGAACCAAGGCCGGACCTGTTGCTGTGCTTCCAGACGTTCATCTCGGGATGGGCCGGCACGCGCGCCGGCCGGCGGCTCGGTGTGCCCGCGGTGGTGTGGATCCGTGGCGAGGGCGAGTACCAGCTGCGCACGTCGCGCCGGCATGGTTGGTTCTCGCCGCGCGTCTGGAGCGCCGCCGCCGGCGTGCTGGTGCAGAGCGAGACCAACCGGGCGGACTTGCTGGCCGAGCTCGAGCGCGTCGCGCCGGCACGTGTGCCCGCCGTGCGCGGCAAGCTCGCGGTGGTCGAGAACGGACTCGAACTTCCCGGCGTCACGCCGGTGCCTGCGGACGGTGCCGTGCTCACGGTCGGGCGCCTGATCGCGGACAAGGGCATGGACGTCGTCATCGAAGCCTGCACCGGACTCGGCCGGCGGCTGGTCATCGCGGGCGCCGGCCCGGAGCGCGCCGCACTCGAGCAGCAGGCGGCCCGGAGCGGCCCGGTTCCGCGGGCGGACGTCCACTTCGATGGCTTCGTGTCGCAAGCGGCGCTGGCGCAGCGCTACGTCGAATCCGCGGTCGTGGTGCTGGCCGCACGGCGTGGCGAGGGGCTGCCGAACGTGCTGTTGGAGGCGATGGCGCACGGCCGCCCGGTGATCGCCACCCCGTGTGCGGGCACGCGTGACCTGCTCGCCGATGGCGCCAACGGCCTGCTCGTGCCACCCGGCGACGCGCCAGCACTCCGTGCCGCACTCGAGCGGCTCGCGTCGGAGCGCGGTCTGGCGCAGCGGCTCGGCGACGCGGCACGTGCGACCGCCGAGCGCTTCGAGTGGCAGCGCGTGCAGCCCCGGCTGGAAGCGGCGCTCGAACGCTGGCGGCGCCGGTGACCCGCCGGTTCCGGGTGTGCATGCATGCCGAGTATCTCTACCCGGTGGTCAGCGGCGGGCGCGTGCCATTCGCGGGCGGCATCGAGGTCCAGTTGACGCTCCTGGGGCAGGGGCTCGCCCGCCGTGGTTTCGATGTGCACGTCGTGACCTGCGACTACGGCCAGTCCGATCCGCTCGAGGCCGGCGGCATGACGCTGCACAAGGCCTATCCGCCCGCCGGTGGCGTGCCGGTGCTGCGCTTCTTCCATCCGCGGCTGACGCGCGGGCTCGCCGCACTGTGGCGCGCCGACGCCGACGTCTACCTGTTCCGCGGCGCCGCGCTGTGGGCCGGGCTCGTGCATGCGGTCGCGCGCGCGCGCGGGCGGCGGTTCGTGTGGCTCACCGGCCATGACCACGACGTCCGCCGCGAACTGCCCGATGTCCATGGTCCGCGCGATCGCTTCCTCGTTCAGCGCGCGATGCGCGGCGCGGATGCCATCGTGGTACAGACGCGCAGCCAGCAGGCGCGGCTCGCAGCCGACTTCGGCCTCGCTTCCACCGTCATCATGAACTCCGTGTGGTTGCCGGCCGAGACGCAGGACGCCGCCACGGGCGACGGGGTCGTGTGGTTGTCGACGTACAAGCCCGAGAAACGCCCGGACTGGTTCGTGCGCTTCGCGGAACGCCACCCGCAGGTGCGCTGCCGCATGGCCGGATTCGTGCCGGCGAACGCTGCCGGCGCCGCGGCATTCGCCGCCGCACAGGCGGCCGCGGCACGGCTGCCGAACCTGACGGTCGAGACCACGGTGCCGCACGACCGCATCGGCGAGTTCCTGGCCGGTGCCGCGCTGTTCGCGCATAGCTCACCGGCCGAGGGCTTCCCCAACACGCTGCTCGAGTGCTGGGCGCGCGCGCTCCCCACGGTTTCGAGCTTCGACCCGGACGGCATCGTCGAGCACGAACGGCTGGGAGCCTGCCGGGAGGACTACGACGGCTGGGAAGCCGCGGCCGAACGCCGGCTCGCGGAGCCCGCGCTGCGCGGCGCGGAAGGCCGGCGGGCGCGAGCGTGGGCCGCGGCACACCACGCACCCGAAGTGGTGCACGAAGCGCTGGCGCGACTGCTGCGTGCGGTGCTGTCCGGCTCCGGCGGTCCGGCCGGCGGTTGAGCCGGGTTGCGTTACAGTGGCTGCCGCCCGGCGGCCGATGACCCCGTCTGGCGGGTGGCGCGAGGACCGGCGCCGCTCGGTGCGGTTCCCCGGTCCGGGAAGAACGTGAAATGGCCTGGAAACACGGAGCGGACGAGCAGGGCAGCGTGCGGTTCGACGGGAGCTTCCTGTACCCCGGCGACCTGGTGGCCGCGCCGAACCCCGACATGTCGCTGCAGGACGCCATCCTGACCCGGCGGACGGTCCGCGCCTACCGTCCGGAGCCGGTGCCGTTCGGACTGTTCGAGCAGCTCGTCGAGACCGCGATGCATGCGCCCACGGCCTGCGACGAGCAACGCTGGAAGATCATTTACATCGATGACCCCAGCGTGCTCATGGACCTCTACGAGCGTGGTTCGGCCGCGGTGCTCACCAAGGCCAAACAGGCGTTCCTGGTGACGTACAACAGTCACACCGACAACCTGCAGTATCTGGACCACGTCCAATCCGCGGCCTCGTTTATCGCGACGTTCGGGCTGGTGGCGCACAGCGCGGGTGTCGGCTCGTGCTGGCTCGGGCATCTGCCCAACAAGGGCGAGCTGCGGCGCATCTTCAACATCCACCCGCTGTTCGAACCGATCGCGTTGGTGACGTTCGGGTACTACCGCGAAAAGGTGAAGATGCGCCCGCGCAAGCGCTCGGCGGTGCAGATCATCTTCAAGGGCCGCTTCGAGCGCGAAGGCCTGCAGTTCTCGAAGGCCAAGAATGTCCCCCTGCGCACCATCGTGCGCACGTTGTACTACCTGCTGCCCACCTTCCTGCGCCGCCGGCTGCGCAAGTACAGCCTCAAGTACGAGAAGAAATTCTATAACGAGGTCTATGACTGAGTTCGACACCGCTCCGCTGCGCGCCGTGCTGGCCCGCGCGCTCCCGCGACTGCTGACCCAGTTGTGCCGTGACCCGGACCACCCGCTGTACGGCTGCTTCGACCGTCACCATTGGCACTACAAGATGCGCGACTTCTCGAGCGCGGTCGTGGTGCAGGGTGCGCTCGTGCTCGACTGCATCGCGCGTGGCACGCTCGACCTGCCGGTGCCGGCGCTCGACCCGGAGCGTGCCGCGGCATGGCGTTCGGCCGCGCTGCGGCACTGGGCCGGTACGCAGCACGCCGATGGCAGTTTCGACGAGTACTACCCCTCGGAGTCCGGATTCCCGGCTGCTGGCTTCAGTCTTTACGCCGCCGCGGTCATCGCGCTGCACACCGCCCCGGTTCCCGAAGTCGCGCGCGCCATGCAGAAGGCCGCGGCGTGGCTCCTGCGCTCGGCCGAGACCGGGGCGGTGAACCAGGAGATCGTCGCGCTCACGGCGTGTTCGCTCACGGCGCGCGCCGGCATCGCGGTGGATGCCGCGGCACTCGAATGCCGCTGGACGGCCGTCTATGCCGGCCAGTCGGACGAGGGCTGGTTCGAGGAGTACGGCGGCGCCGATACCGGCTATCTGGCGGTCGCTTGCGACGCGCTGTGGGATCACTGGGAAGCGTCGGGGGATGAGCGTGCACGCGTCGCCGGCGTGCGTGCCGTCGAGTACCTCCAGGCGCTGGTCGGCGTCGCGGGCGGCGTCCCGCGGTTCGTGAACTCACGCGACACCGACTACTTGTCGGGGTATGGCTTGGTGCGCTTCGCGTCGCTGTCGCCGGCCGCCTCGGCGGTCGTCCGCGCCACCGTCGCGTGCATCGAGTCGCCGCGCCACTTCCTGCACCACGTCGACGACCGCTACCTCGCGCACTACGTCCACACCAGTTGGTTCCGTGCGCTGCCGCATCTGGCGGCGATGGGCGAGGCGGCCGCCCCGGCCCGCGGGACACGCTGGTTCCCGGGGGCGCGCACGCTGGTGTCGCATGCCGACGCCGCCAGCCTCTACGTCGCCGCGGGCAAGGGCGGTACGGTGGTGCGGGTCGCGCGCGATGGCGCGCTGGAGTTCGATCAGGGCTGGCGCGGCGAAGTGGCGGGCCGCATCACCACGACGTGCTGGCAGGAGAGCGATGCCCGGGTCGAGGCGCACCCGGAGGTCGCCGGCTGGCGAGTTCGCACCGAGATGCCGCTGCGCCGCCATGGTTTCATGGTGCCCAGCCTGCTCAAGCACCTCCTGTTGCGACTCGCGGGGTCGCTCGCGGGCCGGCGGCTGATTCCGCTGCTCAAGCGGCGGCTCATCTTCCGAGCGGAGCCCAACGGCGCGCGCTTCGTGCGGACCGTGCGTGTCGAGGGCGGTGAGGCATGGATCACGGACGCATTCGAGGGTGTGCCGCTCGAGCGCCGCCGCCGCGAGGGCCCGTGGTCACTCCGTCACGTGAGCTCGGCGGGTGGCTTCACATTCGCCGAACTCGAGGCGCGTCCAGAGCCGGCTCACCTCCACCGCTCGGAGTGAACAGGCCGCTCAGCGCCGCAGCCAGCCTTCACTCTCGAGGATGTCGCGCATCGTGGTCCACGGGTAGCGCTCGAACAGATGCTCGAGCTTGGCCACCACGGTGTGCAGATTCACGTAAGTGATGAAACCGTTCACCGGATCCAGTTCGGCACGATGGGACTCGGGCGTGACCTCGCGCGGATGCAGGTAGAGCACGAACGGGCGGTGGCGCAGGATGTAGTCGAGTCCGGCGCGGAACATGGGCAGCGGCAGGGCGCGCAAGTAGAAGCCGCCGCCGACGGGGAACCGCACGCCGGCGACCTCGGCGATCGCGACCGGGAACTCCACGAGCGCCGCCGTCGGGTCGTGCCGGCGGATGTCGCCCGGCGCCGGGCGGTAGATCCCGACCGGTGCGCCCGGCGTGCCGTACATCTTCACTTTCATCGGGAACACGCTGCTGTCGTAACGATAGCCCTCGTCGCGCAGCACCTCGAGTGCCCAGGCGTTCGTGTGGTCGATGCTGAACGTCGGGGCGCGGAAGCCCTGCACCGGGAAGTCGCCGAGCACGGCTTCGACCGTGGCGCGGAACTCGCGCAGTTCGGCGCGGAAGCCATCCGGGGTGGCACGCCACAGCGGGCGGTGCGACATGCCGTGGCATGCCAGTTCGTGCCCCTCGCGCACCATGCGGCGGATCAATTCCGGGTGCTCGCGCACGATGTCGCCGAGCACGAAGAACGTGCTGCGCCAGCCGTGCCGCGCGAGCAGGTCGAGGATGGCATTCGTGCCGCTTTCCACGATGCTCTCCACACTGCTCTCCGCACTGCGGTCCCGGCGGCCAACCGCGCGACTTTCACCCGTCGTGCCGGGGTTGAGTTCGCTGTGGTGCCAGTCCTCGATGTCGAACGAGAACGCGGCGCGGTGCGGGAACGCGGGCATCAGGTCCTCCGCCGGTAGATCCGGCGCCCGAGGTGGGCATAGACGCGTTCGAAGCGCGCCGAATCGGCGTCCAGCGCGCGCCACGGTTCGTGCCGCAGCGCTGCGGCCGCGACGTGGTCCTCGTCGCGGTAGAGGACGTAGGCGGGAGCCCCGAGCGAGTCGAGCAGGGCGGCATCGCCGGCGGGGTCGGCCACCGGGCCGTAGAGGTCGGCCATCACCGCGCGGCGCCGCAGCAGGGCTGCGGCCGGGAACGCGGCGCGTTCGGGGCCATAGGGTGTGCCCGCGAGCAGTCGGCGGCGGCCCTCCACGAGCAGGACGTCGCGCGACTGGTGATCGCTGAACACGGCGTTCAGTGGCGTGTGCGCGCGCACCCAGGCATAGCAGGCGGCATCGCCCGGTGTGCGCCGCGATTCGGGTGCGATCGTGCTCGAGGGGTCGATCAGGAAGCCGCGCAACAGCAGCAGTGAAGGCAGCACGAACAGTATGGTGACGAGCGCGGTGGCGAGTGGCACGCCGAGGCGGCGGCGCCACGCTGCGAGCAGCGCGGGGAAACCCCAGCCGCCGAGCACGGCGAGCGGGGCGAACACCATCCATACGAACTTGGCCTCGTTGTTCTCGGGCAAGTGCACGACCAGCGCGAACAAGGTCATGCCCAGGGTCCAGCACACCAGCCATGTGCCCGCGGGCGCTCGCTCGGTCCAGACCCGGCGCACACCCGGCCATGCCGCGACCAGTGCCAGCCCGCACGCGGTGCCGAGCGTCCACGGCATGTGCCAATCGAGCTGCAGATAGTGGTGTGCCACTCCGGAGCGGCCGGCATCCCAGCCCGTCATGATCGAGCGGAAGTAGGGCCAGGTCGCAGCGAGTCCGGCGAGCCACGCGAGCGCGAGCGCCAGCGGCCGTTGCGGCGGGCCGAGCCTGGGATCCCGCGCCGCGAGCCAGGCCAGCAGCGCACAGGCCCCGATACCGACCGGGATCGCGGACAGGCCCACGACGCTGTGGAACAGCATCATGCCCGCAGCGGCCGAACCCGCCAGCAACAGCCAACGCCACGGCGCCGGCGTGCCGGGCGGACGGCCGTCACGCGCCTCGGACAGCCAGCGCATGCCGGCCCACAGCGACACCAGCAGGAGCACGTAGGCGTACCCGAGTGCGGTGCCGACCATGAACTTGTCCCAGGAGTTCACCATCCATGCGAAAGGCGCGCACAGCTGATGCATGACCTCGACTCCGTTCCAGCGGGCGCCGGACTCGATGCGCTCCACCTCGGGCCAGCCGCGGACCTCACCGTTCACGGCGCGCAGCAGCCACAGCGGCCACAGCAGCAGGGCGCCCGCATTGAGTCCGGTGAGCAGCAACGGCAGGGTGGCGCGCGCCGCGCTGCGGTCGCGCCACGTGGTCCACGACAGTTGCCAGCCGAGCCACACCAGCGCGGCGATCCAGCAGGCGTTCGCCGTCGCCATGTGCGTGAACGGGGACGAGCCCGGCCGCAGGGCGCCCACCAGCGCGATGAACAGATTGTAGAACCAGACGTAGTTGAGGGGCAGTCCGGCGAAGCGCGGGTCCTGTGGCGGGATGCCACGCTCGGCGATCTCCCAGACGATGCCGGCGTGCACCCAACTGTCGCTGCGCACGCGCGCCCACTCGCTCAGCAGCATGGGCAGAGCCACAAACGCGGCCGCGATCAACGCCCAGCCCCATGCGCGGCGGTCACCGGGCGCGTCGTCCGCGGACGACGCGCGTGCCGCGAACCCGCGCGCCTCGCCGCCCGCGAACAGGAACCAGCCGCCGAGCGCGATGAGTCGCGCCGCGGTCGGGAGCGGGTGCCCGGCGCGCAACAGGGCCCAGCCGGCGACCGCGGTCGCGAGCGGGGCGAGTGCGAGGCCGAGCGTCCAGCGTGTGCTCACCGAGGTGCCGGGCAGGAACAGGCGTGTCAGCGCGAGCCCGGGGAACACCCCCAGCCACACGAACGCCGCGATGTCCCCTGCCACGCCGGGCAGGAACAGTCCGGCGACGCCGAGCGCGAACGTGATCGCGACCGGTCCGACCGCACGCGCCAGCTTCACGCCGGCGGGATCCCGGGCCCAGCGCCCGTGTCATGGCCCGACAGGAACTCCGTCAGGCGCGGGAAGGCGCGTTTCACGCCGAGCGCCGCGAGCACGATGAGCTGCGGCTCGACCGGGATCCGGTAGCGCGCCTGCGTGAAGAAGAACGCATAGAAGCCGGCGGTCGCGAGCACCATGCCGGCGAGCAGCAGGCGCCCGCGTCGCGGACCTTCGCCAAAACCGAGTCCGAGGATCGCCAGCGTCAGCAATGTCAGGAAGTAGAGCCCGCCCAGATACAGCACCACCGGCTGGGTGAAGCGGTTCTCGGTCTGGATCCGGTCGGGCACGGGGCGGAAGAAGTGCAGGAACTCCCACGTCACGTCATGCAGGTAGGCGATCGGCTGTCGCACGAACAGGGTGCCTTCCTGGCGGGCGAAGCCCTGCGGCGACTTGGGTTCGAACAGTGTGCCGGGCGCGAAGTGCACCCAGCGTTCCTGCGCCAGGACCGGATCGGTGCGTGCCGAGTGCAGCACGGACTGCGCCTTGCGCATGAACACACGGTCGCTGCCCAAGCGATGCAGCGACATCAGGTACGGCAGCGCGACCGCGGCGGCGACGAATGCGCCCACGGTGAGCGCGCGTGCCAACGGCACGCCGAGCCGGCGCATCCGGATCAGCAGATAGACTCCGATGGCAGCCGCGGGGGCGAGTAGCACCTGGTCGGTGAGCCAGCCGAGCGCCAGCAGCAGCCCGAATGTCGCGCCGTGCCGTCCGCTGGGGCTTTCGCCGAGTTCCCATGCCACGCGCGTGAGTCCGGCCAGCAGCAGCATGTAGAGCGTGGTCGGGTAGAGCAGCCCCGAGACGAACACGATGGTCGGTGCGACGGCGACGGCCATGGCCGCGAGGGTCGCCGCCGCCCGCCCGCCCATGCGGCCGGCGAGCCGCGACACCACGATCATGAGCGCGACGGCGAGGAGCAGCTTGAGCAGGCGTGCGACGAAGTAGTTGCCCTCGCCGCCGATCCAGAACGACAGCGCCATGAATAACGGATAGAGCGGCGCACGCGGACTCGTGCTGTCGATGCCCATGCCGTGCAGGATGCGTAGTGCGGCGGCTTCGTACTCGAGCGTGTCCCCGAAGTAGTAGCGATTCCCCAGGGACAGGATGTGCGCCAGGCGTAGCAGCGTGCCCAGCACGATCCAGCTCCACGGCGAACGCAGCACATCGAGCGCGCGCTTCACGGGCGTCCTCCGCCGGGCGCGACCGCGCGCACCCACGGGGTCGCGCTCAGCAGCAGGCCGAGGACCCCGGGGAGCAGCGTCCCGATCGCGAAATACGCCAGCGAGTACGCCGGGCCGGAGGCGGCGCCGGCACCCAACTGACTGAACAGCGTGGCGCTGACCTGCTCACGCAGGCCGAAACCGCTGAACGCGATCGGCAGGTTGCCGAGCAGCGGGATGATGGGGAAGCCCAGCACGAGCGTGGCAGGTGCGTGCGGCACCAGATCGCGCACCAGCAGGAAGGCGGCGCTGAAGTTGAGCGCATAGTAGAATGCGCCGCCGGCGAGACCGGTACGGAACGCCCCGCTCGTGAGTGTGCCCGCGCTCGCTTCCTGCCAGCGTGACAGCGGACCAGCGGCGAACGGCAGCACGCGGACGGCGGCTCCCTGCAGCGTGCGGCTCTCGAGCAGGACCACCAGCACCAGCGTGGCGGCGACGACCGCGGCGAACAGCCACAGCACCGGCCCGCGCCACGCGGGCACCAGCACGAACGCCGGGATCGCCAGTGCTTCGAGCAGCAGGACGTCCGTGACCCGGTCCCAGATCACCGAGGCCAGCGCTTGCGCTCGCGGCACGCCCAGATGCAGCACGCGTGCGAACTCGCCGACCTTGCCGGGAGTCACCAGTCCGTAGCCGACGCCCAGCAGCGTCAGGCACCATGCGGGTGCCAGCGCCAGCTTCACGCCGGAGCGGGCGAGCAGTCCGGCCCAGCGCTGGGCACGTCCCAGATAGCTGATGAGCGTGAGCGCGAACGCGGCGGCGAGCGTCGCAGGCTGCAACCGCGTGAGCGCGGCCATGACCTCATCGACGCGCACCTGGCGTGCGAGCAGCGCGAGTAGTACCACCGACACCACGAGCTGCAGGAGCAGGGCCGGGACGCCCTTCACGGCGTGTTTCCGCGTCGCTCGCGTTCGCGCTGTTCGTGTTCGATGCGCGCGAGTCGGGTGTTGACGACGACCTCCTCGAGCAGCCGCCGGTTCATGGCGATGAGGTCGGAGAGCACGCCGAGCGCCACAAACAGCACGCCGATCACGGCCAGCGCACCGGCCACGACCAGCGACTGGACGTGGCCGGATTGCTGCGGCTGGAGCGCGAAGATGATGACGAAGCGTGCGAACAGCGCCAGACTCAGCCCGAGCGACAGCGCGCTCAGCGTCATGAAGAACTTGAGCGGCTGGTACAACAGGTAGACGCGCAGCATGGTGCCGAGTGAACGCGTGACGTACGCCCACATGCCCTTGAACAACCGGGACTCTCGCAACTTGGCGTTCACCCGGATCGGCACGTGCGCGATGGTGATGTTCTTCTGGCTGGCCTGGATCAGGGTTTCGAGCGTGTACGTGAAGCCCGTGAGCACGGTCAGTCGCAGCGCGGCCTCGCGGCTGTAGGCGCGGAATCCAGAGGTGGTGTCGGGCACGTCGCTGTTCGAGAGCGCGCGGACCACAACGCTGCCCAGACGCTGCAGGACTTTCTTGAGCGGCGAGAAGTGCTCGATCGAGTCGATCGGCCGCGTGCCCACGACCATGTCGGCGCGGCGGGCGAGGATGGGCTCGGTCAGCTTGCCGACGTCGGCGCCCTGATACTGGTTGTCGGCGTCGGTGTTGACGATGATGTCGGCGCCCATGGCGAGCGCTTCGCGCAGCCCGGTCTCGAACGCCCGCGCCAGTCCGCGACGAGCGGGGAAGCGCACGACACGATGCACGCCGTGCGCATACGCCACTTCGCCGGTGCGGTCCGTGCTGCCGTCGTCGATGACGAGGACCTCGATGGAGTCGATGCCCGGCAGGCTCTTCGGCAGGTCGGCGAGCGTCAGTGGGAGCGTCGCCTCTTCATCGAGGCACGGAATCTGGATGACGAGCTTCACACGGCTCTCGACATCATGCGGGCCGGTTCGTGCCAGGCCGTGGGGCGCGCACCGTCCCCGCTGATCCACGCCTGATGCCACAGCTCGAGTGTCAGCAGCGTCCACAACTCCCGGGCGCGGTCACGCCGGCCGGACAAGTGGTCGTCGACCGCGGTGCGCACCGCCGCGCCCTCGAACCAGCCGCGCTGCAGACAGCGCGACGACAGCAGCGTGTCCGCGAGCAGTTCGCGCAACTCGTGCTTGAACCACGGTGACAGCGGCACCGCGAAGCCGACCTTCGGGCGGTCGACGACCCCGGCAGGCAGCAGCCGGCGGGCGAGGCGCTTGAGCAGCACCTTGCCCTCGAGACCACGGATCTTGTGCTCGCTTCCCAAGCGCATCGCCCACTCGATCAACGGCAGGTCCAACAACGGAACACGGGCCTCGACCGAGGCCGCCATGCTCATCTTATCCATCTTCACCAGCAGGTCATCGGCCAGCCAGACACGCAGGTCCACGTCCAGCATACGGTCCAGACTGGAGCGTGCGCTGGAGTCCGCCAGAGCGACCCGAAAAGGTTCGGTCCCGGCCGCGGCGTGCGCGCTAAGCGCTTGTGAAAGCAGTCGTTCGCGCTCATCCCCCACGAAGCCCGCGAACCACGCGGCGAGCCGCTCCGGTTCGTCCCTGAAGCGCGCGCTGCGGCCCACCACCTGGAGCTTCCGGAACTGGAACGGCAGCCGGTCGACGACCCCCGACAGGAACACATCCCGCAATGGGCCGGGCAGGTGTGCCAGGCGTCGCGCCCACGGTTCGACCGCGTACTTGGGATAGCCCGCGAACAGTTCGTCGCCGCCCTCACCGGTGAGCACCACGGTGACCGTTTCGCGGGCGAGCCGCGACACCATCGCGGTCGGAATTGCAGCCGGCTCGCTCATGGGCTCGTCCTGATGCCAGACGAGGGACGGCAGTTCGCGCAGCAGATCGGCGGCGCCGACGTTCAGTTCATGGTGGTCGGTACGGCAGTGTTCGGCGACGAGCCGCGCGTAGGGCAGTTCGCTGTAAGCCCCCGGGGCGTCGAACCCGACCGAGAACGTCTGCACGGGGCGGTCGGAGAGTTTGCTCATGAGCGTGACGACGAGGCTCGAGTCGACGCCCCCCGACAGCAGCGCGCCGAGCGGTACTTCACTCATCAAGTGGCTTTTCACCGATGCGGTGAGGCGCTGCTCGACCTGCTCCAGCGCTTCCGCCGCTCCGAGCACGATCTTGGGTTCGTACTCGGGGCGCCACCAGCGCTCGAGCTGCGGTGTGCCTCGCTCCACCAGCATGAAGTGCCCGGGGGGTAGCTTGTGGATGCCGGCGAACATCGTGCGCGGCGCGGCGGCGTAGCGCAGCGTCAGGTGCTGCACGACCGCGTCGAAGTCGGGGTTGCGTTCCACGCCGGGGAACGCGAACAGGGCCTTGATCTCCGAAGCACAGATGAAGGCGCCGCCGGCCTGAGTCCAGTACAGCGGCTTGATGCCGACATGGTCGCGGGCCACGAACAGCCGGCGGCGCGGGCGGTCCCAGATCGCGAACGCGAACATGCCGTGCAGCCGGCGTACGAACCCCGGCCCCCATTCCTCGTAGGCATGCACCAGGGTCTCGGTGTCGCTGTGCGTGCGGTAGCGGTGGCCGGCGCGCTCGAGTTCGGCGCGCAGGGCCGCATGGTTGTAGATCTCGCCATTGAACGCGATCCATACCGTGCCGTCCTCGTTGGCGAGCGGCTGGTGCCCTGCCGCGACGTCGACGATGGCGAGCCGGCGGAACGCCAGCCCGACACCGGGTTCGGCGAACAGCCCCTCGTCGTCGGGTCCGCGGTGGCGCAGCGCGAAAGCCGCGGCCACGAGCCAGTCGCGCTCGGGCGTATGGCCCTCAGGATGATGGTAGGCGGCGAAGCCGCACATAGAGGTGGTGTCCCCGCCAGCCGTGGCGGCCCGGGTTAGCCCGGACTGTTCATGAATCGTGAGCCGAGAGGGTCGGACGCCCTTGCAGCGCAAGCAGCTTGTATGGCCGGCGACGCAGTCGTGTTGATGACACTACGAGGAGCCGGCCATGCCAGCTCCGCAGCGATTCATGGGCAGCCGGCCCTCGCAGGCCACGAGCTCATGAACAGCCCGGGCTAGAGTAGTCCGAAGCGCTTCCGGAACAGGAACGACAGGTTCAGCCAGCCGTCCCGCCATTTCTGCAGCTTCACCTCGCCGATCCGCGCACCATAGGCGATGTGCGTCTCGCCGAAGCGGAACCCGCGCAGGATCGCCTCGAGCTTGATCTCCTGGCTGAACGGCATGCCGTCCGAGGTCACGCGCAGCTTCTCGAGCAGCGAACGCTTGAACACCCACATCCCGGACTGACTGTCGCGAATGGGCTTGAAGAACAGCATCATGGCCGTGACGGTCAGGACCCAGTTGCCGAACTGGTTCGTGAGGCCCATCGCCCTCCGGTCGGCGAGCGGGAAACGGCATGCCGACAGGAAGTCCCACTTCTTCTCGACGAGTTGGTCGACCAGTCCCAGTATCGCTTCGGGCGGGTAGGTGCCATCGCCGTCGAGCGTCACGATGATGTCGCCGGTCGCGGCCTTCATGCCGGCCTTGTACGCCGCGCCGTACCCAGGTGTCTTCTCGCTCACGACGACGGCGCCGAGCGAACGCGCGACTTCCGCGGTCCGGTCGGAGCAGTTGTTGTCGACGACCACGATCTCGTCGATCTCGCTCGGGCAGCGCCCGATGACTTCGCGAACGCCATCCTCTTCGTTGTAGCACGGGATGACGAGGCTGAGCTTGAGGTTCTGGCGCATCCGATGGGGGGTCCGGGGAGGGAGGCGGGCGCGGCGAGACCGGCGGGGCGAGCAAGGGGGCTAAGCGAAAGCTGCCGCAGAAGCGTATCAGCCACGCACCATCAGCGGCAAGGCCGCCGTCCCCCGCTCGGGGTGGGAGCGACGCGGGCCGTGCAGGCTGCACGACGGGTGTGCGGCGCCACCAGAATCTGGCGATGGTCGTTTCCTTGCGCGCTCGGCACTTCTGCATCGGCCACCTCCGCGCACCTCCAGGATGCGGGGGCCGAACGCCATCGTTGCCGGCGCCGAATGGCGCGCGCTTCGGCGGCCTCGCGCGGGCCGATTTGCGGGCCCTGCTGGCCGCAGCAGGACGGCAGGCGTGAGGTTGGCGCAGGCGGGCCTCTTGGCCACGCAAGCGCGTCGGTTGTCGCCCGCCGAACCGCTCTCGTCCACCGGGCCGAGACTGTCGCTGTTGCTGGCGGTTGCGCACGCCCCACAGGTGTTGATGCTGGCGACGCGCATGCTCCAGTACAAGGAGTTCACACACGGCTGACCCATGCAACTCCGCTCCTATTGACGTGCTACGAAATGCCGGCGCACACCGCTCACGGGATGCCGGTACGACCGCCAGCCCCTTCGACATCCAGCCGGGCGAGTCATGCCCGCGGGGCCAATCATCGGAACGCACGCCGTGAGCCCGTCCGCCAGGCGCCGCGTGCTCGCGGCTGTCCCCGACCTGTTCTTTGCACCAAGGCCGCCGCCAGGGGGAGCGTTGTGGAACTCGAGCCCGACCCGCCGCAGCGCCGCCACCCGCAAGGCACAGGCCCCGTCCGCGCTCGCTACCCTCGACCTGCACGCCAAGGACGCCATTGCGTGCGACACGCGCACCGAGGCCGTGCACGGCATCAAGGACGACCGCGATCCCGACGGGCCAGCGTTAAGCATGCCGAACTTGCGCCCTCAAGAAGGTGTCCTCGTCATCAGCGACAGCCTGAAGTTGAAAGCGCGCGCGGTCAACCCACATTCGCCTCGCTCGCGGAAGTGCCGCCCGGCAGCGCAAACGAACTGCTGGCGTCGCCTGCCGAGCGGCGCCCGCAGTAGTAGGGCTGTAGACCGGCATCCTCAACGACGAAGCGGCCGCCAAGCTTGCCACAGCCGCCTACCGCGTCTCGCAGGACCAGTGACCGGGCGTGTGTGCCAGAGTAACCGTCGCCTCACGCCCGTCGTGACGGGCGTCGGTCAGGCGGCGCCGACGATCTGCTGGAGCAGGGCATGGCGGCGCTCGGCGACCTCGGCCGCAAAGTGCTCCTTCCAGCCGTGCGGCGTGAGCATCGTCACGTCCGTGCAGGTCGACAGTTGCAGCAGCACATCCTTGAAGTAGTCGCCGGGGTGGATGCCGGCGGCCTGTGCGGTCATGAGCAGGCTCATCAGGATCGCGGCCGTCCGACCCCCGCCCTCGCGCTGGAAGAAGAGCCAGTTCTTGCGGCCCACTGCGAACGGGCGCAGTGCGCGCTCAGCGGCGTTGTTCGAGATCGCGAGTCGGCCGTCCTCGACGTAACGCACCAGTGCTGGCCATTGGTTCTTCGCATAGCCGATCGCCTTGCCCAGCGGCGACTTCGGCAAGGCCTGCGTCTCGGCCAGCTCCATCCAGGCGCGGAACTCCGTCAGCAGCGGGCGCGCCAGCTCCCCACGCATCTGCGCACGGGCCTCATCCGATAGGTCCTTCGCGGACTCCTCGATCTTGAACAACGCGCGGATGCGGTCGACGGCCTGCTTCGCCAACGTCGGGTCGGTCGGCTCGGCGTCGACGAACTTGCGACGCACGTGCGACCAACATGCGACCTCCGTCGCCCCGCCCGGGAAGAACAGCTGGTCGTAGCCGCCATAGGCATCCGCCTGCAGATAGCCGGTGAAGTCCCTGAACACGCGTGCGGGTCCGTCGCGCTTGCGACTCTCGGTGAACTCGTACCAGTGCCGCCCTTCCGGGTTCAGGTACACCCACACGCGGGCCTGGCGCGAACCGTCCTGTGACGACTGCGGCATCGCCAGCGTCACCGGCGTGTCATCCGTGTGCACCACCGGCGAAGCCAGCACCTCTTTGCGCAGCGCCTCCGCGATTGGCTCCAGCAACTCGGCGCAGCGCGCCATCGACTCGCACAGCACCGAGCGCGACAGGTCGAGACCCTCGGCGCGGTACTTGGCTTCCAGCCGGTAGTAGGGCATGTGGTTCGCGAAGCGCTCGGTGATGACGTGGGCGAGGAACCCCGGGCCCAGCAGCCCCTTCTCGATCACCTTGCCGCGCCAGGGTGCGGTGACCACGCCCTCGCGGCAGGTGGTGCACGAGTACTTCTTGCGCGCGGTCTCGTGCACGATCGTGGTCTCGATGCGCTCCAGCTCGCGCGAGGTCTCCGCACCGAACGCCACGAGTTCGCCCCCGCAGGCGCAGACGCGGTCCTCGTCCTTCAGCTCGCACACCGTGCGTACCACCGGCAGGTGGCTGGGGAACTCACCGCGACGCTTGTGACGAGTGCGCGTGTGCGCCGGCACCTCGACCGTGGCCACGACCCGGTGCTCGGCGGCCAGCCGTTCGGCCTCGGCGGCGATGTCGATGAGGAACAGGTTGCCCTGCAGCGAGGGGTCCAGCGACTCCGGCACGCGCTTCTCGCTCGAGCGGCCGAACACCCACTTCGCGAGCAGGCGGTTATGCTCCGCGAGCCGCGCGTTCGCGTCGCGCAGTTGCGCGATCGTCTGGCAGTGCTCGTCGAGCAGCGCCATGTGCGCGTGCGCCAGTGCTCGCAGCGCATCCACATCATGTGGGAGTTCGAGAGTGCGTTCCATCGCGCTTC
>JANMAX010000108.1:0-1680 GCA_031360075.1 bacterium | reverse complement strand
CCTTCTTCTGGAACACGGTCCGCACCGCCGAGCGCAGGCCCTTGCCGCCGTCGATCACCACCAGCAGCCCCTGCGAGAAGCCGAGGCCGCGTTGGACCAGCGTGCGCAGGAAGGGGCTCAGCACCTTGTCGTTCTCGGTGTGTCACCGGGCATGAAAAGTTCCCCCCTGTGGGCGTGAAAAGTCCCCCCTCATTGCGGCACCAACCGATGAGGGAGGCGCGATGGAAGAGAACGACGTGCTCGACGAAGGTGTGTCCCGGGTCTTGGACCCGGGAGGTGCACCGATGCTCAGCGAGGATCAGTGGGGAGCGGTCCGGTCGTTGGCCGGCCGCGGCATGGGAACGAAGGCGATCGCGCGGCAGTTGGGACTCGACCCCAAGACCGTGCGCAAGTATCGGCGCCAGCGCGGACGGCTGCCGTACCGGCGGTGCTGTCCGGCGCAGGAAGCCCTGGAGCGTGACCACGGTGCCTATCTTGAGCAGCGGGCGGCGGCAGTGAACTGGTGTGCACAGGTGCTGCTGCAGGAACTCCAGGCCCGCGAATACACGGGCAGCTACGACGCGGTGAAGCGCTGGGTCGCACCGCGGCGAGAGGCGCAGCGCTGCCTGGAGGATGCGACGGTGCGCTTCGAGACCGGCCCGGGCCGTCAGGCGCAGGCGGACTGGGGCAGCACGGCGGTCGTGATCGGTGGCGAGCCGGTGCGCGTGCACCTGTTCGTGATGACGCTGGGCTTCTCGCGCCGGATGTTCGTGCGCGCCTACCCGAACGAACGGCTGGCCGCGCTGGTCGACGGACACGAGCGGGCGTTCGCCCACTTCGGTGGCCGGACCGAGGAGATCCTGTACGACAACCCGCGCACCATCGTCGAGAAGCGCGATCGGGCCGGCAAACACATCGAGTGGAACCCGCACTTCCGGGACTTCGCCGACTACGCGGGCTACCAACCGAAGCTCTGTCGCCCGTATCGGCCGCGCACCAAGGGTAAGGTCGAGTCGGGCGTGAAGTACGTGAAGTGCAACGCTCTGGTCGGCCGCGCGTTCGACTCGTTCGAGGCGCTCAACGACTGGCTGCTGCAGTGGGTGTTGACGATCGCCGACCGGCGTGTGCATGGCACGACGCACGAGGTGCCGGCCGAGCGCTTTGCGCGTGAGAACTTGACGTCCCTGAACGGGGCGGTGCCGTTCCGGATCGAACGCTCGCCGCAACGCTGGGTCTCTCGCGACTGTCTGGTGACCTTCGAGGCCAACCGTTACTCGGTGCCGTGGCGCCTCGTCGGACAGGCGGTGGACGTGGCCGTCATCGGCCACGAACTCCACATCGTGCACTCTGGCACACGTGTCGCCCGCCACGCTCTGTGCCCGGGCAAGTACCAGATGATCCGCGATCCCGAGCACTTCGCCGGCCTGCTGCGGACCCCCTCAACCGCGGCGAGCGCGCCGGGGCCATTGCTCGGCGGCCGCTTCGCCTCGCCCGAAGTCGAGGTCCGCGATCTTGCCGTGTACGAACGGGTGGCCGAAGGAGGCTCGCGATGAGCACGCCGCAGGTTGAACGGATCCTTGAACACCTGGCCACGTTGCGCCTGGTGCGAACCGCGACCCAGCTCGACACGCTGCTCGATGAGGCGACGCGGCGTGAGTGGACCTACGCCGAGTTCCTCGACCGCCTGCTCACCGACGAGGC
>JANMAX010000353.1:0-12385 GCA_031360075.1 bacterium | reverse complement strand
CGGCCTGCTTCACGGCCTGCTTTGCAGCCTTTTTGGCGGACTTCTTGGCGGCCTGCTTCACGGCCTGCTTCACGGCCTGCTTTGCAGCCTGCTTGGGCGCTGCCTTGGCTGCGGCCCGCTTCGCAGGCTTCTGCTTTGCCGGCACGGCCACGCCCGCGTGGTGGCGGTCCGCGGCCGGCGCGGCCACCGGGCGATCGCCGCTGCGCACCATCGGCTCGGGGCGGGCGGGCGGCGGCGGCAGTGGCGCCAGCGCGTCAGCGCCGTGGATGCCCGCGTACCAATCGCGGATGTAGTGCGCGATGTCCTGCGTGTTCGTGCCGGGGCCGAACAGCCGGCCCACGCCGCGCTCGAGCAGCGTGTTCATGTCGTCATTGGGGATGATGCCGCCGCCAGTGAGCAGACGATCCCCGATGCCGCGCGACTGCATGAGAGCCAGGATGTCGGGGAACAACGTCATGTGCGCGCCCGACAACACCGACAGCGCCACGACGTCGACGTCTTCCTGCACCGCGGCCTCGACGATCTGCTCGGGCGTCTGGTGCAATCCGGTGTAGATGACCTCCATGCCGGCATCACGCAGCGCGGCCGCCACGACCTTGGCGCCACGATCGTGTCCGTCGAGCCCGGGCTTGCCCACCAGCACTCGGATCTTGCGTTGCATGCTTCCTCCGGCGAAGGGCCTGACGCTCGGCCCGATCAAGGTGGTGTGGAACTCGCGCTGTCCGCGCCGACGGCAGCGGACGAGCGGCGCAAGACTAGCGCGTCTCCCGCATATCGGCCACGCGCCCATAGCACCGTGTCCATGCCGGCCACGCCCTCGCCGCCGAACGTCAGGACGAGCGTGTCCGCCCCCGCCGGCGGCCCGCCGCGCTTCCAGTCGAGCCACGTGGCCAGGTGGATGTCGTCCGTGGGCGGCCGGAACCGGCGGTCCACGGCATCGGCATCGGTCGGGTTGGAGGCCGGGTGCAGGAACCGGGCGGGTGAACCGCGCCACGGCGAAGCCATGACCCTCGTCACCAGCACTTCGAACTGCCGCGAGCGCTCACCCTCGGCGAGCAACGGCCGAGCGAGCTTGTCCAACACGGGCACGGGCGCGCCGGCGCGCAGCACGAGCGCCAACGCCAGGATCCCGGCGAGCACGCCGGCCACATGCAGCGGCCGGACCGCGTACAGCATGCCCTCGATGCCCAGTTCGTCGCTCGCGGTGGCGCACACGGCCACGAACACCGCGAACACCGCATACGTGGGTGAGCCGGTCGGGTTCGGCATGGGAAGCAGCGCCGTGGCGGCGAGCAGTGCGGCCATCGCCCAGCGTCCACGCCGCACGCTCTTGATGCCGGCCCATGCGATCCACAGCGGCAGCACCGGCAGTCCGGCCGCGATACCCGCACCCGACAGCAGTACCGTGAAGAACACCGCGGCGCCAGCCGCCGAGCCGGGCAGCGCGCGCGACGCGGTCCAGGCCGCGAGCAGACCGGCGATGGCCGAGCCCACGACATTCACCTCGAGCGTGCGGAACGACATCACGAGCCCGGGCAGGGGCGCGCCCGAGAGCCCGCGATTGTAGTCCGGCACCAGCAGCAGGTACGCCATCGCAGTCCCGCTGATCACCAGCGCCACGGCGGCCGCTCCCTGCCTCGAGCGCAGTCGCGGCGCCTCGAGTGCCGCGCCCAGTACGAACGCCACCGCAAGTGGCAGCGCGTAGGGATGCGCGAGCGAGGTCACGAGCGCGCCCACGAACACGCCCAGGAGCGTGCGCAGGTCCAGCGGGCCGCGCGCCGAGCGCGCCAGCCCCGCCACGAACAGCAGCAACGGGCCGTAGAAGATGCCATGCAAGTGGAACACCCAGATGTAGCCGGCGAAGAACACCCCACCCACCACCAGCGCGAGCAGCGCGAACACGCGCTTCTCGCGCGCCCCGCTCGCGGCCCAGCCCCACGCCAGCAGCGCCATGGCCGCGTTCACGACTTCGACAAGCCCGATATCGTGACCGCCGGCGCGGTACAGCAACCACGCCGGGCCGGTGCCCAGCGGGCGCAAGCTCAGCACGCTCGGGAACTTCCCGAACAGCGCACCCCAGAGCGAGCGGGTCTCCAGTTGCACGATCCAGTCGAACGACTCGTTGTGCGGTGCCCAGGGCAGCCCGACCACGAACCAGAACGCCAGACCGGCCACCGCGAGCATGACGAGCAGCGTGTCGATCGAGCCGGCGGAGGCGCGGCCGAGCCGCGCCAAAGCACGCATGGTCAGCGCGGGCCCTCTTCGTCGGGCAGTCCGAGCTCTGCCGCGGTCTCGAGATTGATGCGCCGTGCCTCGGCAAACTGTTCCGCCGACGGCGGTACCGGCCGCCCGTCCTCGTCCTCACCCAGGTGCACGATGTTCATGCGCTCGAACAACTGCTTCGCCGCTTCAGCGCCATCGCGAGTCTCGAATGAGAATGTGATGTACTCCCCGTCGCGGCCCATCGCCTCCAGGCGCCACGGCCCCTCGCCCTCGTCGCCTCCCGGTGTGACGCGCACACCCGTGAAATCGCCGACCTGCAGGCTGCGCGCAAGCGCCAGCTCACCGCGCCGGCTCACCGAGCGGATCCCGGCCCCCACCTTCCATTCTTCGCCTTCATCCTCGGGAGGCAGCAATCGCACGGCGTGCAGGTGCGGGATCAGGGCTTCGCCGTCACTGGTGACCGCGATGACATGGCCCTCTTCCGCATCCTCGCCGTCGTCGTCGTCGTTGGCATCGCCGTCACGCTCCTCGTCGTCGTCCTCGTCGCGCGCGCGGCCGTCACGCGACTGCTCCGGGTTCAATGGGTAACTGCCGACGGTGTCGTCCGACTTGCCGCGCCGCATCAGCAGCGCCAGGACCACCACGACCGCGACCGCGCCGAGCCCGCCGACCAAGCTGTTGTCCATCGCCTAGCCCGCCCTGTGCATGAGCAGGACCCAGCTTCGCAGGGTGCCCCCTGCGAGGGCCGTCGGCCCGTGCATCGCCGCGGAGCGGGCACGGCGGGCTCCGCTTAGCGTCATCCACACGACTGCGTCGCCGGTCATACCATCTCCTTGCGTTTCACGGGCATCCGACCCGTTCGGCTCACGGTTCATGAACAGGTCGGCCTAGAATTCCGCCGGTTCGGCGTAGTCGCCGAACACTTCGCGCATCGCCCCGCGGATCTCGCCCTCAGTGGCGTACGTGCGCGCGCAGTCGAGGATCTTCTCCATGAGGTTCACCTCGCCCGGCTTCGTGCGCGCCGCCGCGGTGAGTGCAGCCAGCGCCGCCGTGGTGGCGGCGTTGTCGCGCGTCGCCTTGACCTCGGCGATGCAGCGCTTCTGCTCGACCTCGACCTCTTCGCCGATGTACATGATCGGGATGTCGATCTTCTCGTCGGGCTCCAGGTAGTCGTTCACGCCGACGATGATGCGCTGCTTGCGCTCCATCTCCTGCTGGTACTGGTACGCCGCCGCGCCGATCTCGCGCTGGAAGAAGCCCTGCTCGATACCGCGCACCACGCCGCCCATGCTGTCGATCTGGCGGAAGTAGTCCTCGGCCATCTCCTCCAAGCGGTTCGTGAGGTGCTCCAGATAGTACGAACCCGCCAGCGGGTCGGCCGTCTCGGTCACGCCGGTCTCGTGCGCGATGACCTGCTGCGTGCGCAGCGCGATCTTCACGGCCTTGTCGCTCGGCAGCGCGATGGTCTCGTCCATCGAGTTCGTGTGCAGCGACTGCGTACCGCCCAGCACAGCGGCCAGGCCCTGGAACGCGGTGCGGATGATGTTGTTCTCGGGCTGCTTGTCCCACAGCGAGCAGCCGGCCGTCTGCGTGTGGAAGCGCATGAGCCAGCTCTCGCGCTTCTTGGCGCCGAAGCGCTCACGCATGTGCCGGGCCCAGATGCGGCGCGCGGCGCGCAACTTGGCGATCTCCTCGAAGAAGTCGAGGTGGCTGTTCCAGAAGAACGACAGGCGGGGCGCGAACTCATCGATGTCGAGGCCGCGCTTGACGCACTCCTCGACGTACGTGAAGCCGTCGGCCAGCGTGAACGCCAGTTCCTGCGCCGCGGTGCTGCCGGCCTCGCGGATGTGGTAACCCGAGACGCTGATCGTGTTCCACTGCGGCACGTGCTTCGTGGAGAACTCGATCAGGTCGACGATGATGCGCAAACTGGGCTCGGGCGGGAAGCACCAGCACTTCTGCGCGATGTACTCCTTCAGGATGTCGTTCTGCAGCGTGCCGCGGAGGGCCGCGAACGGCACGCCCTTCTTCTCCGCGTTCGCCAGGTAAAACGCGTACATGATCGCGGCCGGCCCGTTGATGGTCATGGACGTCGAGATGGTGCGCGGATCGATGCCCTCGAGCAGGATCTCCATGTCGCGCAGCGAATCGATGGCCACGCCGCACTTGCCCACTTCACCATGTGCCTTGGGATGATCGCTGTCGTAGCCCATGATCGTCGGGTTGTCGAACGCGATCGACAGGCCGGTCTGGCCGTTCGCGAGCAGGTAGTGGTAGCGCTGGTTGGATTCCTTGGCGGTGCCGAAGCCCGCGAACTGGCGCATCGTGAACATGCGGCCGCGATACATGGTCGGGTGGATGCCGCGCGTGAACGGGTATTCGCCCGGCACGGCGAGATCACGCGCCAGATCCATGTTCGCGACGTCCTCGGGGCCATAAAGCGGCCGGACGGGTTCACCCGACAGCGTGTACGGATACAGGTCCTTGCGCTCGCGCGATGTTGGATAGCGCTCGTGGTACTCGCGCATCTGGGCCGCGAACGCGCCGTTCGGCCTGGGGCCGGCGGCGGCACTCTTGGCGCTGCGGGCGGGCTTCGCGTGCGCGCTGCGCGTGACCCGGCCGCGGGCCGGTTGCTTCGCGGACTTCTTCGCTGATCGCTGGGGCGTTCGGCTCGCCATGGGTGCCGCTCCTGTGCAGGTGTCCGGGCGCGGGCGCCCAACACGACGGGGCGCGCATTCGACGCGAGCGTACGCGGGGCGGCGAACGAGGGTCAAGCCATTGGCGCTACGGGGGCTGCAGGCACTCACAGGGCCGCGGGGAGCGCCGGGAACGGCCGCGGCCGCGGCTCTCGAACGAGGGCCGGGGCCGCGGGAATCAGGACGCGCCGGTCAACGAACCACGACCACCCGCGCGTGCAATTCATGCGTCCCATCGCTGGCACGCGCGAAGTACACGCCCCCGGGCAGGCTCCGCGTGCCGGGGAACACCACGTCGGCGCCGAGCATGGCGTCGCTCTCGAGTTGCGAGACCGTGCGGCCGGCCAGATCGTGCAGCGACAGTGTCGCGTGTGTCGCTCCCGGCAGGTTCGGTACGGCGTGCACGCCCTGGCCGCGCACGAAGCGCAACCGCAGTGAGGCCGCGCCGACAGTCGGGCTCACACCCGTCACGACACCCCCAGGACCCAGCCGGACCACGTACACACCCTGACGGTCGATGCGCTGTGACCACGCGAAAATCGCGCCGCCGTCGCGTGTGGCGGTGAGGCCGATGTCGCCGTAGCGGATGTCGAGGAACGAACGCTTGGATTCGAAGAAGGCCGCACCATCGGTCTGCGCAAGCGAGATATAGGCATCCGCCTCATAGGGACCGCTCGCCCCAGACGGCTTGGACGACGCGATGAACAGGCCGCCGTCGCCACGCGCGGCGTATTCGAGCCCGCGCTGATCGGTGCCGAGGCCTGCGCTGATCGACAGGCCGGCCGGGTCGAAACGAGTGAACACCATGATCGCGGTGAACTCGCTCGCGAACCACGGCAGACCGACGTGGACGCCACCCCGGCCATCCGCGAGCGCACGCAACGACGCGGGCTCGTCGACAATGACCACGCCACTGGCGAACAGGTCACCAACCGAGACGCCCGCCGGACCCCAGCCCGCGAAAGAAGAGCCCGCGCCGTCGACGCGCCACAGGGTGTTGTGGAACACGAAGCCATTGGTGTAGTCGCCCTCGGAGTCGGACGCGACCACGAACACGCCATCCGCGCCATCCGCCGCGACCGCGACCTGCTGCGCCGGCACCGTGAGATACCCGGCCAGCGGATGGTGGGAGGCCAGCACCGTGCCAGGGTTGCTCCAGCCACTGGCGGGGGCTCCCGCGGGCGTCAGACGCACCACGCTCAGCGAACCCGGGCCGTAGACGCCCGCGACGATTCGCTCCACCGTCTGCCAACCGAACCACAGTCCGCCATCTCTCGCGCGGTCGAGACCGAACGACACCACGGTCGGATCCGTGCCGATCAAACCGAACACACGACCAGCCGCCGGCCAGCCACCCGCCGCGGCACCCGAGGCCCCCAGATGCAGCACGCGGACGTTGGCGGTCGGGCCCCCGAGCGCGGCCGCATTCATCCAGCCGATGTAGAGCCCGCCCGCGCCGTCCGCGACGGCAATCGGGCGATGCGCGCTGCTGTAGAGCGTGCCCAGGTTGCGACCGCGCGCCACCCAGCCGGGTGCAACCGCACCGCTGCCCGTCAGGCGAGTCAGCATGAGCTGCGCGTTCTCCAGCCACCACACGTAAGCGCCGCCATTGCCGTCACTCACGATACCGAGCGCCACACGCGCGACGTCCTGACTCGACACCGCCGCGGGCGTGCTCGACGCCGGATCGAGGTCTCCGCTCGCGAGCACGTGCCTGGCCTTGAGCAAACCACCGGCAGCGGTGTTCTCCTGCCACACGACGATCGCGCCGGCGTGGCCGTCGTCGATGGTCGCGACGAGCGGACACAGCGCACTGGTCGCGTGCACTTGAACCGGATCGGCGCTCCAGCCCGAATGCGCGGGTCGCGCAAACAACATGAGCGCGAGCAGCGCGAGCAGCACGATCACGAATAGCGAAGGACGATGATGCGAATGGGAGTGCATGGCGACCTCCTTGCAAGGCCGGGCGACTACGAACGCCCCATTGACAGCCTCAGCAGTATGGCGCTTCCCACCCGCCTGGGCAGCATGAAAGTGGCGGCGTTGCCACCGCCCGCAGCGCGCATCCGGCGGCGGCGGGGCCTGCCCCGGGCTGGCTCAGGAGTCCCCGCACTGCAAGCGCCCTACCGGGGCTCTGCAGCACCCGCCAACAGTCGTTCCGCCAACCCGTTGGGCGTCGCGCTCCGGTCGCCGAGCGCGGCCAGCGCTCGTGCCCATGCGCCTTCGGGAGCATTCGCGCGAAACCGGGCCCAGAGTTGCTCGCGCACCAGGGACTCGAGCCTCTGCTCCAGCCGTGCGCGGCGGCGGCGCTCGAGCGTGCCGCTGTCCCCCAGCCACGCCAGGTGCTTCTCGAACAACTCGACCAGTTCGCCCACGCCCTGCGCCTTGGGTGCGACCGTCATGTGCACGGGGATGCTCCAGTCACTCGTCTGCGCACGCAGGTGCAGGGCCGAACGAATGGCCTGTGCTGCGCGGTCCGCACCCTCGCGATCCGACTTGTTCATCACGAAGATGTCGGCGATCTCCATGAGGCCGGCCTTCATGGCCTGCACGGCGTCGCCCGATTCGGGCACCAGCACGACGGCCGTGGTGTCGGCGGTCTGTGCGACTTCCAGCTCGCTCTGCCCGACGCCCACGGTCTCGATGAGCACGCGGTCGAAGCCGGCAGCGTCGAGCACGTCGCACGCCTGCGTGGTGTGCACGGCGAGCCCGCCCATGCTGCCGCGCGTCGCCATGCTGCGGATGAACACGCCGTCGTCGCCGGCCAGCTCGTTCATGCGCACGCGGTCGCCGAGCAGCGCGCCGCCCGAGAACGGGCTCGTCGGGTCCACCGCCACGATCGCCACGCTCATGCCGCGCGCGCGATACTCACGCGCGAGCTTCGTGACGAGCGTGCTCTTGCCCGCCCCCGGCGGCCCGGTGATGCCCAGCCGGTAGGCGCGGCCGCTGCGCGCGAAACACGCATCGAGTAACGCCGTGGAGTGGTCGTGCTCGTTCTCGACCCATGAGATGGCGCGCGCCAGCGCGACGCGGTCGCCCGCGAGCAGGCGTTCGAGCAGTGCTTCCGAGGTGAGTGCCGTCGCAGCCGGTGCGGTCATGGTGGTGCGCTCGCCGCCGGCCAGCCACCAGGGCCCGCGGCGGCGTTCGCCACGGGGCCCGGTCACTCATGCGCCGGAACGCCGGAAGCTACGGGCGTGCCCGGAGAGGGTCAAGACGACGCTGCGCGGCAGGGCGGGTCCCCGCACGCCTGACGTCCCCCGTGCCTGCCGACGCCGGTACGCCCGCCGCTCGCGGACCGGTGCGCGCCAACCCCCAGATGTCGCCGAGCACGAAGTCGACCAACCCCTGCGCGTCGGTGCGCGTCCATGACCACAGGTTGAATCCGGAGAACAGGAATGGCGCGTTGTCCCGGCCGTGGTAGTACGTCATCGCGGGTGCGGGTGAAGTCAGCAGGCCCGGGCCGCTTGCATCCACCAGTGTGTCGAGCGTCGATTCGATCCGCACGACGGCGGGATCCGGATCCATGTCCTCGGTGATCACGTTGGGTGCCGAGACATATTCCAGATCGATCGTCGACGGGTAGTAGAGCGACGCCTGGCTGGACAGCCGCGTCGGCGGAATCGGGTCGGTGCCGGGATCGCGCAGCCGTAACTCGGGCGGCAGCCGCGAGTAGTCCGGCGCCGAGAGCGTGCCGTTCACACCATGCCCCGACCACCCACCGCGGGCGGACGCGGACCTCGAGAGCGCTACGCCGCTCGGCCTCGCGACCGCGATCGCCGAGCGCAGGTGCCCGTAGTCGTAGAGCAGGCGGCCGATCTTGAGCTCGGCTCGCTGGGAATCGAACACGACGGCGCTCGGCGTGTTGTTCAGCCGGGAATCGAACGTGACCAGCGTCGCGTAAGCCGTGCCGCCCCCGGCGAGCCACAACTGCCCGCCCAGCGCCACGTAAGGCGTGAGCACGTCCTGGTGCCCGGGCTGGAACATGGTGCGCAGCGCAGTCATCGGGAAGACGATCGGGTCCAGCGCGTCGCTGTTGAGCGCTGCGTCCATGTCCGTGAGCCAGAGCACGTGGCGGTAGCGCGAAAGCGTCGACAGCGATACCGCGCGCGCAGGATCTTCCAGGCCGCGGCGCGTTCCGGTCGTGTCGAACGAGTAGCCGGCGAACAACCCGGGTCCGGAGTTCGCGACCGCGCCATTTCGCAGGCATCGCCACGGGACTCCGCCGCGGGCGTACAGGAAGGTGTCGATCTCGGAGGCGCTCGGCCAAGGCCGCGCGTAGGCGTTCGGGCAGCCGTTGGGTGCGAACTTGTCGGCCTCACGTCGCGTGTCGTCGACAATCAGGAGGTCCTTCTGGAATGCGGGCGGGACAACGAAGAACCGCGCTCCCGTGAGCGAGCGCCGGTTCAGGTTGTCGGTCGCGTCGATGTACAGCGAGTGCTGCTGCGCATCGAGGAACGGGCCGACCGTCACGCCCGCGGGACTACCGCTGCTGGGCGCGCTCCAGTGATGCATATCCGACGGATCGGTGCGCGTCGTGTTGTCCGAGACATCAACGGGATCGAGCACCCAGCGCGTCGACACGATCCGGCTGCCCGGAACTGGTTGGACATCCCAGAAGACCGAGATCGGCACGAAACCCGGCACTTCGACCGGGATCAGCTGACCGAACTGCGACGGGTACCCACCACCCACCATGTAGTCGAACGTCCCGCTGTAGAAGTGGATGCGCGGGCCAACTTCCGACACCGTGAACCGCACGACATTCTCGCTCAAGCTGGCGTGCACGGTGTTCGCTCCCTGCGCGTCGAACGCGACGACCGCGAACAGCCCCTGTTGACCGTTGGCCAGTCCCGTCAACCGGAACTCGGCGGTGTCGGGGCCGACACGCGTCCACTGGTCCCAGCCGCCGAGTTCACCGTCGCGGATCAGGCGGTCGGGCTCGGCCCGCGCCTCGTCGAAGAGCTGCGAGCCGGACAACACGGTGCGCACCCGGTAGAACGCCGGGAGCCGGGTCGGGAAGCCGTCCGGATCTTCGCCGCTCCAGCGCACGAGGAACGTCTCCGGGACGCTGGCGCTCAGCAGCGCGCTCGGCGTGGGCTGCTCGATGATCGCGCGCGGCGGGACATTGCCCGCGTACAAAGCCTGCGCCACCACGGGCGAGCGTTCGTTGCGGTTGTCGCGAACACGCATGGCGATGACGTGATACTCGGGCACGATGGCACCGCTCGCGTCGCGCGCCTTGACCGGGAACTCGAGCAGCAGCGGGTTCGCCGTGGTCGTCACCCAGACGCTGTCCTCGAACGTCGGATCGAGCGCGTACTCCATGCGCTCGATCGTGCCATCAGCGTCGTTCCCGACCCAGCGGAGGGTGACACGCCAAGTGTCCGGGTGTGTTCGGGACGTGTCGACGACCACATCGGAGATCGTGACCGTGGGCAGCAGGTTCTCGGTGAACAGCTGCTGGCGGTGCGACTTGCTGCACGACACCGCGCCGGCGACGAACGACAGAACCACGAACAGGCCGAACAGCACATGGGGCGAGAACCAGCGCACACGGCTTCGGCGGGACATCGGACTCATCCACTGCCTCCTCCGCCCGGTCAGGGGTGGTGGAAGCCGGAGCATAAGCCGTTTCGGGCCCCCTGGGAATGGCGATTGCGGGGGCTTGGACGAGATCGTGCGCACCTCATGACGCGGGCGCCGAGCGCGTGCTCGTGATCAGCCCGGACCGGCGGTCAGCGCGAAATCGCCAGCGAGACTCCAAGCCGATACTGGAGGTACGACGGCTGGACGGTCACCGCGCCGTCCCCCAACTGCTGGGGCACGCCATATTGCTTCAGGTACCGCACGCCGCCGTCGATGCCCCAGCGGCCGAAGTTCAGGTTCATGCCGGTGCCGGCCGACCAGCCGAACGCAACCTCGTTCTGCCCGCTCAGGAGCTGGTTGATGGAGTTCTGCCGATTGATGTCGTCGGGGACCACGACGTTCGTGGAGATGCCATAGAACACCA
Source organism: bacterium (assembly GCA_031360075.1). GTDB lineage: Bacteria > Eisenbacteria > RBG-16-71-46 > RBG-16-71-46 > RBG-16-71-46 > JAIOPA01. Next base: position 1,456 of record JANMAX010000353.1, on the reverse strand, counting down.
TGGCGATCGCGAGGTTCGCATACGGCTCCAATAAGCCGTTGCCATGCGGCCCCAGTTCGCCGCCCACGAACAGCCGGCCATAGGACTGATCCGTGTGCTGTTCGACCCGCAGCCCGGTGAGCTGGTCCTGGAACTTCTTCACCTTGGACAGCAGGCTCGCGCCCTCGACACCGCCAACCACGGCCAGCAGCCCCTGCGTGCCCGGAAGCGGCAGCGACACGTCGGCCCCACCGCCCCAGCCAGGCTTGGCGAAGTCACGCGCGCTGGCGTCGGCCGGGTCCATGCGCAACACGTAGAACGTGGCGCGCGGCGTGGCAGCGGTCACCGGCAGTACGATTGCGAACATCGAAAACACGAGTGTCCAGAAGCAGGTCTTGCGCATGGCGAAGCCTCCGTTCGAAGCACCGGGGAAGCGGTCTGCACAGCCTGCCACGGGGGAGCGAGGCCCGACAAGCACGCCGCCCCGAGCTCGAGCCCAGCGAGGTCACGAGGACATCCGCCCGCGGGCTGCAGTCAGCGCGCCCTGGCCGCCGCCGGCTTCACGATCTGAAAGCGCCTGAGTTCGCCGTGCTCGATCGTCTTGCCGTCGAGCACGTAGCCATCGAACGGCATCGGCAGACCGTCGGCGTCGTCCATGCTGGGCGCGTTCATGAGGTGCACGTGCAGGTGCGGCTCGCTCGTGTTACCGGAGTTGCCCGCCAAGCCCAGCACGTCGCCGCGTTTCACCTGCTGCCCGGCCCTGACCTGGAGCGAGTGCGGCTGCAGGTGTGCGAGCAGCGAGTACTCGTGGTTGCCGTGATCGATCACGACGTGATTGCCCGCGGCACGAAGCGGATCACGCGAGCCGATGGCCTGATCCGGCAGGCTGTCGATGGCGGTCACGACGATGCCGTCGGCAGGCGCCAGGATGGGCTTGCCGTAGCAGTGGTAGTCGGTGAGCGCCTTGCCGTCGCCCGAGTGCGTGCGGCCGTCGCTCACCATGACGAGGTCGTGGGCGAAGCGCTGCGAGCGCGTCGCGGCGTGGTAGTTCTCGCCCAGCGTACGCCCACCCCAGAACACCAGCCATTCATCGCGGAACGGCAGCGTGAAGCGCGCCTTGGGCACATAGTCCAGGAACGCGCTCGGGTACTCGGTGGGCTTGGTCTGGTCGGGGCGCACGAGCAGCGACGAGATGCGGCCGTCCGGCGCCAGCCCGACGATGACGTTCATGGCCAGCGGCATCTTGCTGAACCGGCACGTCGAGCGGACGATCACGGTGCTGTCCTGGACCGTGACTTCTTCCGCGAGCACCGAGTCGATGGCGCCCAACTGCTGGTGGATCGCCGACCCGGTCGCGATGAACGCCGCAGAGTCCCGCAGCGCCGCGCGCATGCCGTCGGTGAACTCGCCCCACAACGGAGCGGTGGTGCCCGCGCTGACGCGAGCGCGCACCGCACGCGCGCGTGCCAGCGCGGCA
>JANMAX010000364.1:0-4989 GCA_031360075.1 bacterium | reverse complement strand
GCCGCCGGCCCGCGCCAGCGACAGCGCGCAGCCAGCCCCGCCGGACCCCGCCGCACCGGTCACCGACCCGACACGCGGCGCATGAAGTTCACGGATCCCGCCGCCACGGTTCGCCAGGCCAAGCGCCCGGCGACCTGGCTCGCGATGCTCGGCCCCGCGGGGCTGTCGCCCGTGGCACCCGCCACCGCCGGCAGCGCGCTGGTGGTTGCGATCGGCTGGTTCACGCCGGTGCCGAACCTGCCGGTGTTCTTCGCTCTGCTCGTCCTCGGCACCGCCATCGCGGTGTGGGCGGCCGGTGAGGCCGAGCTGGACCTGGGCCACGACGCCGGCCCGATCTGCATAGACGAGGCCATCGGCCAGGCCATCGCCCTGCTGTTCTGCCCGCATCGGATCACGGCGTTCGTGGCGGCGTTCGTGCTGTTCCGCCTGTTCGATGTCTGGAAGCCGCTCGGCGCGAGTGAAGCCCAGCGCCTGCCCGGCGGCTACGGCATCGTCGCCGACGACGTCATCGCCGGCATCGCGAGCATGGCCGCATTGCATGTACTGCTGCTGCTGCAGATGAAGCTGGGATTCAGCTACATCTGACGTCTCGCGGCACACGAACGAGGCCCCCGGCAGGGACGTGCTTGCCGGGGGCTCCGTGGTTCATCCGGGGCGGGATCGCTTCGCTCTGGCTAGAACCACGGTTCGTCGCCGCTCGGCCCGTAGATGCTCGGGACCTTGGCGCCAGAGGCGCGCAGGTACACCGAGAATTGTCCGCGGTGATGCACCGTGTCGGACAGCATCATCCACAGCGCATCGGCGCGGCGCACGGGCGCGGTGGCGCCGCCGGGGCCCACCGGCATGATGATCGTGCTCTGGTAGGTGGCATCATCGAGCGTCTTCAGCTTGGCCGTGGCACCGGCATGCGCTTGCTCGAACGCCGCCACGAGCGCGTTCCAGTCGGCCGGCGCGTCGGGCAAGCCCTTGGGTGGCGTGAGTGCGCCCTCGGTCAGGATCGGCGTCACGACGTGCTGCGACATCACCAGCGTCCAGGCGATCTGGTTCGCGGGCGTCGAGCGCTCGGTGACCTTGTACTCGGCCTTGGCGGCCGGGTAGGCCTTGAACACACGCAGCGTGCCCTGGAACTCGCGCTCGAACGACGTCATGTAATGCTGCAGCTCGGTCATCGGGGTGGTGGTGGTCGACATGATTGCCTCCTGGGTCAGACGGATGAAACCGGTGTGACGGGTGGTGCGGGGGAGTCTCGGGTGCGGTGGCCGGCGCAGGGCCGTCAAGCGGTGCCGCTGGGAATCAGAACAGTCGCGCGAGCCGTGCCAGGCTACCGTTCCAGCCCGCGTCGTGACCGTCGCGGATCTCAGCGGTGGTGAAGTGCTCCTGCACGAGGATCAGCCTGGTGCCGCTGTCGCGTGCTTCGAAGTTCACGGTGACGCGGCTGACTCCGAACGCCGGGTTGGTCTCCCAGCCGAACGTGAACACCAACTGGCTCGGGCGCCTGACGCGTTCGTAAGTGCCGAGCACGATGTGCACGTTGCCGCCCTTGTGCTTCATCTCGATCTTGTAGCGGCCGCCGGCGCGTACGTCGCACTCATGCACGGTGCACGTGTAATCGTCGCTGGGGCCGAACCAGCGCGCTAGTTTCTCGGCCGTCGTGAATGCCTCGAAGACGCGCTCGGGCGGCGCTTTGAAGTCGCGCTCGAGCGTGAGCGCGAAGCCGGTGCCGGATGGGGGCGTGGCCATGCAGGTACCTCCGGGGGTGCGGGTTCGGGTGCCTCAGGCGCGGCGGCCCCGGGCTCGTCGAGCAGCGCCGCCAATCGGTCCAAGCGTCGCGACCAGGAACGGTGATGCACGTCGAGCCATTGCAGTGCGCCGGCAAGCGAGCTGCCGGCGAGGTCCATGCGATGCACACGGCCGTCGCGCTCGCGCGAGACCAGCCCCGCGGTCTCCAGCACGCGCAGGTGGCGGCTGATGGCCGGCGCCGAGAGCGTCCTGAACGGCTCGCTCAGTTCGCCCACCGAAGTGGGGCCGGTGGCGAGTTGTTCGAGCATGCGCCGGCGCGTGGGGTGAGCCAGCGCGCCGAACACGGCGTCGAGCGGGTCGTTGCGACGATTAACCATGTGGTTAACTATAAACACGAACGATGGGCGGGTGCAAGCGCGAACTGCCGGCCAGCCTGCCCGACGGCTCGGGCCATGTGGTCATCGAGCTGCCGCTCCTGTGGCTGGGCGGGCGCTTGAACCTCAGCTGGCGCGCGCACGGAGCGCCGGAGCAGCGCACGACCTGAGAGGTCGGAGGGGCCGCGACACTCGCGACGCCGGAAGTCGGCGTGAGGTAGGCTGACGCGCCATGAACGCCGACCTCCACAGCTTCGTCCGGGACGCGCTGGCCCGCGGCGTGGCGCGTGCCGACATCGAACAGGCGCTGCGTGACGCGCGCTGGCCCGACGACGAGATCGCATCCGAGCTCGCGGCGTGGAACGATTCACCCGCAATCGGGCTGCCGGTGCCCAAGCGCCGCGTCGGCGTGTCGCCGCGCGAGGCGTTCTTGTATTTGCTGCTGTTCGTGGCGCTCTACCTGGTGGCGTATCACGCCGGCACGATCCTGTTCGCGTGGATCGAGCACCGCTGGCCCGACCCGGCCATGGGCGACGGGCGCATGGAGCAGGCGCGCGAGTGGGTGCGCTTCTCGCTCGCCACGCTGCTGGTGGCGTTCCCGGTCTACCTTTTCACCGCGCGGCTCACCGGCCGCGCCGTGGCGCGTGACCCCGAGAAGCGCAACTCGGGCGTGCGCCGCTGGCTCACGTACCTGACGTTGTTCGTCGCGGCGTGCGTGCTGATCGGCGACTTCATCGCGGTGCTGCTGGGCGTCTTGAAGGGCGAGCTCACCGGGCGTTTCGTGAGCAAGGCCGCAGTCGTCGCCGCGATCGCCGGCTGGATGTTCACGCACTACATGGGCGGCCTGAAGCGCGACGAGGACGACGCGCCGCGCGTGGCCGGCACCTCGTGGCTGGCGCGTGGCGCGGGCGTGGCGGTGGTGCTGGTCACGGCACTGGGCACGTTCATCGCCGGCGCACCGGCGCGCGTGCGTCACGAGGCACTCGACCAGCGCCGGGTCAACGACCTGCAGACCATCTCCAACGACGTCATGGGCTTCCACGAACTGCAGGGGCGCGCGCCGGTCAGCCTCGACGAGGTCCTGATCAAGCAACCGGGGGCCCTGGGGTCGCGCATCCTGGATCCGGTGACGCACGTGCCCTACGAGTACCGCACCATCGACTCGCTGTCGTTCGAGCTGTGCGCCACGTTCGACCAGCCGGACTCGGTCGGACCCTATGCTCGCGACCTCGCGCCCTACTGGCGGCACGGCGCGGGGCGCACCTGCTACACGTTCGCGTTCCGCCGCACGCCGGCGCCGCGACCGCGCTGAGGGCGCGGCGCAAGGGTTTCACCGCGGCTCATCCGTGCATTGCCAGGCGCTGCCGCGCCCGCGTGCCCATGCGCGCGCGGCTCACCCCGCCGGCCGCGCTTGCGCGCCCGCGCTCGGCTGCGGCACATTCCGCTTCCTGCCCGTTCGCAGCGCCCCAAGCCCACGGAAGCGGCCGCTCATGCGTATCGAGATCGTCACCATCGGCAACGAGGTCCTGTCGGGCCGCACGTTCGACACCAACTTCGTCTACCTGGCCCGTGCGCTGGAGGAAGCCAGCGTGGTGGTGGCGTTCCACAGCACGATCGGCGACAACGCCGAGGGCATTGGCGAGGCGCTGAAACTGGCGCTGTCGCGCGCCGACGCGGTCATCATGACCGGCGGCCTGGGGCCGACGCCAGATGACCTGACGCGCAAGGCCGTGGCGACGACGCTCAACCGTCCGCTGCAACTGGACGAGTCCGTGCTCGCGCACATCCGCGACCGCGGCAAGCGCACCGGGCGCAAGCTGCCGAGCTCGGTCGAGACCATGGCGCTGGTGCCGCGCGGAGCCGAGGTGTGGCCGAACCCGGTGGGTGCGGCCCCCGGCATCATGATCGACTATCGGAAGAAACCGGTGATCCTGCTGCCCGGCCCGCCCAACGAACTCGAGGCGCTGGCGCGCGAGTACGTCATCCCATGGCTGCGCCAACGCAGCGGGCTCACCGTGATGAGCTTCACGCTGCGCACTTACGGGCTGTTCGAGAGCCAGTTGCACGAGCGCATCGGCAACATGTCCGACGCCTGGCAGGGAGCGGCACTCGCCTATCTGCCGAGCTTCTTCGGCGTCGACCTGCGCGTCACCGTGACGGGTGGCAACCCCACGCAGGTGCGTGAGTCGGCCGAGCGTGCCTGGGCCGAACTGGGCCACCGCGTGCGCGGCGTTATCTACGCCGAAGGCACGCGGAACATGGAAGAAGTCGTCGGCGAACAACTCGCGACGCGTGGCTGGCACATCGCCACGGCGGAATCGTGCACCGGCGGCCTGCTGGCCAAACGGCTCACCGACGTCGCAGGCTCGTCACGCTACGTCGAGCGCGGCCTCATCACGTACTCCAACGCCGCCAAGCTCGATCTGCTCGGCGTCTCGGCCGCGGACCTGGACGTGCATGGTGCCGTGAGCGCGCCGATCGCCGAACAGATGGCACGCGGCGCGCGCGAGAAGTCGGGCGCGCATGTGGGCATCGGCATCACCGGCATCGCGGGCCCGGAGGGCGGCAGCGAGCAGAAGCCGGTGGGCACGGTGTTCATCGCGGTGTCGTCGCCGCTGGGCGAGTCGGTGCGCGTGCACCGATTCATGGGCACGCGTGGCACGGTGCGCGAACGCGCCGTCCAGACCGCGCTCGACATGCTGCGCCGCCACCTGGCCGAACTGCCGGTGGATCCGTCGATCGGCTAGTGGACGCTGCTGGCGGCGCCGCGCGCGACGAGTCGCACCCGGTGCTGCTCTACGATGGCCAGTGCGCGCTGTGCGATGCCGGCGTGCGCGCCGTGCTGGCGCTTGACCGCGACGCTCGCTTCCGCTTC
>JANMAX010000335.1:0-3035 GCA_031360075.1 bacterium | reverse complement strand
TCGTCTCGTCGACGCCCACGTACTTGGGCGAGACCTGTTTGCGCCGCGCCAGACCGCGCTTCACAGCGCGCGACTTGATCCCTGCGGCCTCGTCCCATGTGATGCGCAGGTGTTTGGCGACCGCGACGATGCTCGCTTGCTCCAGCCAGTCGATCGCCAATGCCTCGAACATGGTCGTGAACTGCGAACCGGGTTCCGCCCAAGGCACCTTCAACTGGCGCACGCCATGTGTCGGACACTTGAGCCTCGGAACGCGCGCATGAACGATGGTCCGGAACTGGCACGTGTCCAAGTGCCGCCAGCTGCGGTCCTGGTGATCGTGGATCGGCGCCTCGGCGTGGCACTCGGGGCAGACCCACCTCGTGTTCGCCGGCAACGCCACCGTCACGTGCACCTCACCGCTATCGAGCTTGGTCTCGACTCGCTCGATGCTCCAGGGGCTCGAGAGCCCCAGAACCGCTGCGTACAGGCTGTTGATCTCGCTCAAGCGCGCATCCTCCGGGAAGGGTCCGCGCCGAATCTATCAGGCCGCTATGCCGCTCGCCCCAGCAACTTCAGCCACACCAGACCCGGAAGAGCCCCTCTCTTCACGCAGGCGCAGTCGTCATCGCTGCTTCTGCACAAGCTATGGCGAGTGAGTAGCGCTGGCGATTCGCATGCCGCGATAGTGTCGATTTTCATGACCATGGGACCCCGGTGTTTCAGAACCATTTCCCCCCCGGGTCCCTCACCGCGTGATGGGTGGAACGTCGCCTAAGCAGCCTCGGGTTGTCCAGCCCCAAACTTGGGCTTGAGCCGCGGACGGTAGGACTCGCCTTCGATGACCAAGTCGTAGGAGTTGCCGGTGAAGCGGTCGATGGCGCTCTGGGCGCGGATCGGATCGGCGAAGGTGGCGAGCCACTCATCGGGGCCGCGGTTCGAGGTGATGATCATCGAGCCGGCGCGGTGCCGCTCGGTTAGGATCTCGTAGGCATCGCGGCTCTCGGTCGGGTCCATGGCGTCGAGCCCGAAGTCATCGACGATCAACAGGTCGACGGCGATGAGCTTGCGCAGCTCGGCCTCGTAGCTGTTGTCGAGCCGTGCGTGGCGGAGGCCCTTGAGCATCTGGTCGGCACGCCGGACGAGTGCGGATGCGCCGCGCCGGCAGGCGATGTGCCCGAGGGCATGGGCGATGAACGTCTTGCCGACGCCGACGTGCCCGACGATCGCGACGTGGGCATGGGTGTCGAGGAACCGCAGCGAGACGAGTTCGTTCAGGAGCGCATGGTCGTAGGTCACCTTGGCCGAGGGGTCCCAGGCCTCGATCTGCAGTGCGGGATCGAGCCCGGCACGCTGGGCTCGAGTGAGCGTCGCCTGACCGTCACGGCGCGAGACCTCGTCGGCCAGCACGAGCAGCAGGAAGTCGGCGTGCGGCATCTTCTGCTGGCGCGCGAGCAGCAGCCGCTCCGGCAGCGTGTCGAGCGTGCGGCCGAGCCGCAGGCGCTTGAGTGAGCTCTTCAGGTCGAGACCGATGGCATCGGGAGTCATGGCTGTGGTTCTCCTTCGGGGTGGGCGTTCGGGGTGAAGTGGATGGCGAACTGCTTCGGCGGCCGCAGGAAGCGGCCGATGGGGATGACGCGCGCGGTCGTGGTGGCCGGTCCTGGCGGTGTGGCGAGTTCGAGCATGCGTTGCAGGCGGCGGATCTCGAACATGTCGGCCGCCAGCGAGGTGACGCAGACGGCCTCGACGCGCTCGGCACCGAAGCGCTTGACCAGACCGAGCAGCGCATAGACGCGGCGCATGCGTGTCCACGGCAGCGGGACATCGAGCAGCGCATGGGCGTAGCGACCGATCGCCTCGCCGTGGCGCGTGGCCTCGCGTTCGAGGAAGCCGACGTCGCGCAGGGCGTAGGCGTTCTTGTGCGCCGGAAAGTCGCTGGGGTCCGACGTGCGGCCGCCCGGCGGCATGCGCGGATGGGTCTTGACCAGCGTGGTGCCGTGATAGAAGCGCACCGTGGAGGAGTCCGCGCGCGCGTGCAGCTTGCGGCCGACGTGTAGCGTTGGCAGCGAGTACAGCGCACGAGCGACCTGGGCGTGCTGGTCGCGAGCGACCTTGGGTTCACACCACAGCGGCAGGTCGTAGGCGGCCGTCGGCGCCGGCAACAGGTGCGCTCGCTCGTCGGCCTCGAAGTGCTCGCGGGGCAGGCGCTGCGTCGTGCCATGACGGTGCATGCCATAGTCGAGCTCGCACCAGTGGCGGGCGTGCACACGGGCCGGTTCGACCTCGGCGAAGCGCTCGCCGCCGAAGCAGTCGTCGCGCACCGTCGAGACCGAACGTTCGACGCGCGCCTTGTCGCAAGGATGGCGGGCACGGGTCGCGTCGATGTGGAAGCCGCGGGCCTGGGCGTACTCGAGGAACGCGCGGTTGAACCGCGGCTCGAGCGGATCGGCATCCTGGACGATAGCCTTGGTGTTGTCCGGGACCAACGTGCGGAACACGCCGCCGTAGAACTCCCACGCGGCCTCGCACGCCTCGATCGCGCTGGCGGTGGTCTCTTGCAGGCACGGATACACGAACCGGTAGCGCGATACGGCGGGCGTGAGGATCCACGCGCGCATCCGCCGCAGCTTGCCCGAGCCATCGGGGTCCAGGCGCATCATCCAACCGGTATCGACCTGCAGCTCGTCGCCTGGCTTGCCGTCGGCGAGCGGGATCGTCGCTGCGCTCCGACCGAAGCTGAGCTCGGCGACCGCGAACCGGCGCAGTGTCGGATACGACACCTCGACACCGCGGCGCTTGAGCAGCTTGCGGATCTTCGTCAACCGCACATCGTGCTTCAGGTGCGACTTGAGTAAGCGTTCGGTGACGCCCACTCTTCCGTAGCGGCTTCGCGTGCGGCAGGATGCCGTGCATGACCCGATCGAACCCGCAGCAGATGGCGCGCTGGCTTGCCCGGCGAGAACGACACGGCTGGAGCTGGGCGGAGCTGAGCGAGCGTTCCGGGCACCCGGTCTGGAAGCTGCGCTACTGGCAGCAGCGAGCCGTGGCCACCTCGA
>JANMAX010000325.1:0-26536 GCA_031360075.1 bacterium | reverse complement strand
CCAAGGTGAGGGTCGGGGGTTCGAATCCCCTCTTCCGCTCCATTTCGCACGGGCCGGCTTCCCGCCGGCCCGTGTTGCTGTTTTCGGGGCAGTCGCCGCAGTTCGGAGGTAGGTCATGACGCAGTCGGCGGAGGGCGCCCGGGGTCGCGGACCCGCTGTGGAACGCGCGGTCACCGAGCTCCTTCGTGCCTTGGGGCTGTCGGCTGAGGCCGAACCCGAACTGGCACAGACCCCGGCGCGCGTCGCCGAGCTCTACCGCGAGGCGTTCTCCGGTCTCGACCCCGCCAACCACCCCGACCTGGCGACCTTCCCGCATGCCGGGCAGGGGGAGCTCGTCGTGATCCGCGACCTCGAGTTCCACTCGCTGTGCGTGCACCACATGGTGCCGTTCTTCGGTCGCGCGCTGGTGGCGTACCTGCCGGGAGCGACTCTCGTGGGCATCAGCGCGGCAGCGCGCCTGCTCGAGTACTACTCGCGCCGCCCGCAGCTGCAGGAGCGTCTTGGTCAGCAGATCGCCGATCATCTGGACGGGCTGATCAAGCCGCGCGGCGTGGCCGTGGTGCTCGAGGCCCGGCATTTGTGCATGGAGATGCGCGGAGTGCGCAAGCGCGGCGATGTCGAGACTCGTGCGGTGCGTGGCGAGCTGGCCGATGCGCGCTGGGCGAGCGTGCTGCAGTTCACGTCCGGGCGCTGAGCCCGGCACCGCAAGTGGCCGACGTGACCGGGCGAGCAACGGTGAGCGCGATCGTCGTGACGCGCGATCGCCCGCGACTGCTGGCCGACGCGCTGGCATCCGTGGCCGCCCAGCAGCCGTCGCCGGTCGAGATCCGCATCGGAGATGACGGCGGTGGTACCGCCATCCCCGTGGCCGAGTCGATCATGCTGCTCGAGGTCACGGTACTGCCGCTGTCTTGTGGCCAAGCCGGAGCGGCGCGCAATGCCGCCGCCGCCGGCGCGCATGGGGACGTGCTGGCCTTCCTGGACGACGACGATGTCTGGCTGCCGGGGCATCTCGAGGGTCTGGTGAGCGCGTTCGCCGATCCAGCGGTGGGCTTCGCATGGCGCGACAGCCGTGTGGTGCGCGAGCAGATCGCCGTTGCCGGCACGCGCACCCGGCTCGACCAGCGTGTGCTGGCGCGCGATTGGGACGACGCGCTCATGCGCTCCGATGACTACCTGCCGCCGAGTGCCTGGGGCGTGCGCCGCAGCGTGTTCGAAAGCCTGGGTGGTTTCGACGCGAGTTTTCGCTACAGCGAGGACTGGGACTTCGTGCTGCGCGCCACGGCGGTGACCGCGGTGAGGCGCGTGCCGGGAGTCACCGTCGAGGTGCGTCTGCGCGAGCACGGCAACACCTCAGCCGAGTTCAATCCCGAACGGCTCGACTGCCTGCGCCGGCTGGGTGTGCGGCACGGTTTCGCCGCGCCGCCACCCAAGACTTTCTGGGAAGTGGCGCTGGCACTCAGCCAGCCGATGTCCGGATGATGCGCGAACTGATCATCGTGGGTGCGGGCCCGGCCGGTGTCTCGGCGGCGTTATGGGCCAAGTCATTGCACTTGGAAGTCGCGCTGATCGAGGGTGCCGAGGCCCCCGGCGGGCAGCTGTTCCAGGTGCACTTCCATCCTCGCGAACTGCCCGGGCTCGAGGCCGGCGACGGCCGTGCGATCGCGGCCAGCTACGCTCGCCAGTTGGCCGAGGCTGGCATCCCGGCGCGCTACGGCGTGCGCGCTGAAGCACTCGAACTCGGCGCCACGCCGGTGGTGCGGCTCGCCGGCGGCGAGCGCGCCGCGTGCCGCGTGCTGCTCATCGCGTGCGGGGCCCGGCGCCGGAAGCTCGATGTTCCCGGCGAGGCCGAGTTCGCTGAACGCGGAGTGTCCGATTCCGCGACCCGGGATCGCGATCAATTGGCGGGCAAGCGCGTCGTGGTCGCGGGCGGTGGCGATGCCGCTTTCGAGAACGCGCTCCTGTTGCTCGGCGCCGGCTGCGAGGTCACCCTCGTGACGCGCGGCAGCGTGCGCGCCCGGCCGGAGTTCCGCGACCGCCTCGCGGCCGAGCCGCGCGCGCAGGTGCTGGAACACACCCGCGTGCTGGCCGTGGAGGGCGACGCCCGGGTGCGCGCGGTGCGAGTGGCGCTGCCCGCCGGCCCGGACATCGGGACGCTGCTCGAGTGCGAAGGTGTGGTCGTCAAGCTCGGCGTCGTGCCCAACACCGAGTGGTGCCGGCAGGTCCTCGCCCATGACGAAGAGGGTTACCTGCGCGTCGATCCGGCCTTCGCCACCTCGGCCCCAGGAGTGTGGGCAGCCGGCGATGTGGTACGGCCGGCGCTCGCCAGCGTGCCCGTGGCGGCCGGACACGGAGCGCTTGCCGTGGCCGCCATCCGGACGGCACTGCGCTCGAGCTGAGAGCCGGTTCTCGACCCGCCGCTGGGCGCCGGGGTGAAGCCCGGGCCAGGGCGGGCCGAGAACGGAAGTGTAGCTCCGTGGCCAAGATATCCCCCCCGAGGGCAACATGCTGTCCTCCGACACGCGTCCCGCCATTCCACTCGACCGGACCGCGCCCGTGGCGCGCTGGTCGTGGTGCTGGCCGGCGCTGCTCACCAGCATCTCGCTCGTCCTGGATGCGCTGTGGCCACTCATGCCCGGCGCTCAGGGCCGGGGTGTGCTGTGGCTCGACCTCGCGGCGCTCACCAGCCTGGTGTGGGCCACCACCGGACCGCGCCGCGCTCGGCGCTCCGACTGGGCGACGCCGATCGACGGCCGGGTGTTGTCGGGTTTCGTGCTCGCCGTGCTGCACGTCGTGCGGCTGCAGGGCGCCTACCAGCCAGTGCAGTGGTTGCACCAGATCGCAGCCGGGGGCGTTTGTTTCTACACCCTCGGCGCGCGCTTGCGCCGCGACCCCAACGCGCCCGATGCGCTGTGGCCAGCCTTCGCGCTGCTCGTGCTGAGCCTGTCGCTGCTCACGCTCGGACCGCTCACGCACGGACTCGACGCATTCGCGGCGCAGGTGCGGCTCATCGACCAGCGCTGGGTGAGCCAGTTGGGCCTCGGCAAGACGCTGATGTTGGTCACGGTGCTCTGCGCCGGTCGGGCCAGCGAACCCGGGGCACGCGCGTTCTGGCGGGTGACCGCCCTCGTGGGCGGTGTTTCGAGCCTGGTGAATGTGCTCGTGATCGGTCCCGGACTCGCGGTGTCGTCGCTCGCCAACCTGGACGAGCCGTTCTACTTCGGCACCAGCATCGTGGCTTTCATGATACTGGCCGGAATGGCGCACAAGGCGTGGCAGTTGGCAGGCGAGCGCCCCGAGGAATCCGGCCGCTGGCGCGCGAGCGCGCTGGTGTTCGCGCTCATCGTGCTGATGCTGCTGTTCGGCGGGACCACCGGTGGCGAAGGGGTGCGCGCCGTGGCGGCCATGGTGGGTGCCGGGGTGATCGCGGCGCGCCTCCTGCCGCGTGCGGCCGTGGCGCGAACACCGCGCGCGAAGCCCGCGGACCCGGCTGCACCTGTCCGCAACGAACCGCCAGCCCGCCGCGCGGCCTAGTGTCTCGTCCCAGAAGTCCTGTACATGCCTCGACGGCCCTCGTGACCGCTGGCTGCGTTGCTCCTCCTCGACGTATCTCCCGGATACGACTTCGTCGTCGCGCCTTGCCAGCGGCCACGATTGCTCGCCGATTCATGCACAGGACTTCTGGGACGAGACACTAGCTGAACGGGGGGGGCCGATGGTGGATCATCGGGCGCCCGTCACGACGCGGATCCCAGCTGCCGGAACCGCCGAATCGCCCCGGCCGGGGCTTGAACACCCGGTGGGTCGGGGGTTCTGCGCCGGGGCCTGGCTTCTCGGATCTCGACCACCGCTCAGTTGTCGGTCGCGGTGTGCTCCGGGTCGGTGCTCACGTTCATCCAGCGCACGGTTCCGTTCGGCCGGATGGTCACGGTGTCGGGAGAGAACACCCGGTTCCCACCCCACCCGACACGCACGTACGCCGAATCGCGCAACGAGCTCGCGCGCACGAACACCGTGCCTCGCATGCCGTCCACGCCGTGCTTGAGACAGAGGTAGTTCCAGTCGCCGGTGTCCGGGAACACATACGTGTGCGAGACACCGGTCGCGGGAAAGCTGAAGTTGAACCGTGTGCCTGCCGGTGACGGCCCCGGGCCGGGAGCCGTGGGCGCGCTGCTCGATCCGCTCGAGCAACTGCACACGAGCAGGGCGAAGGTGGCGGCAATGCCGGCAAGGGCGGCGGGGATGCGAGGGGCGCTCATGAGCGTGGTATCGGCGGCGCGTGCCAGCGGCTGGATCGTTCGCGAGCCGGTTGGGACAGCGGCTCTCCTCGGAGCCCCCTGGGGCAGGACCGCCTCGTGGCGAATTGCACGCATCGCCAGACCGGCCGGCCTCCCACAGGACGAAGGAGTACAGGGCGGCACGGATTCCGCCGACAACTCCTCAAGCCATGATCCCGCAGTTCCACTACCGCTGCAGAGAGAGACGCGATGCGCCTGGTTCCAGCGATCGTCCTGAGCTTGCTGGTGGCGTCACCCGCGGCCGCGGGCAGTATCCGCGGCAGCGTCAAGGTGCCGTCCGCGCCCGCTCCGGACGCCCGGTTCCGCCCCTATGCGGGCCGTGCGTCCAGCCTGCCGGCGCCAGCGCGTTCGCCCCGCGGGCTCTTGACCGACGCGGTGATCTTCGTGGACTCCCTGCCCGCGGGTGCCACCCCCCCTGCGCACGGACTCACGCCACAGTTGGCGCAGCGCGAACAATCATTCGATCCACGGGTGGTCGTGGTGGCGTCCGGCGGTGACGTGACCTTCCCCAACTTCGACCCGATCTACCACAACGTGTTCAGCGTCTCGCCCGTGAAGCGCTTCGACCTGGGAAAGTACCCGCGCGGTCAGTCGCGCACGGTCAGGTTCTCCAAGCCCGGACTCGTCAGCGTGTTCTGCGACATCCACGCGGACATGGCAGCGTTCATCCTGGTGGTCCCGAATGCCGCCTGGGTGCGCTCGGCAGCCGATGGCCGCTTTGAATTGTCCGGCCTGCCCCCGGGCCGCTACAAGCTCCGCTGGTGGCACCCCGACTTCACGGGCGGAGCGGCCGACGTGTTCGTGCCTTCGAGCGGCGACGCCGCGTTCGATGTGAGCTTCTGATGACGCCGCACCACGGGCTGCCGTTCCCGCCGCGCCCGCGCGGCCGTCCCATTCGTGGTGGGGAGGATGTGCCAGGCGGCGCGAGCGTGGCCCCGCGCGAGGACTCCAGCGGCGGAGCAGGCGACGCGAGCGTGCAGGGGTGTAGCGCGCTTGAGCGGATGGGCAATCGGGAGGACGGCATGGGCGGTCTGAGAAGTGGCGGGTGGGCGGTGCTACTGACGCTGGTGCTGCTGGCGCCGACCGCGGCGCACGCCGAAACCGACGTGAAAGTGCGTGGGCTGCTCGATCTGGGGCTCGTGTCCAGCACCGACAGCCGGCGATTCAACCAGCTCACGTTCGGCGACTCGAACTTCGATCCCTACCGCTTGCGATTGTTCCTCGACGCGCAGTTGTCGCCAGCGCTCGAGGTGCATGTTCAGTCGCTGTTCGCCGAAGCGCTCGGCGTGATGCGGGCGGACGGGGCCTACGCGCTCTGGACGCCATGGCCGAACCGCGACCTGTCGTTCGAAGCGGGCAAGATCCCCTGGCCGATCGGGACCTACGCACCACGCACGTATTCGGACCGGAACTGGCTCATGGGTACGCCGCTCATGTACCAGTACCACACCGCGCTGGTGTGGAATATCGCGCAACTGAACGCCGATGACGTGGTGGCGCAGGCAGGCCAAGGACAGCTCCGGCCCGACGCCGGCAAGTACTACCTGCCGGTCATCGACGAGCGCTGGTGGGACACGGGTGCCGTGGCGCTCGGCTCGAGCCGGCCGTTCGAGTTCTCGTTCGGCGTGGTGCAGGGTTCGCCGTCGTGGCCAGCACCCGGCAACGACAACACGCCCGGTCAGACCGTGCTCGGGCGCCTGGGACTCGTGCCCGCAGCCGGCATCCGCCTCGGCGTCTCCGGCGCCGACGGCACCTGGATGCCGGCGTGGTACTCGGTGTTGCTTCCGGCCGGTGGGTCCGTGCGTGACTACCGGGAGACCACGCTCATGGCCGACGCTGAGTTCGCTGAGGGCCCTTTCGAACTTCGGGGCGAGGCGGTGCACCGCCGCTGGGAGACGAGCACCGCCGGCGATCTGGACGTGGACGCCGGTTACGTTGAAGCGCGCTGGTCGCTGTCGAATGGCGTCTGGCTGGCGGTGCGCGGCGAGGCGATGCAGTTCTCGGACGTGACCACCGCGGCGCTCGTGACGCGGCCGTGGGATGACGATGTGCAGCGCTGTGAAGGCGTGATCGGCTACCGCCTGACGCGCGACGTGCGATTGAAGTTCGGCGGCCAGCGCACCGTTCGCCAGCCGTTCGGCTCGTCGCGGATCACGAACGACTTCCTGACGGCGGGGTTGAGTCTCAGGTTCTGACCCACCGCCCCGGAGCAAGCAGAGACCGTGGCCGCTCGAGTGTTCGGCGGCGTGCGGCTCACGCCTGCGCAGCCGGCGCTGTCGGCCATCGCGGGACACGACGAGGGCCGAGCACACGCATGGGAACGCCCGCGGCGCGCTCCGGCGTCAGCGCGGGCGGAGTTGCTCGGGAACCGGCACGTCGTCGATGTGCGAGCGCCGGTCAAGGGCAAGGGCCGCTCCGCTGTCGAGTGCGCCGGCGCCGAAGTCCTCGCCCTCGCCGCGCACCGGGCTCGCGGTGCTCTGGATGCGTTCGAGCATCTGGACGAGCGTCCAGGTCGGGTGCGCCTCGGCGAGCAGCGCGGCGGTCCCCGCGACGAACGGCGCGGACATCGACGTGCCGCTCCACAGCCGATAGCCACCGCCCGGATACGCACTGCGCACACCCACGCCGGGAGCGGACAGCGCCACCATGTGGCCGAAACTGCTGAACGCCGCCGGCGTGGCGGCCGCGTCCACCGCCGCGATCGCGGCAACGTGGCTCGAGCGCGCCGGGAACTCCACGGGAGTGTCCGCGCCCCAGTTGCCGGCGGACGAGATCACCACGACTCCGCGACTCTCCGCTTCCTCGAGCGCGTGCTGCAGGGCATCCGATCCCTGCAGGCTGCCGAGGCTCAAGTTGAGCACCTTGGCCCCATGGTCCACTGCCCAGTGCACGCCCGCGGCGATATCGAGCACGTCGCCGCGGCCGTCGGAGTCGAGCACGCGCACCACCAGGAGTCGTGCCTCGGGAGCCACCAGATGCATGATGCCGGCGACATGCGTGCCGTGGCCGAAGCCCTCGTCCACGAGGCCGTCGCCGTCGTTGTCCAGGTAGTCGCGGCTGTCCGTCGGGTCCGCGTCGCCGTCCACGAAGTCCCGGCCGCCCGCGTATGCATGGCGCAGCATCGGGTGCCGCGGGTCGATGCCCGTGTCGAGAATGGCCATCACCACACCGCGACCGAGCGCGACTTCGTGCGCGGCATCCAGATGGATCGCCGCGGCGGCGGGTTGTTCGGCGACCGTCTGCGGCGTGCCGAAACCGTCGTCGAACGCGAAACTCTGCTGACGGGTCTCCGCGGTCTCGAGCCAGGCGTTGGGCTCGGCCGTGAGCACGCGCGAATCGGCGGCCAGCGCCGTCTGGAGTGATGCGGACGTCTGACCGCTGCCGGGCATGAAGCTGGCGGTGTGTTCATCGTAATCGCACTCGATCAGGCTGGCGTTCAGGTCCGCCGCGATCCTGGACGCGTTCGCGCCAGCGACGAGCGTGACCACGACCTGCCCATCGATCGAGCCACTGTGCAGGGTTCCACCCGAGGGGAGGTCGCTTGCGCGCCCCTGCGGATCACGCACGGGCGCGACAGTCGTTATGGGCGAACGGCCGCACGACGTGCTGAGCGTCGCGACCATGAACACGAGGAGCATCGTCAGGGCGGGGTGGGAGCGATGGCTGGGCGAGTTGGGCATGGCGTGTCTCCCGGGTCCTGCGGGGGCGGGCGGCGGGGTGGCTGAGCCATGATACTAACTAAGTTCGATAGCACTTAACAGGCCCGGTTTCGCCCAATTACAGCAACGCTCGCTCCCCCGCGCTCGCCCTTGGCACGCCCACGGGCTTTGCTGACCTGCGTTCGATGCCGCCTCGGAACGCGGTGCGATCCGCGTGACCCACATGGACGGAGTGCGCCCGCGCCCGCCCCGGCGGGCCGATCGCATCGCGGCCCGGGTGCCTGAGTCCGGTGTGGTGCCCCAGTTGCGCGTGCGTCAGGAACACGCCGGCCAGCATGCAGGCCGGTGCCTCGATGCCCAGGCGCGCGAGTTGCGCTCGCAAGTCGCGTGTGGTGTTGAACCCACAACACATCAGAGCCCGCCCGGATTGCGCCTCCCGCGCACGCCCCCTTACGCTGCGCTTCACATGGCCCCCACCCAGACATTCACCCAGATCTTCGGCTCCCCGCGCGCCCTGATCGGCATGGTGCACGTCGGCGCACTCCCCGGCGCGCCAGCGGCGCACCACTCCGTCGAGAAGCTCGCGGCACATGCCGTGGCCGAAGCGCGCATCTATCGCGACGCGGGATTCACGGCCATCGCCATCGAGAACATGCACGACCGCCCGTACTTGAAGGGCGGCGTCGGCCCCGAGGTCACCGCCGCCATGGCAGTGATCGGGTGCGACATCAAACGCGAGACCGGGCTGCCGCTGGGGGTGCAGGTGCTGGCCGGCGCGAACCGCGAGGCCGTGGCCGTGGCGCATGCGGCCGGGGCCGAGTTCGTGCGTGTCGAGGGCTTCGTCTATGCGCACATCGCGGATGAAGGGCTGATCGAGTCGTGTGCAGGCGAGTTGCTGCGCTACCGCCGAGCCATCGGTGCCGAACGCGTGCGCGTGTTCGTCGACATCAAGAAGAAGCACTCGTCCCATGCCATCACCGCCGACGTGTCGATCGCCGAGACGGCGCGTGCCGCCGAGTTCTTCATGGCCGACGGCGTCATCGTGACCGGGACCACCACGGGCGAAGCGGCCTCGGTTGCCGACGTGCGCGAGGCGGCGGGTGCGAGCGCGCTGCCGGTACTGGTGGGCTCGGGGCTCACGCCCGCGAACCTGGCCCAGTTCGCTGCGGCCCACGGATTCATCGTGGGTTCGTCCGTGAAGCAGGGCGGGCTGTGGTCCAATCCGATCGATGCCGACGCCGTGCGCGCCGTCGCGGCCGCGTTCGCGGCATTGCCGCGCCCGTAGCGGGCCGCTTGTGACCCCGGACCTGGTCCTGCTGGGCAACCTGCTCATCGACGACGTCGTCCTCGCGGATGGCTCGACGCGGCTGGCCCAGCCCGGCGGCGCGATGCTCTACTCCTCGCTCGCGGCGGTGCTGTGGGGTTCGCCGACCGGCTGTGTGAGCGTGCAAGGGGACGACTATCCCGAGTCGATGCTGGCGGAACTTCGTGCGCGCGGCGTGCTGCTCGACGGCATCCGCCGTCTGGGTGCGAACGGGATCCGCACGTGGCTGCTCCATGAAGGGGTGCTGCGCCGCGTCGTCCACCGGCTCGGCTGCCCGGCGCACGAAGATGTGTCCCCGCGGCCCGACGACATCCCGCCTGCGTGGCGGCGTGCGCGCGCGTTCCACCTGGCGCCCATGCCGCTCGCCACGCAACGGGATCTCGTGCTGGCGATCCGCGCGTGGGAATCGCCGGACGCACCCGCGTTCATCTCGGTCGATCCCCATGTGCTCGTCACACCCGACACGCTCGCGGCGTGGCGCGAACTGCTCGCCCATGTCGACGCGTTCTTCCCGAGCGACGACGAGATGCGGTTGCCGGGCGCGACTGGAGATCCAGCGGGCGTGCTCGGCTCGCTCGCGAGCGGACGGCTGCGCTATGTCTTCGGCAAGCGCGGTGCTTCGGGCGGGGTGCTCTACGATGCGCACAAGCAGCAACTGCACGAGTGGCCCGCGCTCACGCCCGCATCCGTGGAGCCCACGGGCGCAGGCGACGCTTTCATGGCGGGGTTCGTCACCGCCATACTCGCTGGACTCACGACCGATGATGCGCTGCGGCGCGCCGCGGTCACGGCGGGCTTCGCCATCGCCGGCGTCGGCCCCGCAGGACTCTTGGACGCGACGCGCGCTCGGGCCGAAGCCGTGCTGTCGGCGTGGTCTCAGTTGGAGGATCAGGCATGAACGAGGCTTTGTGGCAGGTTGCCGAGGACGTCACGCGCGCATTGACCGCGCATCGCGCGGTGGTCGCACTGGAGACCACCGTGGTCACGCATGGCCTGCCAGCCCCAGCGGGCCTGCAAGTCGCGCGCGACATGGAAGCCGAGGTGACGGGCGCGGGCGCGGTGCCAGCGACCATCGGCATCCTGGATGGCCGTGTCCGCGTCGGGATGTCGGCCGGGGAACTCGAGCGGTTGGCCGCCACACCTCAAGTGCCGAAGCTCAACCTGAGCAACTTCGCCGCCGCGCTGGTGGCGCGCGGCACGGGTTCGACGACCGTGGCGGCCACCCTGCTGGCGGCACATCACGCCGGTATCGGGGTGTTCGCGACCGGCGGCATCGGCGGCGTGCATCGCGGCGCATCCGAGACCGACGATGTGAGCGCCGATCTCACCGCACTGGCGAAGTTCCCCGTCGCGGTGGTGTGCTCGGGCGCGAAGTCGATCCTCGACCTGCCGCGTACCGTGGAGCGGTTGGAAACACTCGGGGTGCCGGTCTACGGCTATCGCTGTGATGACTTCCCGGCATTCTGGCGGCGCTCGAGTGGCCTGCGTCTGGACCAGCGCTTCGACGATCTCGCGACCCTGGCCGAGGCCATCCGGCTGCACTACGCGCTCGGAACCGGCACGGGCGTCGTGGTTGCCAATCCAGTGCCCGAGGCACACGAACTCGATGAGGAATCCTACGAGCGTGCGCTGAACGGCGCGCTCGAGATGGTCCAGACGCAGGAGATCCGCGGACGAGAAGTGACACCCTACATCCTGGAGTACATGCAGATGGTCACCGGCGGCGAGGTCACGGGGCCGAACATCGCGCTGCTCAAGGACAACGCCCGCGTCGCGGGCGAACTCGCGGTGGCGCTGGCGGCGATGCGCGGTTGAGCCTGTGCTGGCTCAGCCGCGCCGCCCCCGGACCGCCTCCCACGTTCTCACCCCGGCCCCGAGCGTTCGGCCCGACGGAATCCCGCGCTGGTCCCCCGAACCTGACGCACTCGGACCATGGACCATCACAGGGTGCCCCCTTGGTGGCAACCTCCCACCGCCGCTTCACGTAGAGCGGCTGACGTGCGCCCGCCCACGCCCGCCCTTCCTGTGCCGGTCGTGACCCGGCACCTTCCGTGGCAGAGCCCGATTCGCCCATCGGCCTCCCTGGAGCCTCTTATGCGATCCCTTGCCAGTGTGCTGCTGTTTGCCGTGCTCGCCGTACCCGCGTTCGCGGACTCGACTCCGGTGCGCGCGGTACGCACCGACCGGCCGATCATCATCGACGGTCAGCTCGACGAGGACATCTGGAAGCACGACCAGCCGGTCACGAACTTCCTGCAGCAGGACCCCGACCAGGGGGTGGCGCCGCGCCAGCGCAGCGAAGTCCGCCTGGCCTATGACGATGATGCGCTCTATGTCGGCGCACGACTGTATGACAGTTCGCCGGACTCGATCCGGGTCAGGTTGTCACGGCGCGACAACGATGCCGGCTCCGACATGTTCGCGCTCATGATCGATCCGTTCCACGACAAGCGCACGGGCTACTACTTCATGGCCAGCGCGGCGGGCACGGTCCTGGACGGCGTCCTGCTGAACGATGGCTGGGATGACGACTCGTGGGATGGCGTCTGGCAGGCGCGCAGCCGGCGTGATGATCAGGGCTGGACCTGTGAGATGCGGATCCCGTTTTCGCAACTGCGCTTCCGCAGCGGCGACCAGATGGTGTGGGGCGTCAACTTCAAGCGCTGGATCCCGCGCTACAGCGAAGAGGATGCGGTGGTCTACACGCCGCGCGGAGAGTCCGGCTTCGTGTCGCGCTTCGAGGAGCTGCACGGTCTCGATGGTCTGCACTCGGGTCAGCACTTCGAGCTGACGCCGTACATCACGAACAAGACCGAGCACCTGCGCTTCGACGGTAACAGCCTGTCGCAGTACGGCGGCGATGATCCGTTCCATGGCGATTGGAAGGTCAAGCCCGCGGTGGGCGGCGACCTGCGCATGAGCCTGGGCTCCAAGTTCACGCTCAACGCCACGGTGAACCCCGACTTCGGTCAGGTCGAGATCGACCCCGCGGTCGTGAACCTGTCGGACGTCGAGAGTTTCTTCCAGGAGAAGCGTCCGTTCTTCACCGAGGGTGTCAGTGTGTTCCGTTGCGGCAACAACGGCGCGAACAACTATTCGAACTTCAACTGGCCGGAGCCGATCTTCTTCTACTCGCGCCGCATCGGGCGCGGGCCGCGCGGTGACACGCCGGCCGCGCAATACACCGACTATCCCACGGCCGCGCACATCCTCGGCGCCGCGAAGGTCACCGGGCAGCCGGCGCCGGGCTGGAACGTCGGCATGGTGCAGGCGCTCACGAGCCGTGAGTCGGCCACGCTGCGCAACGGTGGTGCCGAATCCAAATTCGGCGTCGAGCCCATGAGCTACTATGGCGTGTTCCGCGCCATGCACGAGATGAACGACCGCCGGCAGGGCCTGGGGCTCATGGCCATGACCACGACGCGGTTCTTCGACGGCGGTGGCGATGCGCTGCGCGGCGAGGTCAACAGCGACGCCCTCGTGGCCGCCATGGATGGCTGGACGTTCCTCGGCAAGGACCGCACCTGGGTCGTCTCGGGCTATGGCACCGCGTCGCGGGTCGGTGGCACCACGGCGCGCATGACGCAGCTGCAACGCGGCTTCCCGCACTACTACCAGCGCCCGGACCGCCCGGAACTCGGCGTCGATCCGGCCGCGACGTCGCTCAGCGGCTACGGTTCGCGGTTGTGGCTCAACAAGCAGCAGGGACGGCTGCTGTTCAACGCCGGCCTGGGAGCGCTCTCGCCGGGCTTCGACAACAACGACCTCGGCTTCCTGTTCGGCGGCGATGTCATCAACGGTCACGTGCTCGCGGGCTGGCAGTGGGAGCAGCCCAAGGGCTTCCGGCAGTACGCCAACGTCATGGGCGCGATCGCGCACTCGTATGACTTCGGCGGCAACCACACGCTCAATGGCTGGTGGCTGGCGGGCAACCTGGAACAGCGCAACCACTGGTCGTGGAACGGCAACACGTTCTGGAATGGCTACGCGTTCAGTCCGCGCAAGACGCGCGGCGGTCCGCTCATGGTGTCGAAGCCGGGCGGCAGCCTGAGCCTGCACTTCGACACGAACAGCCGGAACCCGTGGTTCTGGTCGATCGACACGAACCCGAGCTGGTCCTCGGACGGGTCGTGGGAGCGGCAGGTGAACCCCAGCATCCGCTGGCGCCCGATGCCGAACCTGGGACTGAGCGGCGGTCCGGACTACTACCGTGGCCACACCGACACGCAGTTCTGGGACCACAACGGCACACTCGCCACAGGCTCGCGCTTCACGCAGCTCGAGCAGACACAGTGGTCGATGAACCTGCGGGCCGACTATGCCGCGACGCCGAACCTGAGTGTCCAGATGTTCATGCAGCCGCTGGTCTCAACACTCGACTTCCACGACATGGTCGAGCTGGCGCGCTCGCGTTCGTACGACTTCGTGCCGGTGAGCACGGGCACGGTGTTCGGCCAGACGTTCGGCTCGCTGCGCGGCAACGCGGTCGTGCGCTGGGAGTACGCGCCAGGCTCCAGCGTGTTCTTCGTGTGGACACAGGAACGCGCCGACGCCGACGGTATCTCGGATTTCGACCCGAACCATTCGTACAAGGTCGTGTCGCGCGCGCCGGCGAACAACGTGTTCCTGCTCAAGGTCGCGCATCACTTCGACCTGTAGATCGACCACGGGGTCCTGGCCAAGAAGAAGCCCGCCGCGGAGTCACGATCCGCGGCGGGCTTCATTGCGTTGAGCGGACTCACGCGGGATCGGGTCGGTCGCGTCTCCAGTCATCGCCCGGCATGATCCGTCGCATGAACTCGTCAAAGAGCGGCACCGTGAACGCCGTGTCTCCATGGTCAGGGCTCCAGACCATGCCCTTTGTGATCAACTGGTTGCGGATCGTCGCGAGTGAAGTCACCTTGCGATTCAGCTCGTTTGCGATATCGCCCGAGCGATGCGGGCCCGCTCCGAGTTCTGCCATCGCGCGCAGGTAGCGTCGTTCGCTCGGATTCAGTCTGTCGAAACGCACGCGGAAGAAGCTCTCGTCCAGCGCGGCGACGGCCGTGTCGGAAGCCAACACGACATCCTGCGCGGTGATCGGTGAGGCCGCGGCGACATCCCAGGCATGCTTGCCCCACTCCTGTAGGAAATAGGGGTAGCCACGCGTCTCGCTCACGATGCGTTCGATGGCTGCCTCTTCAAACCTCACACCTTGGTCGGCAGCAGGCTTCACGATCGCTCGCCGTGCGGCATCGGGTCCGAGCGGCCCGATCAAGGGGAAGTCGAACAACCGCTCCGCGTAGGACTTGGCGCGCCCCATGTGTCCGCGCAACTGGGGCAACCCGGCACCGACCACGGTGATCGGTAGTTTCTGCTGCGCACAGCGGTGAAGCGCGGTGATCAGGGCCTCGAGTTGGGTCTCCTCGACATACTGCAGCTCGTCGATGAACAGCACGAGCGCGGTACGTGCTTTCGCCGCTGCCGCGCCAATCGTCTCGAAGAGCTCGGGCAAGTCGTGCTCGAGGTCGCCGTTATCCGCCAGGCCTGGCTCAGGGTCCAAGTCGAGCCCTACCTCGATGTCGCCGTACTTGAGTTTCAGGGACTTCGCGAATCCGGCAAGGGCGCGCAGTCCCCGCTGCGCCAATTCTCTCGCACTCTCGATGCGGCTCAATCGGAGCAGTGACTGTCGGAGCTGCGGGGCGAGGATCGCGGGAAGCGAACGGTGCTCGGGCGCTTCGATTCGCACCGTGTGGGCTCCACCCGTGCTTGCGTCGTCCCGCATCTGGTCGAGGAGAACCGTCTTGCCCACCCCGCGCAGCCCGACCATGAGGACACTCTTCGCCGGGAGTCCCAACTTCAGCCGCTCAATGGCGACCCGGACTTTTTCGCGAAGTACATCTCGGCCTGCCAACTCGGGTGGCGGTGTTCCTGCGCCCGGCGCATATGGGTTCCTGACGCTATCCATGTTGTCATTATGCCACTGTTTTGAAGTTTATGTCTAGTCCAGAACTTTCAAAATAACAGCATAAAGTCCGGCCGTCCGGACCATGGAACCAGCCGAATCAGGTTACATAAAATGGCGTAAGTTGTTTTATTGTACAGCTATGCGATGTTCGTCCGTGGCCGATGGTGACGGGGTCAGGCATCAACGGGAGTCAAGTCCTGATGTGGGAGCCGTAGCGGGGCGAGGTGGTCGGAGCGTTTCAGCGCCCGCCCTGCATGACATCGAACACGCCGGGCTCGCGCGGGCCGCGGCCGCTGCCGCCCTCGCCGTCGGGCACGGAGTCCCCTTCGCCGGGAGCCAGGAACAGGTTCTTCTCGAGCCCGTGCTGGCGGTCGTAGAGGTCCCGGTAGCGGCCATTGAGGGCGTACAGCGTGTCGTGATCGCCGCGCTCGACGATGCGGCCGTCCTCGACCACGAGAATCTGGTTGGCGCGCCGGATCGTGCTCAGCCGGTGCGCGATCACGAACGTCGTGCGGCCCTGCATCAAGTGCTGGAGCCCGGCCTGGATGTGCGCCTCGCTCTCGGAGTCGAGGCTGGACGTGGCCTCATCGAGGATCAGGATGCGCGGGTCGGCGAGAATCGCACGCGCGATGCTGACGCGCTGGCGCTGGCCGCCCGACAGCTTCACGCCGCGCTCACCCACCACGGTGTCGAGGCCCTCGGGGAAACGGTTGGCGAACTCGTCGACGCGCGCGATGCGGCACGCCTCGCGCACTTCGGCCTCCGAGGCCAGCGGCCTCGAGAACGCGACATTCTCGCGGATCGAGCCGGCGAACAGGAAGCTGTCCTGGAGCACGACACCCAACTGCGTGCGGAACGAATCCAGGCGCACGGCCGAGAGGTCCGTGCCGTCCACCGTCACGACCCCGGCCGCGGGTGAATGAAACGCCGAGATCAGACCGATGATCGTGCTCTTGCCGGATCCGCTCGAGCCCACCAGCGCGGTCACGCTGCCGGCGGCTGACGCGAACGACACATCCTTCAGCACGGGCTTGTCCGTCTCGTAGGCGAAGTCGACGTGCTCGAACGCGATGTCGCCGTGCACCTTGCCGAGCACGTGCGTGCGCTTGGGGTCTTCATCCTCGGTGCGGTTCGCGAACACTTCCTGCGTGCGCTCGAGCCCGGCGATCGCCTCGGTGAGCTGCGTGCCGATGGCGACGATCTGGAAGATGGGCGCAATCAGGAAGCCAAGGAACATGGTGTACGTGAAGTAACCGCCGAGCGTGAGCGTGTTGTTGAGGATGTGGCTGGCACCGACGTACATGATGATCGCACCGACAATGCCTAGCAGCAGCGAGCTGGACAGCTGCATGACGCTCTGCGCGGTGAGTGTGGCGAGCACGTTGTCGAGCAGGCGCTTCACGCCCTCGGCGAAGACGTTCTGCTCGCGCTGTTCAGCGTGATAGCCCTTCACCGTTCGCACCGCGCCCAGGGACTCGGTGAGCCGGCCGGTGACGTCGGCGTTGATCTTGCCGCGCTCACGGAAGATCGGACGCATGGTGACGAAGGCGCGGTTCAGCACCAGCGCGAAGCCGATGAGCACGGTTGCGGTGATGAGCGTCATGGTGGCGTTGATGCGCAGCAGTACGACGAGCGAGATGAGCGCGGTGATGATGCCGCCCACGAACTCCACCAAGCCGGTGCCGATCAGGTTCCGCACGCCCTCGACGTCGCTCATGATGCGGCTGACGAGCGAGCCGGTGCGGTTGGTGTCGTAGAAGCCGACCGGCAGCCGCGAGATGTGCGCCTGGACCTTCTGGCGCATCTCGGCGATGAGGCGCTGGGCTTCCTTCGAGAGCAGTTGGGTGAGCGCGAAACTCGTGGCGCCCTGCGCCAGCGTCGCGGCGACGACGATGCTGACGAGGGGCAGCAGTTTCTCGACTTCACGCTTGCCGATGACGTCGTCGATCAGCCATTTGGCCGAAGCCGGCAACACGAGCCCGGTGACGCGATTGACGGCCATGAGCACGAAGCCCAGCGCCAGCATGTTGCGGCGCGGTTCGACCAGCGTCCAGATCATGGGCCAGACCGTGGCGAGCGACGGAGCGGGCTTGCTTGCTGCGGCGGGCTTGGCGGCGGGAGCGGCGGCGGGCGGGACAGCAGCGGACATGCGGACTCTCCGAAGGGGTTGGGGCCAGCCACCACTCTAGAGGAGAACGTAGCCCCCGGCATGACCGCGACGAGGTGGCGCAGAAGCCCTTCGGATGCGCCGGTCGCGGGCGCGATGCGGGGCCGCTATACTGGGCCCGCTTCTCGCATCCCGCACACGCCCGCCCGAGGATTCCCGTGAGCCACGTTTCCGAACTCCGCCTCCGCGATGCCAGCGTCGAGGGCGCACGCACCAAGATGCTGTCCGGCGAGAGCTTGACGCAGGAAGACGGCGTCAGGCTGTTCGATGCGCCCGCCATGGAGCTCGGCCGTCTGGCCGACGCGTACGCCCGCGACAAGCATGGCGACCGCGTCTATTTCACCGTCAATCGCCAGCTCAACCCCACGAACGTCTGTGTGCTCGCCTGCAAGTTCTGCGACTACGCCAAGAAGCCCGGTGCGCCTGGCGCCTACACGATGACAAAGGAGCAGATCCTCAGTCACGTCGACCCCGAGATCACCGAAATTCACATCGTGGGCGGGCTGCACAACAAGTGGCGCTTCGACGACTACCTGCAGATCATCCGCTGGGTGAAGGAAGCGAAGCCCGACCTGTCCGTGAAGGCCTATACGGCCGTCGAAATCGACTTCTTCTGCCGGCTCACGAAGCAGCCCGCCGAGTGGGTGCTCACCGAGCTCAAGGCGGCCGGCCTGGACGCCCTGCCGGGTGGCGGCGCCGAGGTGTTCAGCGAACGCGTGCGCCGCGAGTTGTTCGGCCAGAAGATCGGCGCCAAGCGCTGGCTCGAGATCCACGAGGTCGCGCACCAGTTGGGGATCCCCAGCAACAGCACGCTGCTCTACGGCCATATCGAGACGCGCGCCGAACGCGTGCAGCACATGATCGACCTGCGGGAGCTCGAAGCGCGCGCGCCGGGGTTCTTCGCGTTCATCCCGCTGGCGTTCCAGCCCGGCACCACCGGGCTCGTGCGCCGTCAGGCGTCGGCGATCGAGGACCTGAAGACGATCGCCATCTCGCGACTGGTGTTCGACAATGTGCCACACGTGAAGGGCTATTGGATCATGCTCGGTCAGGACACGGCCGCCGCCGCGCTCAGCTTTGGCGCCAGCGATCTCGATGGCACCATCGGCCAGGAGAAGATCGCGCACGCCGCGCTCGCCAAGAGTCCGGTCGGCATGGCCGAGGCCGGCATGGTGCAGATGATCCGCGAAGCCGGCAAGACGCCCGTCCAGCGCGATGCGCTGTACCGCGTCATCCGCGAGTACCCGCTCGCCTCGGCCACCCCGGGTGCGGTCACCCCCACGGCAGCAGCCGTGAGCGGTTAGGGAATCCACATGGCACAGGTCCATTCGCCCGGGTTCCTCAAGATCGTCGAGGACGCCAAGTCACGCGTGAAGCAATTCGGAATCGACGAGTTCCTGGAACGCTTGCAGACCGGTGAACGCTTCGTGCTGCTGGACGTGCGTGAAGACAGCGAGTGGGCCACGGGCCACCTGCCGAGCGCGCACCACATGGGCAAGGGCGTCATCGAACGCGACATCGAGCAAGCGCTGCCCGAGAAGGACGCCCCGATCGTGCTGTACTGTGGCGGCGGCTTCCGCAGCGCGCTCGCGGCCGATCAACTGCAGCAGATGGGGTATTCGAACGTCACGTCACTCGACGGCGGCTGGCGCGCCTGGACCGAGCGCGGCCTGCCCACGGTGAAGCCCGAAGCCGGCGCCTGACACCCCCGCCACCCGCTCCCGCTTTCGAAAGTTCACGTGCCCGACTCCAGCGCTCCGCTGTTCCACGCCCAGCATTTCACCGACCCGCAACAGGTGCTCGAGGCCATCTTCGGCTATCGCGAGTTCCGCCCGGGTCAGCGCCGCATCATCGACGCGGTGCTCGCCGGCAAGGACTGCATCGGCGTCATGCCGACGGGTGCCGGCAAGTCGCTGACGTTCCAGATCCCGGCGCGACTCCTGCCGGGCGCGGTGCTGGTGATCTCGCCGCTCATCTCGCTCATGAAGGACCAGGTCGACGCCCTCGTGCGCGTCGGCTTCAAGGCGGTGACCATCAACTCGACGCTGCCGTTCGAGGAGCGACGTGAGCGGCTGGCCGCGTTCCGCCGTGGCGAGATCGAGCTGCTGTACCTGGCGCCCGAAGCGCTCGAGGGCTCATTGCGCACGTTCATCGCGGGCTGCCCGGTGAGTCTGGTCGTGGTTGATGAGGCGCACTGCATCAGTCACTGGGGGCACGACTTCCGCCCGGCCTACCGCAAATTGCAGGGCTTGAAGCAGGAGTTGGGCGAGATCCCGGTGCTGGCGCTCACCGCCACCGCCACACGCCGCGTGGCGGGCGACATCATCCGGCAGTTGGGCATGAAGAAACCCGACGGTTTCAAGGGCTCGTTCTTCCGCCGGAACCTGCGCATCACCGCGGTCAAGAAAGGCGAGGGCAAGGGCACCAGCGGCGCGCCAAAAGCGGCGCGCAACGTGCGCAAGGACCTGCTCGCACTGCTGCGCACGCGCACGGGTGAGAGCGCGATCGTCTATTGCATGAGCCGGCGCAGCGTCGAATCCACCGCCGAGTTCCTGGCCGCGAACGGCATCAAGGCCGCGCCTTACCACGCCGGCCTGCCCGATGCGACCCGCGCGCGCAACCAGGACGCGTTCGCGCGCGACGATATCGACGTCATCGTCGCCACGGTGGCGTTCGGCATGGGCATCGACAAGAGCAACGTGCGGCTGGTCGTGCATCGCGACATGCCGAAGAGCATCGAGGCGTGGGTGCAGGAGATCGGCCGCGCCGGTCGCGACGGGCTGGCGAGCGAGTGCATCGTCTACTACTCGTGGGCGGATGTCATCGGCTACGACACGTTCTTGAGCAGCATCGACGACCCGGCGTTGCGGGAGGAGACCCGCAGCAAGACGGTCGAGTTGTTCCGGCTGCTCGAGAACAGCGCGTGCCGCCACCAAGCTGCATGCGCGCACTTCGACGAGACGCTCGAGCCGTGCGGGGATGCCTGCGACGTGTGCAGCGGCAAGGGCATCGAGTCCATGGTGACGACGACGTTCGCGACCACGGCTTCGGGACGCGTGCGCGGCGCCGGTGCCGCCACGGTCACGTTGTCGGACGACGCGCTCGAACGTTTCGAACGCCTGCGTGCGGTGCGCAAGCGCCTCGCCGACTCCGAAGGCGTGCCGGCCTACATCGTGTTCAGCGATGCCGCGCTGCGCGGCATGGCCGAACGCCGGCCGGCGAGCGCCAGCGCGTTGCTCGAGGTGCCGGGTGTGGGCCCGGTCAAGCTCGAGCGCTACGGCGCGGCGTTCCTGGAAGTCCTTCGCGAAGGCTGATCCTGCCCGCGCCAAGGGGCTCGACTCGCGCTCCACCGCGCGATATCTTCGCTCTCCCATGGACCCGTCCCGCCTCACCACCGCCACGGTCGCCGCGCGCATCCCGTATGCGAACGCCGCGCCATTCTATGCCCTGTGGGCGGACGCGCCGTTCGCCGTGCGAAACCTGCCGCCACGAGACCTTGGGCGCGAAGCCGAGTCCGGCAGCGTCGATCTCGGGCTCATGGCGGCGGGCGACTTCCTGCGCATGCGCGACCGTTTCGAGATGCTGGCGCCCATGGGAGTGGCCGCGCGCGGCCCGGTGCTGTCGGTGCTGTTGTTCTCGCGCCGCCCGGCCAACGCACTGGGCGGCGCGCTCATCTCGGTCACACCCGAGACGTCCACGAGCATCCGGCTCCTGAAGCTGCTGCTCAACGTGCGCCGTTCGCTGCCGAACGTGCGCTTCGTGCGCGGGCTCGAACCGTCGCAGGCCGACGGGCTGCTGCTGATCGGCGACCAGGCGATGCGCACGCGCAACCGGCCGCCCGAGGGATTCGTGCACACGCTCGACCTGGGCGCGGACTGGCACGACTGGACCGGCCTGCCGTTCGTGTATGCCGCCTGGGTGGTGCGTTCGGCGCTCGACCCGGCGCTCAAACTCGAGCTGCGCCACTTCATCGAGGCCTCGCTCGCCGCTGGACTGGCCACATTGCCGGAGATCGCCCGCCGCGAGACCGGCCCGGGCTGGAGTGCCGACGAGATGGAGGGCTACCTGCGCCGGTTCCATTACCGCTTCGGCCCCGAGGACCTGCAGGGGCTGGCGCGTTTCGAGGGGTTGCTCGGCGAGCACGGGCTGCTCGTCGCGGATTGACCCGCAGCGGGCTGGCCGCAACACGCTGCCCGCCACCACGTATCGTACATCGCGTGCCGGCTGCTGCCTGCACGTGAACCGGCTCCCTGGCCGGAACCCCGAGCGGCTCCTGCCGCGCTGTCGAGAAGGAGAGCCTGACCATGCCGAACATGCACGAGATCGAGTTCGAGATCCTCGGTGACGATATGCAGTTCGTGAAGATCGAGCTGGATCCCGGCGAAGCGATTGTCGGTGAGGCCGGTGCGATGATGTACCTGGAGGACGGCATCACGCTGCAGACGATCTTCGGTGACGGTTCGCCGCAGCAGCAGGGCGGGTTCATGGGTGCGCTGCTCGGCGCCGGCAAGCGATTGCTCACGGGCGAGTCGCTGTTCATGACCGTGTTCCAGAACCAGGGGACCGGCAAGCGCAAAGCCGCGTTCGCCGCGCCCTACCCGGGCAAGATCATCGCGCTGCACCTGAAGGAACTGGGCGGCTCGCTGGTGGCGCAGAAGGATTCGTTCCTGTGCGCAGCCAAGGGGGTTTCGCTCGGTATTGCGTTCACGCGCCGCTTCGGTGCTGGCCTGTTCGGTGGCGAGGGCTTCATCCTGCAGAAGCTCGACGGTGACGGCTGGTGTTTCGTGCACGCCGGCGGCACGCTGGAGGAGCGCATGCTCGCCCCCGGCGAGACGCTACGGGTCGACACGGGCTGCATCGTGGCCATGCAGCCGAGTGTCGAATACGACATCCAGCTGGCGGGCGGTGTGAAGACCGTGCTGTTCGGTGGGGAGGGCCTGTTCCTCGCCACGCTGCGTGGTCCGGGCAGGGTGTGGTTACAGTCGCTGCCGTTCTCCCGTCTCGCCAGCCGCATCTTCGCGGCCGCGCCGCAGACCGGCCGCGGTGGCCGAGAGCAGGGCTCGATCCTGGGTTCGCTGGGCAACCTGCTCGATGGGGATGGCCGCTGATGACCATGCCTCGCCGAATCGCATTCGCGTTCGGGATCTCACTGCCCGCTGGTGGCGTGACCGCCGTGGTCATGGCGCAAGACAACTTCGACAGGATCGAGATCCAGCGCGAGAAGCTCGCGGACCACATCACAGACCTGTCCAAGCAGCAGTAGCGAGCTCCAAGGCGGGCCTGAGGGTCCGTGCCTGTATCACGGCCGGCGTCGCGATCCCACGGCGCCGGCATCATTCTGCCCGGCGCTCCGGACGTGCCGGGCATGAATCAGCCAGCGGCAGATCGAGCCGGCCTTTCGCCGCTTTCGGTGGCTGAAGTGGTCGGTGCGACCGCGCGGACGGCAGTGCGCGCCAGATCCAGTGGCCGCCCGACGCTCATGTTCGTGCATCCGGGGAAGCCCGATCGACCGCGTGATCTGCAATGCGGCGTGTGGGGCCGAGGCGGAATGCACATGCGGGGGATCCCAGAGTCAGACACGGAATCGCGCCGAAGCGGCGAATCAGCCCGACTTCAGCAAGTTGCGTCTCATGGCACGGGGTCTGCATGAACTTCAGTGACAGGAGCCGATTCCGGATGGTCGACCGGAATGGGTGATCCGACGCAACCCGCGTGACCTCACAGGTCGGCTTCAAGTGCTCACACGCCAGTGCCGATATCGATTCCGGGGTACGGGGCCCATCCAAGGCCACCGAAGTGGTCCGTCAAGGGAGTCACATGTTCAACGTGAAGCCACACGAACGAGGTTTCTCACTCATCGAGCTGATGCTCGTGGTGTCGATCTTCGGCGTGCTGCTCACGTTCGCGATTCCCACCTACCGGCACTACTCACAGAGCCAGCAACTCCGCGGCACGAGCCAGAATCTGGTGCAGACGCTGCAGCTGCAGCGTTCTCGGGCCATGGCGACCGGGCAGAGCGTCACTCTCAACTTCAATACCGCCGCACCCAATGCCTGGACGGTCATGGGGGCTGGTCGCTCCAGCCGGATGACGCTCTCGAATGGCATCACCTACGTGTCCGCTTCACCCACATCGCTCACGCTGACCCGAGATGGCCGGGTGAACACTTCCGGCTTGGTCGTGTTCCAGAACCGCGCTGGAGTCAAGGATACGGTGAGTATCCAGGTCTCCGGTCTGGCGCTCATACGGTGAAACCCATGGCCACCCATAGACACTTGAAAACGGCTCGTGAACAGCGCGGCATGTCCCTCATGGAGCTGCTGATCGCGCTGGTGGTGCTGTCCGTCGGCCTGATCGCCGTCGCCCAGATGTTCCCGGCGGGAGCCCGGGCACAGGCGCAGGATCGCTTGGTCATGGGTGCGAACTACTACGCCCAGGAACAGCTGGAGACGATCACCAACCGCAGCTGGTCGGATCCGCTACTCACCGACGGCAGGCACCCGGCTGGGAGCGCCACGGAGTCACTCGAGCACGGTCAGTACAAGCGCTGGTTCCAGATCACCACGATGACCGGCAGTCTCAGCAATCTGAAGAAGGTGGATGTCACCGTGACCTACCAAGGCGCTGGGCGCTCAGCCCGGTCGGTGACCGCCACTACATACGTGAGGCGGTGAAAACGATGAATGTCCATCCCGACACGCTTGCAGCGACGCGCTCCAAATCGGCGGGTTTCACACTGGTCGAGCTGATGGTCACGCTCGTCATCTTCGCCATGGTCGCTGCCGCAGTGACGGTGATCCTGGTGACGTCGGCTCGCAGCAAGCAGAGCACGAGCGGCCGTATCGAGAGCGAGCAGTCGGCTCGCGCCGCGCTCGACCTGATTGCTCGTGACCTCCGCTCGTCCGGCTACGGCACCGATCAGGACTATGCATCGCCTCAGCCGGCGATCGCGTACATCGACTCGACCGAAGTCATCATGGCCGAGAATCAGTTGCCCTATCCGGATGGTCCGGCGGGTCCCACGGCACCCCTGGCCTACAACCCGGCCGGGTCGCCGAATCCCCACCCGCTGGTGAGCACGACTTACACCCCGCCGGTCCGGTATCGCACGGGCGCGGAGTTGATCCGCTACACGCTCGACGTCAACAACGACGGTGCAGTCAACGCCAGCGACGTGTCCAACGCCATTGGCGCCGACGCGGCGGCCACGCCCAATCCCGACGACTATGTGCTCGTCCGGCAGGTCTATGGTGACTCATCGGCCAACTCTGCCGGGAATAACGGCGGCGTTGCCGAACGTGTCGCGCTCCTGCGGAAGCCCGGCGGCACCGTGCCGGCCCTGTTCACGGTCTACTTGCGCGGCTCGAACACGGCATGGAACTGGAACAACGGTCCGGTCCCGGCGGCGCAACTCCAGGACATCCAGCGCGTCGTTCTCAACGTGACGGCGGCGGCAACGCGGCCGGACGCTCGTGGCCGGTACCCCATGACCACGCTCAAGAGCGAGGTCAACGCCACGCGCAGCGTGCCCGACTTCGGCGCGCCGACGTACACTGTATCCGGCTACGTCTACAGCGATGCGAACCGCAATCGCACCCAGGACGGCGGAGAGACCGGCATCTCGGGCACCACCGTGCGCCTGGGCAACTACACGGCTTACACCAGCGCGAGCGGCTTCTACTTGTTGCGGGCGCCGGCGGGGACCTACACGCTCCGGCACACGCCTGCCATGGGCTACGGCTCGTTCTCTTCCCCCGACACGTTCAACCTGACGGTCTCGAACGCGGCGATCGCACGCAGTTTCGCGGATACCGCGCGGTCGGGTGGCACCATCGTGGCGCGGGCGTTCAACGACACGAACACGGACGGCGTCTGGGACTCGGGTGAAACCGCACTCCAGGGCATCCGTTTCACGGTATCGCCTGGCTCAACGACCGGCCTGACGGACGCCCTCGGCTCCGTGACGCTGTTCGCGGGCGTCGGCGACTATACGCTGACCTGCAACAAGCCGGACTCGCTCACCATGTCGGCGTCGACCCCCAGCCCGGTGGCGGGCGTCATGACGAACGGCGGTTCGGTATCGCGGACGTTCGGCCTGAACCGGCAGAGCATCGGTCAAGTGTCGGGCCGCGTGTTCGTGGACTCCAACCGCAACGGCATACTCGACGGCGCCGAAGTGGGCATGTCGAGCATCTGGGTCGGGGTTTCAAAGGACGCAGGTATCAACGTGGCGGGTTACGCCTACACGGACGCCACCGGCAGCTACGACATCACGGTGCCCGTGAATGACCCTCCGCGCACGGAAGCCTACAGCGTCTATACGATCCCGCCGGCCGGCTACTTCCCGACCGCGACGACCGCGATCGGCTCGCTGTGGATCACATCGGGAAGCGTCCTCTCGAGCAAGAACTTCGGTATGGCGAACTTCCAGGTCATCACGCTGACGGCCAGCCGTGTCTTGTCGCTGACCGCGGCGGATCTCATCGAGAAGGACTGGAGCGGCAACCAGACCCAGAATGCGCGCGCCGACAAGGACCTCATCCTTGGCGCTGACGCCGGCAGTACGGACAACGTCTCGGTGTGGTTCAACCAGTACTCGTCGTCGCCGTTGTTCAACACGACGCCGACGAATCCCTATGGTTACAGTCGCCTGGCGCCCAACTCCGTCATGGCGATGGTCGCCGACACGCTGGACAAGAACGGCACCAAGGCGCGCATGGACCTGGTCACGGGCACCCGCTACGCAACGGCGGGCAACTTCTTCGTGTGGTTCACGCAGGGCACCAGCAACAACGAGGGCTACTATCCCACCAGCTTCAGCCCGGGCCAGAACTACAAGACCCTGGACAACGGCGACGTGCAGGCGGTCGCGACCCTGGATTGTGGCGGTGGCGCCATGCCCGACATCATCGTGGGTACGAAGGGCGCCACGGCGGGTCAGGGCTCGATCGAAGTCTGGCTCAACAATGACGCCACGACGCCGACGTTCACCCGCGACGAGACCTTCACCGTTGCCGGCGGCTCTGTCATCGGCGAGGTCACGGGCCTGACCATGGCCGACATCGACCTGGATGGTGACAAGGACATGGTCGTGGTGACGCGAACCACCGGGTACAACGGACAGTTGTTCGTGTTCGAGAA
>JANMAX010000270.1:0-27177 GCA_031360075.1 bacterium | reverse complement strand
CCGGGCGCGCGAACGCCGGTGCCGTCGGCGAGAACGTGCAGCTTGCACGGGCTACGCCTTCGTTAGGGACAAGGATTCGTTCAGCATGCTGGCGTGTCTGCCGATAACCCCTGTGCAAGCGGGGCACCCCCCGGGTCGCGGCAACCGCCCGCGCCCGTTCAGCCCCTCACGATGAGGCTCCTGTGTCGGACTCCACGCATCCTTCCATGGAAGAGATCCTCGACGCGCTCGAGCGTCTGGCGGATCGGGTCGCGACGGGTTCCAGTTCGCGTCTCGACGGATTCGTGTCGTTGTCCCTGCGTCGCGCTTGCGAGGAGTTGCGCCGGTTCATCCCGGGGCTCGACACGCCGCCGGATGCCGAAGCGTCGCGCTTCATGTCGCGCGCCGCGCATGCCGCGCTTGAAGACGGCAATGCTCGCGAGGCGCTGGCCCGCACGATCCGCGGCTTGTCGCTGTCGCCGCACGACCCTGGCCTCTACTACATTGCGGCTTCGGCCTGCTTCGAGTTCGGCGCCGTGGAAGACGCCGTGCGCCTGTTGCGTCACACGTTGTGGCTGCACCCCGGGCACCGGCCGGCGCGCCGCGATCTGGCGGCGCTGAACCTGTACCTGCGCGACCGCTGGGAAGGGCCGGGCGAGCGCGGTGCGGATGACAGCTTCGACGCCGTGCAGGCCGCCCCCGGCGAGCCCGATCTGGCGTTCGACATCGTCGGCGACGAGTTCGATCCGCCGGCGCCCCCCAACAGGGACGAGTACGACCCCCCGCTCACGGACGAGGGCGAGGACCGCGCGGCTTGAAACTGTTGCTGCTGGCCGGCAGCCTCGAGTCTTCGACGCTCGATGCCGCGGCCGCTTGGACTTACGATCTCACCGCGCGCCTGGTGGCCCGCGGCCACCGTGTGATGGTGCTGTGCACGGAGCCGCTCGAGCCGGGTGAGGTGCCCGAGGATCCGCCCGGAGTCGCCGTGTGGCGACCGAGTCCGGATGCGCTCGCGGCCGCGGTGACGAACGCGCTGGTGCAAGAGCCCGACCTCGTGCACGTGGCCGTCACCGGCCCGCTGGGCGCCGAGGTGGTGGCCGCGCTGGCGGGCGTGCCATTGCTGTTGGACCTGCTCGATTGGTCGCCGCTGTGTCCGCTCGGTGATCTGGTGACACGCCCGCGCGGAGTGGCCTGCGAGCAGCACTTTCCGCTCGCCCCGTGCGGCAGTTGTGCGGGGCATTCGCACGTCCGCGCCATGGAACCGCTGGCGCAACTGGCGCGCGCCGGGCATCGCGTCGTGGCGCACTCGGGATTCGTGCGCGATCGCGCCACGCTGGCGCTGGGGCGCGGCGTCGCATTGGTGCCGATCGGCGTCGACTCCGGTCGCTTCTCGCAATCGCCCGCGGCCCCGTTGTCGCCCGAGGTCGCCACGCTGAGTTCCGACCGCTCGCATCCGCGCGTGCTGTTGATCGGCCCGCCGACGCCGGCGCGCGGCGGACATCGCGTGCTCGACCTGCTCATCGCGCTGCATGCGCGCGTGCCCGGCGTCGGGATGGTCGTGGCCGGCACCGACCCCGGCAATCCGGACGGCGGACACGCCTTGCTCGCGGAAGCGAAGGAACTGGGCTTGTCCTCACAGCTCACGCTGCTGCCGCGCGTCGCACGCACCGACCTGCCCGCACTGCTCACGAGCGTCGATGTCGGTGTCGCTCCCGGCATGGGACCCGACGCGCTCGGGCTTGGCATCCTCCAGGCGCTTGCCGCGGGCCTGCCCGTGGTCGGCCATGCCGATGGCACGATGCCCGCATTCCTGGACGGGGGCCGAGCCGGCTTGCTGGTGAACGCCGCGCAGACGGGAGTGTTCGCCGACACCGTGGCACTCGTGCTCGCCGATCACGCCGCGCGCGCGGCGATGAGCGATCAGGCCCGCTTGGCGGCGATCGAGCGGCACGAGATCGAGCGCGCCGTGTTCGACACCGAGTCGCTGTACGAGCGCGTGCGTGCCCCGCACGGCCCGCGCATGCCGGGCATGCCGCCGCGCGGGCGGCGCACGGCAGCCTGAAGCACCGAGCGGTCTTCGCTGGGCGAGCAGGCGCTGGTCCGTGGCCCGCCCGCATGACCTGTCGTCGCACGGTTCCCGAACAGCCCGGCCACGGACGCTGCCTGCCCGCCGCCGTCCCGCTCGCCGCGCGCTACGCACTCGCGCCGTTCGCCGCGAGCCAGTAATGTCTCCCGCCCATGTCCATGCCCCCCGACAAGCCGCTGCCCGAGACCGTGGCCGGCCCCGGCTTCCGCGACCGCCTGCGTGCCGCCACCGAGTTGCTCGAGCAGGTGGCCGCCGATCGCGGGCTGCTGGCATTGCTGTCCTCCGACGAGCGCCGCAGGCTCATGCAAGCCGCCGGCGTCGTGTTCCATCCCGATGCCGGCGAACGCCGCCGCCTCGTGAAGACGCTGATCCGCCTGCGCAAGAACGACAAGGCCGAGCGCGACGAGACGCTGCTGTCCGATACCGGCATCCGCTCGCTGCGTCGCCAGACGGTGTTCACCACGCCGCAGGCCTTTGTTCCCAAGGGCCACGTGCCGCGTGACATCGCGCCCGCGGACGATGACGAGCAGCGCGCGCTGCTGGCCGGCATGCCCGAAGGCTCTGTGGGACAGCGCGCGTGCTACGTGTGCAAGACGCGATACACCGAGGTGCATCACTTCTACGACTGTCTGTGCCCCTCGTGCGGCGATTTCAACTTCGCGAAACGAACCGAGCTCACCGACCTGTCGGGGCGCGTGGCGTTGCTCTCGGGCGGACGCGTCAAGATCGGCTACCAGGCGGGCCTGAAGCTGTTGCGCGCCGGCGCGCACCTGATCGTGACCACCCGCTTCCCGCGCGACTCCGCCAAGCGCTACTCGCATGAGCCCGACTTCGAGCGCTGGGGGCACCGGCTCGAGGTGTTCGGGTTGGACCTGCGCCATACGCCGAGCGTCGAGGCGTTCTGCAGCGAGATGATCCGTACCCGGCCGCGGCTCGACTACATCATCAACAACGCCTGCCAGACCGTGCGGCGCCCGCCCGACTTCTACGCGCACATGATGGCGGACGAAACCGCCGCGCTGCGCGACATGCCGGCGCACCAGCAGAAGTTGCTGGGCGCGTGGGAGGGCCTGCGCGGCTACCACCTGCTGCCCGAGGCCAGCGGCGATGCCGTGCTGAGCCCCGAGCTGTTGGACCAGAAGGCGGTCGAACTGGCCGGCATCACGCATGCCGCGCAGTTGTCGCAGGTGCCGCTGCTGCCCGGGGAGTTCGAGGGGGGCGAGGAGAAGCGGGCACAGCGGGCACTGTTCCCGGTCGGCAGGCTCGATCAGGACATGCAGCAGGTCGACCTGCGCGGGCGCAACTCGTGGCGGCTGCTGCTCGCGGAAGTCAGCACGGTCGAACTGCTCGAAGTGCAGCTGGTCAACGCCATCGCGCCGTTCGTGCTGAATGCGCGCCTGAAGCCCCTGCTCAGCGCCACGCCCGAGCGTGGCAAGCACATCGTGAACGTGTCGGCGATGGAAGGGCAGTTCTACAAGAGCTTCAAGACGACCCGGCACCCGCACACGAACATGGCGAAGGCCGCGCTCAACATGATGACGCGCACGTCGGCCACGGACTACCAGCAGGACGGCATCCACATGAACAGCGTCGACACCGGCTGGGTCACGGACGAGGACCCGGCCGAGATCGCGGCGCGCAAAGTGGCGGACCACCGTTTCAGCCCGCCGCTCGACATCGTCGACGGCGGTGCGCGCATCGTGGACCCCATCATCGACGGTGTCATCACCGGCACGCACGTCTGGGGCCAGTTCCTGAAGGACTACAAGCCGACGCCGTGGTGACGCGCCGAGCGGCGCGCTCTGGCGCTCTTCGCCGCTCGGTGTGATTCTGCGTTCCATGTTCCGCCACTTCGTCCCCAGTGCCCACGACTTGCGCGCGCTTGTGCGCCTCGCCGTGCCCATCGTCATCGTGCAGGTCGGCGCGATGCTCATGGGCGTGGTCGACATCCTGTTCGTGGGTCACGTCTCGGCGGGTGAACTGGCGGCGGCCTCGCTCGGCAACCTCTACATCTATGGATTGCTGAGCTTCGGCATGGGCGTGGTGTGGGCAGTCGACCCGGTGGTGTCACAGGCCATGGGCGCGCGCGACCACGAGGCGGCGGCACTCGGCATCCAGCGCGGGCTCGTGCTCGGGCTCCTGCTGGGTGTGGCCACGACGCTGGCGTGCTGGCCCGCGGGTGCGGTGTTCACGCTGTTGCGCCAGCCGGCCGAGGTCATCCCGCGCGCCGCGGCGTTCGTGTCGACTTCGGCCGTGAGCCTGGGAGCGATGCTGCTGTACCTCACCGTGCGCGGCAGCCTGCAGTCCATGAAGCAGACACGCGCCATGATCGGCACGATCCTCGCGGGCAACCTGCTCAACATCGCGCTCAACTGGGTGTTCGTGTTCGGCCGGTTCGGGTTCCCGGCCATGGGTGCCGTGGGCTCGGCGCTGTCGAGCGCGATCTCGCGCTACGTCATGCTGGCGCTCCTGCTCATGCTGTCGTGGCGGCACATGCGCCCCATGCTGCGCCCGTGGCGGGCCGAGACGCTGCGCCGCGCGCCACTGTTGCGAATGTTGCGCATCGGGCTGCCGATCGGGCTGCAGAACTCGGTCGAGTTCACCACGTTCGGCGCCATCTCGATCTTCGCCGGCTGGTTCGGCGCCGAAGCCATCGGCGGGCACCAGGTGGCGATCAACCTGGCGTCGCTCATGTTCATGGTGCCGCTGGGGGTGGGCAGCGCCGCCTCGGTGCTGGTGGGGCACGCCATCGGTGAGGGCGATCAGCCGCACGCGCGGCGCGTGGCGGCGAGTGCGCTGCTCGTCGGCACCGGATTCATGGCGCTGTCGGCGGTGGTGCTGCTGGCGGTGCCGCATCTGTTCGCGAACGCCTACTCGTCCGTGCCCGGCGTCGTGGCGATGGCGGCGACGCTCATCCCGATCGCGGGTGTGTTCCAGGTGTTCGACGGCTTGCAGGTGGTGGCCGCCGGCGTGCTGCGTGGCGCCGGCGACACGCGCGCGTCGCTCATCGCCAACATGCTGGGATTCTGGCTCGTGGGCATGCCGGTGAGCCTGTGGCTGGGGTTCAGGGCCGGCATGGGGGTGACCGGGCTGTGGTGGGGGTTCGTGGCCGGGCTGGCGGCGGTGGCGGTGTTCCTGGTGATCCGTGTGCGCGTGCTGTTGTCGCGCCCGGTGCGCCGGCTCGAAGTCGAGCGTGCGGCGCCCACCGGGCACTGACGCATACCCGAGTCAGGGGCAGTCGGGGCGCCAGCAGTCGGGAAGTCCGGCCGCTCCACGCCGGTACTGCACGGCACCGCCTGCTGTGCGAGACTGACCGCCACCATCGGAGGTCCATCCCGTGCGTTGGTCGTTCCGCCTGGTCACACTGGCCGGCATCCGTATCGAGGTCCACGTCACCTTCCTGCTGATGGTGGCGGGCTTGGCGCTGTTCCAGAGCGGCTCGAACCCGGTGTGGCTCACCGTGACCGAGCTGCTGCTGATGTTCCTGTGCGTCCTGCTGCACGAGTTGGGGCACGCGCTCGCGGCCCGCCGCTACGGCATCCAGACGCGTGAGATCGTGCTGCTGCCCATCGGCGGTCTGGCGCGCCTGGAGCGCATGCCCGAGAAGCCGGCGCAGGAGGTCGTGGTCGCGCTCGCTGGACCGGGCGTCAACGTCATGCTGGCCACGGGTCTCGCGGCGGCGCTGCTGGCCATGGGGGTGACGCCCGAACAGGCCGTCGAGCGCGCCGACAAGGGCATGCTCGAGTTCCTGCTGTTCGCCAACCTCATCATGCTCACCTTCAACCTGATCCCGGCATTCCCCATGGATGGTGGCCGCGTGCTGCGGGCGGTGCTCGCCATGACCATGCCGTACGCGCGCGCCACGCGGATCGCCGCGCAGGTCGGGCAGGGTTTTGCGCTGCTGTTCGCGGTCGCCGGGGTGTTCGTGCTGCGCAGCCCGGTCATGGTGTTCATTGCGCTGTTCGTGTTCATGGCCGCGGGCGAGGAGCGCGCGCTGGTGCAGACGCGCGCCTCGCTGAGCGGGTTGCCGGTGTCGGCCGCCATGGTCACGGCGTTCCTGTCCATCGAGACCCGGCACGAACTGCAGCACGCCGTCGACCTCATGCTCGCCGGCGACCAACAGGATTTCCCGGTGCTCGAGGGCGGGCGTTATCTGGGCATGCTGGCGCGCACCGATCTCATCAAGGGACTGCGCGAGCAGGGCCCGACCGCGCCGGTCGGCCGCATCGTGCGCATGGACGTCGAGCCGATCGACGCCTCGTGGCCGCTCGACCGGGCGCTTCAAGTCATGCGCTCCGGCCGCCACGGCGCGGTGCCGGTGATCATGCGTGGCCAGCTCGTGGGCATGCTGACGCTCGAGAACGTCAGCGAGCTGCTCATGGTGCAGGAGGCCCGCCAGCGGCACGCGGGAGTGGCCTGAGCCGCCCGCTCGACGCACCCCGCCTGCACGTTCGCTGGATCCTGCCCGTGGTCGTGGTCGTGGGGGCGTTCGTGGTGTGGCGAAGCGCCGCCGCGCTGCACTGGCGGGAGCTCGCACCCGGCATCGAGTTCGCCACGCTGCGCGGTGAACCGTGGTGCCGGCGCGGGCCCGCCGCTATCGCCGTGCTGCGCCTGGATCCCGAGCGTGTGCGCCTGCGCGTGCACCACTTCTCGCAGACCGGCAGCGCCCGCCCGCTGGATGTCGTCGAGTGGCAGCAGCGGACGCATGCCGTGGCGGTGTTCAACGCCGGGCAGTTCTACCCGGACTTCCGCTACATGGGACTGCTCGCGAGCGGCGGTCGCTGGCTGTCGCGCCGCGCGCACCCCGGCTATCAGGCCGTGCTCGTGGCGGACCGTCGTGCCCGCGGCGGCGGTGGCGCGCGCGTGCTCGACCTGCCCGACCCCGGGCACGCTTCGGACTCCCTGGCATGGCGGGAGGTCGCGCAGTCGTTCATGTTGTTCGATTCCACCGGCACGCTGCGGGTGCGCCGCAGCGAGCGCATCGCCAATCGTACCGTGGTCGCCGAGGACAAGCACCGCCGCATCCTGGTGCTGGTGAGCGAGGGCTCGTACACGCTGGCCGACTTCGCGTTCGTGCTGCAGAAGTCGCCGCTGCAGCTGAAGCACGCCATGAGCATGGATGGCGGGCACGAAGCCGAACTCGTGGTGTCGCGCGGGGCGTTTCGCTACGCGTCGTTCGGCCCGTGGCTCGACGCCAAGGACCACCCCAACCTCGTGAACGCGCGCACGCCATTGCCGGCGGTGATCAGCGTGGAGCTGCCGTGAGCGTGACCTTCCCCTGTGCGGTGTGCGGGACGCTCGTCTCGCGCCGGCCGCCGAACGCCACGCGTCCCCGCCACCTGACGTGTCCGCGCTGCCGCTACATGATCTACGACTACCCGCGCTCGGCCGCCGGGATGCTGGTGGTGAAGGGCGACCGCGTGCTGCTGCTCGAACGCGCGCACGCGCCGCGCGTCGGTTACCTCGATGTGCCCGGCGGCTTCATGGAGGCGCGCGAGACCATCGAGGGGGCCGCGCGGCGGGAACTGCGCGAGGAGACCGGGCTCACGCTCGGCCGCGTCGAGTCCCTCGGATTCCACTGGGACACCTACTTCATCAAGGGCTTTGGCCGCTTCCCCGTCATGAATTTCTATTTCGTCGGGCACTGGCGGCGCGGAGTACCGCGTGCCGCCGATGACGCCGCGAGTGCCGCGTGGGTGCCGATCACCCGGCTGCCGCGGCTACGCAGGCGATTCGCCTGGGCGCACATGACGCCACTGCTGCGCGAACTGACGCGCTGGGCCAAGCGCAGCTGAGACCCGCTTCCACCACGGCTGGCCGCGGGTTCC
Source organism: bacterium (assembly GCA_031360075.1). GTDB lineage: Bacteria > Eisenbacteria > RBG-16-71-46 > RBG-16-71-46 > RBG-16-71-46 > JAIOPA01. The sequence goes on along the minus strand of JANMAX010000270.1, from coordinate 19,284 downwards.
CCCCGGGGCCTGCACAGCGCTGGATGCGACCCGCACAGCACCCGAGTGGCGAGGCTCCAGCCCGCGCTCAAGTGCCTCCTGGTCCGGACTTTGACCGCTTCCTGACGGACTGGTCGCCGGTTTCCGTGCGCCCGGCCGGGCCGCGGCCGTGTATGCTCGCGCCATCGTCTATCCCAGCCACCCCATCGAGGAGGTTTTCGATATGAACCCGCCCCAGGAGCAGGCCACGCTGGCCAGCACGATCGGCGCCGGCAGCACACCGACCCTCAAGATCTTCGTCGGCGGCCGCTGGGTCGAATCGAGTTCCAGGACCACGGCCGAGGTGCGCAACCCCGCCACCAACGCGTTGCTTGCACGCGTCCCCATGGGTGGCGCCGAGGATGTCGACCGTGCGGTGCAGGCCGCACTCAAGGCCTACCCCGCGTGGCGTGCGACGCCCCCGGTGAACCGTGTGCGGCCGATGTTCAAGTTCCGCGAGCTGCTCGAGAAGCACTTCGACGACATCGCGCGCATCTGCACGCTCGAGCATGGCAAGACGCTCGATGAGTCGCGCTCCAGCGTGCGTCGCGCGGTCGACAACGTCGAACTGGCATGCGGCATCCCGTCGCTCATGCAGGGCCTGTCGCTCGAGGACGTCGCCACCGGCATCGACAGCCAGTACTTCCGCCAGCCCATGGGCGTGTTCGCGGCCATCACGCCGTTCAACTTCCCGGCCATGGTGCCCATGTGGTTCCTGCCGCACGCCATCGCCTGCGGCAACACGTTCGTGCTGAAGCCGAGCGAGCGCGTGCCACTGTCGCAGATGCGCATGTTCGAACTGCTGCACGAGGCCGGCTTCCCCGACGGTGTCGTGAATCTCGTGCACGGTGCCAAGGAAGCCGTGGACGGCATCCTCGATCACCCGGGTATCGAGGGGGTGTCGTTCGTCGGCAGCTCGCCGGTGGCGCGCTACATCTACAAGCGCGGCGCCGAGAACGGCAAGCGCGTACAGGCGCTGGGCGGCGCCAAGAACTTCGTGCTGGTGATGCCCGACGCCGACATGGCGCGCGCGGCGGCGGTCTCGACCGAGTCGTGCTTCGGCTGCGCCGGCGAGCGCTGCCTCGCCAACAGCGTCGTGCTGGCGGTGGGCGAGGCCTACGACGCCATCCGCACACGCTTGGTCGACGAGGCCCGGAAGATCGTCGTCGGCGACGGTCTCGAGGGCGGCAGCACGATGGGCCCGGTGATCAGCTCGGCGCATCGCGAGAAAGTGCTGGGCTACATCGAGAAGGGCATTGCCGATGGCGCCACGCTGGCGCTGGACGGCCGCGCCTTCAAGCACCCGAAGCATCCCGACGGCTATTACCTGGGCCCGACCATCTTCACCGACGTCAAGCCCGACATGGTGATCGCGCGCGAGGAGATCTTCGGTCCCGTGCTGTGCGTGATGAAGGCGAACACGTTCGACGAGGCGGTCGAGATCGTGAAGCGCCACGACCTGGGCAACGCCTCGAGCATCTTCACCTCCAGCGGCAAGTGGGCGCGCGAATACCGCTGGCGCGTCGAGCCGAGCATGCTGGGCGTGAACATCGGCGTGGCCGCCCCGATGGCGTTCTTCCCGTTCGGCGGTGCGAAGGGCAGTTTCTTCGGCGACCTGAAGGCGCACGGCCGCGACGCCATCGAGTTCTACACCGACAAGAAGGTCACGATCACGCGCTGGTTCTAGCCCGATCGCCGCACGCCTTGCACGCCACGCGCACCCGGGCGACCGGGATGCGCGTGGCGTTCTTGTTCATACTCATGGGCGCGCAGTTCGCATCGCGGGCTCACGCCATCGCGGCCCCGACAGCGCTGGATTCGCGCGGCCGGAGACGGCGGCGGAGGCGAACGGCCATGCACAGGTCCGAGTGCTGTGGCGGCGGGAGTGGTACGAGATCCGCGGGGCTGAACAGGACAGCACGCAGCAGGGGCGCCGACCCGCAGCGTGACTGAAAGCGCTCCACGCTCGTCGCACGACGGTGCCGGATGTGCCCGGGAGTCGGCAGCCGTACCGCCGCGGCGCACCGCGATCGACCATGTCGCGCGGCCGTCCACGCGCCTGGGAGGCCTGCCAATCACAGCCGGACCCTGCCAGCCTGACAGCAAACCGGCACGGGCCACTTCGGGAGCACTCGATCGTCGCCCCATAGGGACCTGCTCCTCAAGTCTCCCGCGCGAGTTCCCGGGACTTCACTGCAACGACTTACGGATAGCTACGGTGAGGAGAGCCCTCTGGATCGTGAATAATGCACGCGCGGCCCACTCGAGCTACTTCCTCGGGGCACATGCATTGCTGTACAACTGGCTGTCCGCGCTCGCGACCCGAGCGCGGGGGGAGGGGCTCGATGGCGGAGATGACGGGCGGACCGGGTGCGGCGGGCAAGCGGCGTGATTTCCTGACTTGGATCACGCGGGTCTTCCTGGGGCTCTGGGCCTTGGGTGGGGGAACCGCGATCGCGGTCTACCTGCGCCCACCTGAAAAGCACGAGACCGGTGGCGATCGTGTCGTGCGTGTCGGGCCGCTCGAGGACATGCGGGTTGGCGAGGCGCGCATGGTGCGGCACGGCGTCACGCCGTTTTTCGTGATCCGCCTCGACCAGACCCGAGTGGTGGCCATGTCGGCGGTCTGCACCCACGTTCGCTGCATCCTCGGCTTCGACCGCGACAAGAAAGTCATCGTGTGCCCGTGCCACGACGGCCGGTTCGATCTCGCTGGCAACGTCCTGTCCGGCCCTCCGCAGCGTCCACTGCCCACGTACAGCGTGAGTGTGCGTGGCGGGGAGGTCTTCGTCCGCGTATGAACGACACCCCGCAGGTTCCGGACGGCAGCTGGCGCGACCGCGTGCTCAATTGGATCGAGCAGCGCGTGCAGCTCTCGGAGCTGTTCTCGTTCCTGTCGCACTTCGGTCTGGTCACCGTGCCGCTCGACACGAAGCGGCCGCTGCGCGAACTGCTCGACGACCTCGACCGTATGCCGGTGCCCCAGTACGCCCGCGGGCCTCAGGCGCTGGGCGCGATCACCGCGGTGCTTTTCGCGCTCGAGGCCGTCACCGGGCTGCTGCTCGCGTTCCATTTCCGGCCCACACCCGATGCCGCCTACGAAAGCACGCTCAATATCGTGCGCGACATTCCGATGGGCGGACTCATCCATCAGCTGCACACGTGGGGTGCGGTCGCGCTGATCGCGATCGTGGTGCTGCGCCTGCTGCGACTGTTCTGGGACGGCCTCTGGAAGGCGCCGCGCGAGCTGCTGTGGGCCGCGGCCGTGGGACTGGTGTGGCTGTCGCTGCAGTTCGACTTCACCGGCCGGCTGCTGACCTGGGACGCCACCGGCTACTGGGCCACCGTGCGCGGTCTCGAGGTGGTGTACTCACTGCCGCTCGTGGGCCCGATGCTGTCGTTCCTGCTCGGCGGGCGCGTCATGGGTGAGGACGTCCTGACGCGCTTCTATGTGCTGCATGCAGCCGTCTTGCCGGTGGCGTGGGCGCTGCTCACGTACCTGACGTTCGCCACCGTGCGTCGTGTCGGCCTGGGGCAGAGCCACTTGGGCGCCCCGAGTCAGCGCATCACGACGTTCCGCCAGCACCGCTACGACATGCTTCTGATGGTGCTGTTCCTGTTCGCGGCCCTGGTCACGCTCAGCATCCTCGTGCCGTTCCGGTTCAGCGGGGCCGCCGATCCGTACTCCACCCCATCGGGTGCGCGTCCGCCGTGGTACATGTACGCGACCTACGCGGTGATCCAGCGCGCTCCGGCCGTTCCATGGCTGGCGGGCGGCATCATGCTGGCGTTCGCGTTCGGACTGCTGTTGCTGCCGTGGTGGGCGCCGCGAGTGACGCAGCGTCTGCCGGAAGCACGCCTGCGCATCGCGGGTTTGATCATTTTCGTCGCCTGGCTCGGACTGAGCGTGCTGGGTGCGTTCATGGATCGAGGATGAACGGCTCCCGCAGGTTGCCTCTGACCCGGCTGAGCGCGGTCCTCGCGTTCGCCGTGTTCGCCGCCGGAGTCGCCTCGGTCGTGGCGCGCGCGCAGTCCGGCAACACCCCCTCGGCCGCCACGGTCCAGCCGGCCTCGGGCCGTTGTGGCACGTGCCATCCCGCCGAACGCACGGCGTTCGAAGCCAGTATCCACGCGGGCGAGGACGTCCATTGCACGTCCTGCCACGGCGGGGACGCCAGCTCACTCGAGCAGCGCGTGGCCCACGGCAGCGGCTTCCGCGGCAAGCCCGCGCGCGAGGCGATCCCGAGCCTGTGTGCGTCGTGCCATGCTGACGAGAAGAAGATGCGGGCCTACAACCTGCCGGTAGACCAGTATGCGCTCTACCAGATGAGCGGCCATGGCGAGCGTCTCAAGAACGGCGACAAGCGTGTGGCCGTGTGCTCCGACTGTCATGGAGCGCATGACATCCTGCCGCCCTCGGACCCCGCGAGCCGTGTGTTCAGCGCGAACATCCCGCGCACGTGCGGCCGCTGTCATGGGGACTCGGCGCTGGTGAAGGAACGCGGCATCACCAACACGTTCGCGCTCTACGAGAACAGCGTCCACGGCAAGCAACTGCATGACAAGGGCAATCTCGGCGCCCCGACATGTGTCAGCTGCCACGGCGTGCACGGTGCGGCCCCGCCCGAGGTGGGCGACATCAACAAGGTCTGCGGTCGCTGCCACACGGCCGAACGTCGCTGGTTCCTCGCCGGGCCGCACAAGGACGCCATGAAAGGCAAGGGGCTGGGCGAATGCAGCTCATGCCACAACGCCCATGACGTGCAACCGGCGCGCTCGGAGCGCCTCGGCAGCCAGTGCATCGAGTGCCATGCTCAGGACAGCCCCGAAGCTGCAGCCGGCCGGCAGCTCGACGTCGACTACCGCGCCGCCGCCGACGAGGTCACCAGGGCCGAGGGTTTGGTCAGCAAGGCCGCGGCGGTGCCGCTGCGCACAGACGACTACCAGGCGCGGATCGAAGAGGCGCACACCTACTTGCGTGAGGCGCTCACTGCGGGACACGCCGTGCAGCCTCAGATACTGGCCGATCTGGCGGTGCGCGCGCGCACCATCGGTCAGGAAGTCCAGCATGACATCCAAGGCAAGCTCGGCAACATCCGCACCGAGCGCCTGCTGTTGATCGTGTTCTGGTTCTACGTGCTCGGCACCGCCAGCCTGCTGCGCCGCTTGCGCGACCGCGGCCGGCGCTCCAAGGGGTGACCAACATGCCCGGCTGGCTCGCGGCCCTGTTCGCACGGCTGCGTGCGGTGCGTCTGCCCGGATTGCCGTCCGGGCTCACTTCCCGTCTGCCCAAGGGCCTGTTCAGGGCCGCCGGTCCGCTGGTCGTGTTCGCGATCGGCCTTGGCATCGTGGCCACGCTCGGCATGGTGCAGATGACAAGCACGCCTTCTTTCTGCGGCTTCACGTGCCACAACATGAAGCCCTACTACGAGTCGTGGAAGCGCTCGAAGCACAATCAAATCGCGTGCGTGGAATGCCACATCGCACCCGGCATCGGTGCCGAGGCGCGCAAGAAGTTCGAGGCCCTGAGCATGGTGGCCAAGTACTTCACGAGCACCGCGGGCACCAAACCATGGGCCGAAGTCGACGACGCGGCCTGCTTGCGCTGCCATGAGCGCCGCCTGCTCGAGGGCAAGGTGGTCTTCCACGACGTCGTGTTCGACCACACGCCGCACCTGTCCGAGAGCCGCCGGGGCCTGCGCCTGCGCTGCACGTCGTGTCACTCGCAGATCGTGCAGGGCAGCCACATCGCCGTAACCGTCTCAACCTGTGCGCTGTGCCACTTCAAGGGCCAGCAGTTGAACACCGGCATGGCCGAGTGCAAGCGCTGCCACACTGTTCCCGAGAACGTCACCACGAACGAAGGCGTGACGTTCGACCACCGGCAGGTGTCGCGGCTCGACATGAAGTGTGACCTGTGTCACGGCAACGTCGTGCGAGGTGACGGCGCGGTTCCCAAGGAACGCTGCCTGACCTGTCACAATGATGAAGCGCGGCTCGTCCGCTACAACGACACGCAGTTCCTGCACGCCCAGCACGTCACGCAGCACAAGGTCGACTGCCAGCACTGTCACCTCACGATCGAGCACGGCCGGCTGCCGTCAAAGGCGGCATCGGCCTCGCATGACGCCGCTGGCGATTGCCGTGCCTGCCACGGCAACGGCCATTCGCCGCAGCAAGAGCTGTACGCCGGCATCGGCGGCCGCGGCGTGCCGCGCATGCCGAGCGTCATGTTCGCCGCCGGCGTCACGTGCCAAGGCTGCCATAACTCATCCCTCATCATGCAGCCAGCCGGGTTCGATCCAGCGGGCCCGGTGACGGCGCGTGCCAGTGCCGTGTCGTGCATGTCGTGTCACGGGCCGTCCTATGGCCGCATCTTTGATTCCTGGAAGACGAGCGTCGATGCGCGGGTGAGCGCACTGAAGGGTCAGTTGCGGGCGAGTACGGCCAGCATGGGCTTCGAACCGCCCAAGGCATGGGAGGACGCGCGCGCCAACTTCATGCTGGTCGAGCGCGGGCGCGGCGTGCACAACGTCAACTTCGCCTACGCGCTGCTCGACAAATCGTTCGAGCAGATGAACGAGGCGCGGCAGACGAAGGGGCTGGGCGTGCTGTCGAAGCCGTGGAAGACGCTATCGGGTGGATCGAACGCCTGTCTCACCTGCCATGCCGGCATCGAAGTGCAGAAGGGCACGTTCGCGGGCAGGGGCTATTCGCACGAGCCTCACGTCAGCCGGGCCGGGCTCGGCTGCGAGTCGTGCCACCGCCCGCACGCCGAGCGCGCCCCGGGAGAAGTGGTGCGGTTCGGCGCCGACGGCTGCCAAGGTTGCCACCACAAGACCGCCACCGTGGCGAGCCAGCCGGTGTGCGGTAAGTGCCACGGCGACGTCACGCAGAAGACCTACACCAGCTTCCGCGGCGAGTTCTCGCACGCGCAGCACTTCGAGACTGGGCTCGAGTGCAAGAACTGCCACACGCTGGAAGGCGGCGACGTGAGGCCGCCCAAGAGCGCGTGCAAGGACTGCCACGAGTAGTCGGGCGATTGCCGAGCGACCAGTTGCGGTCACGGGCCCCGGTGGAGACCAGCGGTCCGCGACAATAATCGGTCGAGCGGCTACCTCGCCACAACCACCATGCGCGTGTTCGGTGCCTGCTTGGCTTGTGCCAGTCGCACCCAGTAGATGCCCGGCAGCAGGTGCACCCCGGCGCCGGCATCCACCGTGATCGTGCCGGGGCCGGTGACCGCGATGCTGCGCTCGTTCATGAGCCGGCCCGAGACGTCGTAGACTTGCACCTTGGCGCGTTCGTTGCCCGGCAGGTCGCACGACACCTTGAGCGCGCTGCACGCGGGATTCGTGAGCGCGTGGATGGCCAGCGTGAGCGGCGCGCCAGGCAAGCCTGCCGCAGCCGCACCGGCCGTTGGCGCGGGCGCGGGTTTGTCGCCGCACTCGCCCTTGCGTTCATTGAGCGCGGCGCGAACACCCGAGACGTCTTCGAGCCAGCGCCGGATGTACCAGCGCATCGGATCGGCAGGCTGGTTCTCGGCACGCACCGCCGCATCACCACGAACGACATGGAACACCTGGATCTGTCCGGGCGCCGTGGTCTCGAGTGTCTTCCCGTCCGGGAGGTGAACGATTGTCTCGAAGCGTCGCACGGTGAGCACGCGATAGTGCTCGGTGGAGTCCGGATGCTCGGGGTCTGGCTGCTCGCTCACCCCGTCCACCGCCATCTCGACACGTTCTGCTGCGGGCATGATCACGCGTTCACCTTGCCTCACGCCCAGAAGCAGCCCGCGCACTGCGCCCATCTCGAACTCACGCGCGCTGCCCACCACGAGCCGCGAGAAGTCGACGCTCACGCCGTGGAACGTGTAGTTCGCCGTGAGCACCGCGCCGATGGCATCCGGGGAGCGGTCGCGATAGCCCTGCGCCAAGTCCTCGATCGCGCGAGTCGGTCCAACGAGCGGCTGGTTGGACCGCGGGATGCTGGTGCTCTCGGCGAGTGCCGGTGCCGCTGCGACCAGTGCAATGACGAAGAGTGTGAAGCTGAACAGGTAGGTGCGCATACCAGCCTCCTGGACGGCCGCGCTTGATGAGCGCGCGGCGACCATCTGATCCGGTCCACACGGGCAATCTGTTCTCGGCGCTTGCGGCGGAGTTCCCGGAGAACAACCTGACGGCAGGATAGCATGGCGGCTTCGGATGCCCGCTGGGTTCAGCTACCCCGCTGCTGGGGTATCCCTTGACCTTTCCTTGGTCGCGTCAAGTGTGAACAGCCACAGCACCGTGGTGGACTCGTGCGATGCGGTCGCCGTGGCCGTGACCTCGGACGGCTGGCTGCCTCGACTGACGTTGCGCGCACCCGGCGGCGCGACCTACACCATCGATGACACCTCGACGGCTCTGGGCGTCAGCTACGAATCTGACGACGCCGGAACGGTGGCGCTCTTACGTGTGGCTTCGCCGGCGCGCGGCAACTGGTCCGTGGACGTGCAGGGCACGGCGAGCCTGGCTTCCGAGCCCCAGCTCGGAGTTGCAGGAGTTCCGATGCAAGTGCGGGCCTGGGTGAACAATCTGGGCGCGGCGCCCGGAACCGACTTCGTCGTCGTATTCCGAGATTCAAGCACCGGCGACTCGCTCGGGGCCGTGCACTTGAGCGTCGCCAGCGGGGACTCTGCTCAAGCGAGCGTGGACTGGGTTTCCGTTGACCGCGGCGAGCACCGCATTGCCGTGGAAGTCGAGTCCGTCGGCGAGTTCGATCCCGTCACAGACAACAACCTCGCGATGATCGTGGTGCCGGTGTCGGGCCCTGCGCCCGTTCTCGCTGCACCGAAGCCCGCGCCCAGCGTCAGGGGGTTTGCGCTGTCCCCGCCCTACCCGAACCCGGCGCACCTCGGTGTGACCATGGACTTCGCTCTGCCCCAGCGCGCCCAGGTGACCATCGAGGTGTTCGACGTCCAGGGCCGGAGCGTCAGCCGACTCGTTCATGATACGCTCGAGCCCGGTACGCACAGCATCCACTGGGATGGGCTCAATCGGCGTGGCGGACGGGTATCGAGCGGTGTCTACTACGTGCGCATGGTGGCCCCGCGCACCAGGATAGTCCGCACACTTGTGTACATGCTGTGAAACAGGGCGTGGAGAGCGCGGGCGAGGTTGATCAAACTGCCGAGACTGCTGACCGCGCACAGGGGATGCGCCCGCCAGGGTGGCAAGCCCGGAGCGCGCCACCCAGACAGCTATGGCCGAGGAGGTTCGCGATGCATCCAGACGTCGCGAAGTACAACAAGTCGCTGGGCTTGGCGAGTCGCGAGGTCTGCGACCTGCTCGCGCAGGAGATCGACCGCGCCCTGCCCGAGGCGGAGAACAAGATCTGGCATGCGCAGCCGGTGTGGTTCCTGGATGGGAATCCCGTGGTGGGCTATAGCCAGCTCAAGGACTGTGTCCGGCTCCTCTTCTGGAGCGGTCAGTCCTTCGAGGAGGCAGGCCTGCAGAACGAGGGCAAGTTCAAGGCCGCTGACGCGCGCTACATCAGCGTCGCTCAGGTCAAGGTGCGGGGCCTGCGACGATGGCTGGCGAAGTCTCGTGACATCCAATGGGACTACAAGAACATCGTGGCACGCAGGGGAAAGCTGGAGCGTCTGAGGTAGCGATGGTGCTGGCATGGGGCTCTGCCTTCGTCACGGGCTCTCACGCGCCGCGGCGCACTGGATGGCGCCGCAAGTGGCGCGGATGCGCTTCCGGGTGGTGTCCGGGTGCGCATGCGCCGGAACCGAGCGAGGGACCAGGACGAATGTGGTATCCGAAGGTGTTGATCCAGCGCCTGAGCGAGTCGCTGCGCCTGCCCGTGATCGTGCTGGGCATCGGACTGATGGGCCTGTTCGTCTTCCAGAACAACCAGCACGGGTTCAGGAACGGCCACCACGGGTACCTGTCCTCGCACGGCTTGGCTCTGGCGAGCAACCTGTCCGCCTCGACACGCTTCCTGATGTTCAACCGGAAGGTCCTGGAACCGGGCGGGGACGTCACGTTTGAGGTCTACAACCGATTCCCAGCCGGCGCTTTCGCGATCATCAAGCTGTTCATCTTGCCCTTCGGTCGTGATCTGAGCATGCAGATCGCGGTTGCGCGCATGGTCATGCTGGCGTTCTTCGCGGCCGCGGCCGTGCTGGCGTGGATGTCGATTCGCCTCCTCGTGGGGAGCAGGTGGGTGGCCACCGCTGCCACGTTGCTCGCGCTGTCGTCCCACTTCTGCCTCTACTACAACGACATGATCTTCAACGACATTCCGACCCTCTTCGGTATGTCGCTGGTCTTCCACGGCATGGTGATCTTCGTCCAGCAAGGACGCTTCCGGCAGTTGCTCGTCAAGTCCGCCGCAGGCCTCCTGCTGGGCTGGCAGGTCTACGCCATACTTCTGCCCTTCATCCTCCTGGGCTGCGTGGAGGTACTCGTCACGAGCCGGTCTGCCTTGACGGCACTCAAGAGTCGCTACGCCGCGCTCGGCGGGTTCGCCCTGCTCTGCGGCCTTGCGCTCCTCGCCGGCAATCTCGCCAACGAGCACTCCGCACTCGGGGTGCCGTTTTCGAGACTCCCGACGTTCCAGAAGATGGTGTGGCGGTTCGGCCTTGGGCCGTCCACGTCCTACAGGGAATTCGAGGCGTTCCTGAACTGGCCGGATTTCGGCATCGCCCAACTCCTCCGCGTCGGGGTCATGTCGATTCCAGAGTGGGCTGCCTCGTCCGAGCTCCCCGACAGTCTTCTTTTGCTCGCCGGCACGGTGGCGATCCTGCTGTCGCTGCTTGCAGCCGCATCGACGCGACACCGGGTGCTCGTGACCAGCCTCGCACTGTCCGGGGCCGTATGGGCGATTCCGATGCGCCACTTCGTGGCCTTTCACGACTTCCAGAGCATCTACTACGTCGGCATCCCGATGATCGCGTTCACCGCGGTATTGTCCCGGGTTGAGCAGTGGTCGAGGGGATCCTGCGTCGCGCTCGCGGGAGTCGCACTGGTCGTGTTCCTCGCGTCGACCATCCAGTCGAACGTGGCGAAGGCGCGCGCGGCCGCCACCGGGAGCAACATCCTCACCGCAGATTTCCAGAGGATCGACGACATCGTCGGGAATGGACATACGGTGTTCGTTGCGGCGGACAGCACCGTCATCGGATGCGGAGGTCACGCGGCAGACTTCTATCTCGCCGGGAGATACCTGCAGCCGAGCGAAGAGACTGCAGAGTTCGTCATATCGCAGTTCCGCAGCGATGGCCCCACACTGCTGACGCCGCATAACGACCGGGTCTTCCTGTACAGGCGCGGGAGCATCCTGGACGGCAAGGCAGGCGGGCGGGCGACCACCGAGCGCCCTGCGATGGGGGCGCCTCACTGAACGAGGTCGCGCCCCGCCTGCGTGCGCATGGTGCTGGGAGCCCGGGACGAGGCGCTGCTGCACGCCGTGGCGCGCTTCCGCCTGCGCAAGGACGCGCGACCTCGTACGGCGCTACTTCACCGGCACGCGCGGGGACACCTGCTCCCCACCCGGTCACTCGGTCGCACGTGCGCATGACGCCCGCCGCAACCTACCCGTTCAGCGAACCGACACCGCCTGCAGTCGGCGGAACTCGTGGACGAACGCGCGGGCTTCGCGTTCGCTGAAAGCGCGCGTCAGGTCGTCGTTGTTCATGTCGAGACCGTGGAACACTCGGTCGCCGTCGGTGCTGATGAACACGAGTTCGCCGTCGCGGTAGTCGACGTCGCGCAAGTCGCGCAGCGAGCACTCGGCGCTGTGCTTCAGCATGACCCGCACACCGGCTAGCACCGCGGTCTTGATGGCATCGCCGATCGGGTTGTCCTCGGGCTCGTCCGCCTTCTCGCGCAGCTCGTGCTCGATCTTGCGCATGGTGCCGTCCGAGAGCTGGAATGCGACGGCGGTGGGCGTGATCAGCAGTGCGACCTTGCCGTCGCGCGACAGGATCGTGAAGCGCGCCAGCCGTGACTCACGGCGCGGGGCCCAGCGGGCGGGCGACTCCAGCGAGGCCGAGCCGAGCGAGATGTCGTGCGAACAGTCACCACCGGCGCGGGCATGGTCACGCGCGTGTGCGGCGGGGGCGAACGACAACGACACGGCAAGCAGTGCGGGTAGGGCGAGGCGCATGGGTTTCTCCGGCGGGGCAAGGATCGGTCGGGGCGACTGACAGTTCCCTTACGTGCCCTCGGCTCGGCAGGTTGCCTGCGGCCCCGGTCCGTGTGGGCAGCGGTTCATAGAGCACGGATTGCAGCTCGGAACAGTCTGCCACGACCAGCTCGACGGCCTACCCGGAAAGCCCGCCGGACGGGTTGTTGGCCGGCCGACAGAGACCCCGATGCCCCGCTTCCGGACCCGGCCGCTTGCGGCCCTCAGCGCCCTTCGTCCGACCCATCGGCCCGCGGCGCCGGCTCCGTCCCGGGTGCCGCGTCCTCGCTGGACGCTGCCGCCGCGGCAGCCGCGGCCTCTTCTGCCAACAGCCGGTCGTACTCACGAGCGTGCTCGTGCTTCATCTGCCAGTCGGGCATCAGACCGGTGAGCCATGTCCAGTTCATCGGATACACATCGGGGTTCACGATGTTCTGGTACAGGTGCCACACGATGATCGCCAGGAACGCCAGCCACGCCTCGTAGTAGTGCACCACCGTGGCCAGGTCAAGCGCCCACTTGGGTAGCACCTGCATGGCAGGGTTCTCGAACCACAGCAGCAGGCCGGTCCCGGTCATCACCACGGTGCCCCAGATGAGTGCCCAGTACTCGGCTTTCTCGATGTAGCCGAAGCGCGCGAAGCGCGGCGGATTGCGGCGCAGCCCGAACAGGTGCAGCGTGTTCTGCAGCATCTCCGTGGCATCCGACGGCACCGGGAACAGATCACGTACCAGTTGCCGGCCGCGTTTCGTGAACAGGTAGACGACGTGCAGCAGCGACACCACGGTCATCACCACGGCGGCGATGCGGTGGATTGCGCTGCGCCACGAGTAGCCACCTTCGAGCCGCGCAAGCCACGCGAACGGCCACGCCTCGGGGAACTTGAGCGCGAAGCCGGTGTACACGAGCGTGAAGAAGCTCGCCGCGAGCGTGAAGTGCTGCAGCCGCTCGAGCACGGTCATGCGCTCGAACCAGCGCCGGGCATGGCGCGCGTGGGGTGCGATGCGGCCGGTGTGCTCGGCCAGGCTGGTGGCGAGCTTGCGCACGAGGTCCGCACCATTGTGCGCGGTCATGAACCCGATCGTCAGGAGGATGAGCAGGATGTAGATGCGTCCCGCCCAATAGGGCGCCGGTTGTGACGGTGTCGCCATGGTCACGTGCACGGCACCCATCTGGAAGCGTGTGCCAGCGCCGGGGTGGCACCGCCCGCAGGTCTCGCCGAGCCGCGCTTGCGACACGCTCGAGCGCGGGTCGGCGCTCGGCAGGATGTCGTGGAAGCCGTGGCAGCTCGCACAGTTCGCCACGGCGGGCGAGCCGCCCCGCGCAGCCAGGCCATGGAAGCTGTCGCGGTACGACGACAGTCGGCCCGCGGGCAGCCCGAACGTCTCACGGATGCCGGCGGCTTCGTGGCAGCGTGCGCACGTCTCGGTGACGTGGCCGGAGGCCACGGGCGAACCGATGTCGTGTGGCCCGCGAATCATGTGCTCGCCATGGCAGTCCGTACACACAGGCGATGCGGTCACGCCGCGCGCGAGTGCCGTACCGTGGATACCGGTACGGTAGGCCGCCGTTTCCTTGATATGGCAGCGGCCGCAGGTGGCAGGGATGTTCGTGCGGTGGATCGACGACGTCTGCTCGGTGGCGCGGCGCATGCGGTGGCTCTCGTGACAGTCGCTGCACGTGGCGGCACGCGCGTCATCAGAGCGTCCGTGCACGCTGTTGCGGAACAACTGCACGGCTTGCGGGATCGTGATCTTGCGCCGCGTCGTGAGCTCACGGTCGGCGTGACAGCGTGCGCAGGTGTCGACGAGCCGTTGGCGGCTCACGGTCGAGAGCGGATCGGTGTGCTTGCGCACCGCGTGCGTGGAGCCGTGGCAGTCGTGGCAAGTGGACGCCTCCGGGTCACCGTTGGCGAGTGCCACGCCGTGCACGCTGCTCTTGTACTCCTCGGTCTCGGTGGCATGGCAGCTGGCGCACGAAGCGCGGCCCATCCGGATCGCGGGCTTCACCGCGTGCGTGCCGTGGCAGGCCTTGCAGGCGGCATCGGGTCCGGAAGCCGCGGCTGCGCCGGCGGCGACATGGACGCCCACGCGCAGCGAGTCGCTCTGCGCGGTATGGCACGCCGCGCAACGCACTGGAGCCAGACGAGAGGCGTGCTGTGAGCCGCGCGCGTCGCGATGGCAGCCGATGCACGCCAGGTTCGCGTGCGCCGAGTTCCCGAGTGCGTGCCGGTCCACGGTCGGCGAGCCGCTGCGTCCCGCGTCGTTCCCGAGCGACGGATCGCGATGGCACATGAGGCACCCGCCGTTGCCGTTGGGTGCCGAGGCGGCCGGCGCGGCCATCGTGAGCGTGAAGCCCAGCAGCAGCACCGACGCCAACTGCCATGCCCACTGTGCACGCGCCGACAGCCCAGACGCGGACAGGTGGTTTCGGGACCGGGTGCTTCGGCGGCGCATCGCATCCTCCGGCCCGCGCAGGGCCAGCCACGGTCACGCGCGCGACGTACGCCGCGCGCGTGCACACATGCGAAGCGACGCATAACGCGCGCCAGTCGCACGCGCGGAGGTAATGCGTAGCCGGGGCGAGGGCGCGGGTTGCTCGGCACTGGCCGTTGGTCGAATCGCTGCACCATAAGGAGGTGTCAGCCTGTCACGCGATGTCCCGCTTCTGGCAGCCGTGAGTGTGCTGGAGGTCACGTCGTGCCCGCCGGCCTGCCTGCAACTGCTTACGGGGACCGAGGGTGCGCGGTGCGTAAGTGGCACTTGTGATGGGCCTGAGCTTTGCATCGCTCAAGCGCATGATCGACCTGTTCAGAGCCGTGGGGCGGTGGGCCATGGGGCTCTCGGAGCAGCATGGGCGTGCCACCACACGCCGCAACAGGTCGTGTCGGTCCGGCGCTCTGTTCGTGTCGCGGGCGCTACCAGCGCTGGCCGCGACCCACCTGGTACTCGCCACCGTGTTCTCGCCGGCCGTCGCGGCTCCCGTCGCACCTGCGCTGCCAGGCTCCGACGAGTGCATCATGTGCCACGAGGCGGGCACGGCGGTGAAGCGCGAGCCAGGCGAAGCGCCGCGTTTCGACGCCGCCGGGCTGCGCGCCTCAGCGCACGCCGCCGTGGCGTGCGCGAGTTGCCACGCCGAGCTGAAGGGCGCCGAGTTCCCGCATGCCGGGAAGCTCGCCGCCGTGAACTGCGGCAGCTGCCACGAGGCCGAGATGCGCCAGCACGACGAGAGCCTGCACGGCCAGGCCGCGGCGCGCGGCGAGAAGCTGGCGCCGACTTGCAGGAGCTGTCACGGCACGCACGGCGTGCTGCGGCGCAGCGATCCGTCTTCGCCGGTCAATACGGTCAACATCCCGCTCCTGTGCAATCGCTGTCACCGCGAAGGCTCCCCGGTCCAGTCGTTCTTCCACATCCCGCAGGACTCGATCCTCACCAACTACCGCGAGTCGATCCATGGCGAGGGCCTGTACAAAAAGGGCCTGCTCACCACCGCGGTGTGCACCAGCTGTCACACCGCGCACCACCAGTTGCCGCACACCGATCCGCGTTCGAGCATCGCGCGGCAGAATGTCGCCAGGACCTGCGAGCAGTGTCACGTGCGCATCGAGGCGGTGCACGCCAAGATCGTCCGCGGCGAGATGTGGGAGAAGTCGCCGAACCAGGTGCCGGCTTGTGTCGATTGCCACGAGCCCCACAAGGCGCGGCGCGTGTACTACGCACAGGGCATGGCCGATCAGGACTGCATGCTGTGCCACGCCAGGAAAGCGCTTGAGTCGGCGGAGCCGAAGCCGCGCTCGATGTACGTCGACAGCACCGACCTCGAGCATTCCCGCCACCAGAAGATCGCGTGTGCCCAGTGCCATGCCGGCGCGACACCGTCCGCGATGCGGCCGTGCAGCACCGTCAAGCCCAAGGTGGACTGCTCCACGTGCCACGCCGAGGTCGTCGCGGTGTATCAGTCCAGCGTGCACGGCAAGCTCGCCGCCAAGGGCAGCCCTGACGCACCGGAGTGCACGGACTGCCATGGCCGTCACGATATCCGCGGCAAGCACGAGACCGAGTCGCGCACGTACCCGCGCAACATTCCCGTGTTGTGCGGCAACTGCCATCGCACGGGCAACAAGGCGGCGCTGCGCTACAAGGGCGGGCAGACCGAGATCCTCGAGCACTATCAGGAGAGCATCCACGGCAAGGGGCTCCTGAAGAGCGGCCTGGTGGTCACGGCCACGTGCGCGGACTGCCACTCACCGCACGGCGAGCTGCCCGCGGCCGACACGTCCTCGACCGTGAACCGCAGGCACATCGCCGAGACCTGTGCGAAGTGCCACCGCGGCGTCTACGAGCAGTTCGCCGCCAGCGTGCACGCGCCGGGCTACAACAAGCAGAACAACCAGGAACTGCCGGTGTGTTCGGACTGCCACAGCGCGCACACCATCGGGCGCACCGATCGCGAGGACTTCCGGCTGGCGATCATGGGTCAGTGCGGCAAGTGCCACAGGGAACTCTCGGAGAGCTATTTCGAGACCTACCATGGCAAGGTCTCGAAGCTCGGTTTCCAGAAGACCGCCAAGTGCTACGACTGCCACGGCGCGCACGACATCGTGCCGGCGCATGACCCCGCCTCGCACCTGTCGCGCGCCAACATCGTCGGCACGTGCCGCAAGTGCCACGCGGGCTCCAATCGCCGTTTCGCCGGCTATCTCACGCACGCCACGCATCACGAGCCCAAGAAGTACCCACTGCTGTTCTTCGCGTTCTGGGGCATGACCGGGCTGCTGGTGATGACGTTTTTCATGGCCGGTGTGCACACGCTGGCGTGGCTGCCGCGCTCGCTCCAGTACCGCCGTCAGCTCGCGGCCTCGCACGCGCTCGAGTCGAAGCAGCACGTCCGCCGGTTCCCGAAGCTCTACCGCAACCTGCACCTCATGGTGATCTCCAGCTTCCTGGCGCTCGCGCTCACCGGCATGACGCTCAAGTTCTCCTACACGCCGTGGGCGTTCTGGCTGTCGCGACTGCTCGGCGGCTTCGAGGCCGCGGGCATCATCCATCGCATCGGTGCGCTGGTGACGTTCTCGTACTTCGCCATCCACATCACCGACATGCTGCGCCGCAAGCAGGCGAGCAGGAAGTCGTGGGTGCAGTTCATCGCCGGTCCGGACGGCATGATGTTCAACCTCACGGACTTGAAGGAAGTGATCGGTTCGTTCAAGTGGTTCCTGGGGCAGGGCCCGCGGCCCGCGTACGGCCGCTGGACCTACTGGGAGAAGTTCGACTACTTCGCGGTGTTCTGGGGCGTCGCGGTGATCGGGCTATCCGGGTTGTTGTTGTGGTTCCCGACGTTCTTCACGCGGCTGCTGCCGGGCTGGTTCCTGAACGTCGCGACCATCATCCACAGTGACGAAGCGCTGCTGGCCGTGGGATTCATCTTCACGGTGCACTTCTTCAACACGCACTTCCGCCCCGAGAAGTTCCCCATGGACACGGTGATCTTCACCGGCGGCATCCCGTTGGACGAGTTCAGGCAGGACCGGCCGCGTGAGTACGAAGAACTGGTCGCGAGCGGCAAGCTCGAGGAGCGGCTGGAGCCCGCGCCGGACCCGCGCGACGTCAAGCGTTGGCGCGTGTTCGGGTGGATCGCGCTGTCGCTCGGCCTCGGGATGGTGCTGCTGATCCTGTATGCGGCGGTGCTCAGCTACAGGTAGCGCGCCGGGTTCCACCATGGTGGCCCGGACGCCCCCGAGCAGCCGCCTGAAGTCGGTCGGGCCACCCGCGCTGCGCGAGTTCGCTCGTGGCGTCCCGAGGCCCGCTCCACGCTGGCACATCGCCGCAACGGGTGTATGCTGGCCGGACCTGTCATCCACCTGGCGCCGTCCCGAGAGACGATCCGCCCTCCCCAGCGGCCACGCGCAACCGCGCTGGCCGAGCTTGACGAGGCCTGCGTAGGCATGGCCTCCGAGGAGCGCTCCCGATGCCGCGTAAGCTGGTCGGTGGTCTCATCCAGTGCAGCAATCCGATCAATGACGAGAGTGTGCCGGTTGAGAAGGTCAAGCAGGCCATGCTCGACAAGCACGTGCCGCTGATCGAGGAAGCGGGCAAGAAGGGCGTGCAGGTGCTGTGTCTTCAAGAGATCTTCAACGGGCCCTATTTCTGCCCCGGGCAGGACAAGCGCTGGTACGAGGCAGCGGAGTCCGTGCCCGGGCCGACCACCGACTTCGTCGCCAAGCTGTGCGCCAAGTACAAGATGGCCGTGGTCGTGCCGGTGTACGAGAAGGAGATGCCCGGCGTGCTGTACAACACTGCGGCGGTCTACGACGCGGACGGCAGTTATCTGGGCAAGTACCGCAAGAACCACATCCCGCACACCTCGGGCTTCTGGGAGAAGTACTTCTTCAAGCCGGGCAACATGGGCTACCCCGTGTTCCAGACGCGCTACGCCAAGGTTGGCGTGTACATCTGCTACGACCGGCACTTCCCCGAGGGCGCGCGACTGCTGGGGCTGAATGGCGCCGAGATCGTGTTCAACCCGAGCGCCACGGTGGCCGGGCTGTCGCAGTACCTGTGGAAGCTCGAGCAGCCGGCGCATGCGGTGGCCAATGGTTACTTCGTCGGCGCGATCAACCGCGTCGGCACCGAGGCGCCGTGGAACATCGGCAAGTTCTACGGCTCGTCGTACTTCGTGGACCCGCGCGGCAACTTCCTGGCGCAGGCCAACGAGACCGATGACGCCGTGATCGTGTCCGAGATGGACCTGGACTTGATCGACGAAGTGCGCAGCACGTGGCAGTTCTATCGCGACCGCCGGCCCGAGACCTATGGGGACATGGTGAAGCTGTGATTCCCACGACCGGCGCGGTCTCGCTGGTCGCCGCGGGCCGTTACGCGATCTACCACCTTGGCGCCGAAGCCGGTGAAGAGCGCTGGTCGGTCGAGCCCGCCGCCGACGGCGGTGTCGTGGCGCGTGGCGTGCAGGTGCTAGACGCGACGCAACAGTTGCAATGTGAGTTGGAGTGGAGGGCGCTGTTGTAGTCGGAAGGCGGTCTCGAGTAACTCGATGCCGTCTGGTGCGTGGGTTCGCGCGGCGTGGGCGACGACC
>JANMAX010000324.1:0-10253 GCA_031360075.1 bacterium | reverse complement strand
GCGGTCGCGCTTCGGTCGCGGGCCGCACCGGTCGACTGCAGGAACTGGGTCTCGATCGAGAGTCGCACCTGGGTCTGCGCCCAGAAGGACACGCCGAGCGTCGGGCCGTCCGTGGACTCGTCCTTCCCGACCGGAGTGTCGCGGTTGGCCCAGTCGTAGCGTGCATACGTGGCCCAGCGCTCGGCCAGCAGGACCTCGCCGAGCAGGAACCCGCCCGCGGTCCCCAGCGATTGCCCACCGGTCGGCCTGTCATTGCCCCAGAGCAGTCCCAGCACACCCTTCGCTCGCGGTCGATAGACGTTGGCGAACAGCGCGACTCTGTCGTAGCCAACCGCGGGTTGTCCGGGGGAGGCTGAGATCGTGCCCTTGTAGCCGAACCCGCTCACGGAGTTGCCCTGCTCGCCGAAGAGGTATTCCGTGCTGGCATAGACGTCCGTGTGGCTGGCACCCATGAGGCCCTCGATCTGCGGCTGGCCGACGCCCACGTACGCGTTCCATCTCGACAGGTCCACGACGCCCAACTCAGCTCCACGGATGAGCGTGTTGGCTGCCCAGGGATTGTCCACGCTTGCCGGCGCGGTCAGGACCACGGGCCGAGACAGCGGCATCGCAGCGCCACCCCCGTTGAAGAGCACCGCGAAGGGAAGGAGCTGGCCGACCCGCACTGAGGCGAACCGTGCGCTCCAAGCGGTGTTGAATTGTGCATAGGCTTGCTCCCCGTGGACCCCACCGGTCTCCATGTCGACCTCGAGGCCGACGATTGCGGACGAGTGCTGATCGAGCGGCCCGCCGATCCAGACATCGAGCATGCCGGCGTGGAACATGGCCCTCTCGTTATTGCGTGCTTCGTAAGTGTGATGCCCCATCACGGTCAGGTAGTCCTGCCATTCCAGCGGCAGGGGTTGTCCCAGAGGACGGGCGGTGGCGGCGGCCGGAGCTTTCGCCGCCTCTCGCGTTCCCATGACCATCCCGGTCTCCGGTGTCATCCCTCCGCGTTCTTCCCGAAAGCCACGCTGGATGTAGGCGTGCCCGTCTTGATTGAGCTCGGGCAGGCGGAAGTGGCACATCTGGCACTTCACCCCCTCACGCCTGGCGAAGGCGGGCACCGCCTCGGAACTTCGGGCTTGCAGGAGTGACAACACAGAGACGAACAGCGGCAGCCAGGGACCTGCGGACTTCACGTTCACTCCGCTACCTCCGGGGTGGTGATCGCTGCGGCTGCCGGTGCGTGCGTCGTCGCGATGACTCCTGTTGCATGCGCCCAGGAGCCTCGGGGGCATGCATCACCGGTGATGGACTGGCCAGTTTCATGCCACGGCGCCTGCGACGCTGGAGCGTGCGTCCAAGACGTTATGGGTATGCGGGATGGGAGGCAGCGCCTGCCCTCGCGGCGGGCGGTGCATAACGGTGGCTGGGGCCGCGACGGAAGTTCGTGCACGGCGGAATCGGTAGGAACTTCAATTCGCGCTGTTCGCCGAAGGCGGTTTCACGCCCGTGCGGCTGCACCTGAACGCGACGCGCGACTTGCCGCGCACGCTGGTCGCACTGGAGAGGGCGTGGAAGTAGGCGCCGGCGTGGCACGCAGGGTCTCCTGAATGCGATCGCGGGCGCTGCCGATACCCGTGCGACACCCCTTTGATTGACAGGTACTCCGGGAGACCCCTAGCCTCAGGTGCCATGCGCTCGATCTTCCTCGCAGCCGTCCGCCTGTATCTCGTGGTCGTGGTTCTGGCCGGTGCATCGGCCGGGGCTGGGCGGACTGTGTTGTGCTTGGAATCGAGTGGGCGCGTGGTCCTCGAGACTGGACAGGGCCGATGTGCGGATCGTGTCCCCAGTGCGAACGGGGACATCGCGGGCGCGGACGTCGCCACGCTGCCGGACGGATGCGGCGACTGTGTCGATCTCCCGGTCGGCACGAATGTCCTGAGCGCGGGCCGGCACGGGATCCCAAGCTCGATCTCACTGCCCCTCGTGGCGTTCCCGGCGGGCCAGAGCCCGATCGATGGCCACTCGTGGGACGCCGATTCGCGTGTGGATGCGGCGCGTGTCCTGGGATCGCGTCCTGGATTCAAGCCATCACGGACGACCATCCTCCGCAACTGAGCTACTCCGCTGCGCGACCACCGGTGCCCATGTGCCCCGGTGGTCGTTGTCATCGAGGCCGAGCCGTCACTCGCCCAGCGGAGGAGAATCCCAGTGTGCCAGTCGTCCTATTCATGCCATCGTCTGCGTCCGCTCTGGACATGCGCCACGATCATCGCCATGTGCGTGTGGCCGCTCGTCGCACCGAGCGTCGCTCGATCCGAAGGACTGAGCCTTGACTCGTGCATCGTGCGGGCACGGGCCCACCATCCCGACCTCCGCGCCGCCGATCGTGAGGTCGAAGCCGCCCGGGCGAGGCTGGGCCAGGCTGGCGCTTTCGAAGCTCCCAGCCTGAGTTTCGATGCCGGCAAGCGCGGCACGCCGGTGAGCAAGGACGAACACGAGACCGCGCTGAGGCTGTCGCAAGAGCTGGGCACACCCGGCGGCAGGGGCCGCGCGAAGGCGGTGGCCCGCGTGCAAGTGGCGATCGTCGAGGCGAACCGGGAGTCGTTCGTGCTCCAGCTGCGAGGTCAAGTCACTCGTGCCTACCGGCGGCTGCAGACCGATGCGCTCACCGTCGATGCGCTCGAGAGCCTGCGCAGGACGGTCGCCGATCTCGAGAAGATGGTGCACGCACGGCTGCGCACGGGGCGCGGACGGTATCTGGATGTATTGCGTGCACGATCGGAGCGCGCGCGAATCGAGAACGACGCCGTTGAAGCACTCCGCGCGCTCCGCGAGGACCGGCGCATGCTCAACACGCTCATGGCACGCGGCCCCGACGAGCCACTCGAAGCCAGCGATTCGCTGGCGTTCGTTCCACTTGCCGACAGCCTGCCCGCCATCATCCCCGCGGCGCTGGCGAATCGGCCGAGGTTGCGCGCGGCGCGCCTTGAGGTCGCCCGCGGCGAGTCACAACTCGGGCTCGCTCGAAACAGCCTCAGGCCCAGTGCCTCGGTCAGTGCAGGGCTCGACCGCGTCCCGGGTTCGGACCGCCCCGGGCTCGGCGGCGGTATCTCGCTGTCGCTGCCCTTTGCACCCTGGACCGACCGCCGGGCGCGCATCAGCGAAGCGCGCGCAGCGAAGGGTGGCGCACAGGCCCGACTCGAAGGCGCGGAGCGGGCAGTGGAGCTGGTGCTCCGGAATGCCTTCGAGTCGGCGCGGACCGCCGAGCGCCAGGTCCAGCAGTTCGACCGGGTGTTGCTCGCGGACGCCTCGGACGCCATCCGGACCGCGACCCAGAACTATCAAGCCGGCCAGATCGATGGCCTCGAACTTTTCGAGACGCTGCGGACCTTCCGCTCGATCGAGCTCGAATACATCCGGGCGCGGCTCAACTACGAACTTGCCCTCACCGACCTCGCGGTCGCGGAGTGACCACCGACATGCGAACGATCCTGAATACGACTCAGTCCTTGCTGTGGTCGCTCACGGTCTGCCTGCTCGTGACCGGTTGCGGGAGCCCGCCACCGGAGCCGGCGGCGGGGGCCGCCGCGGCCGATTCAGTCATCCACCTGCCCTTCGCCAGTCTGGCGAGCGGTGAGGTCCGAGTCGAGACCCTGCACGAGGTCCCGCTCGCGGACACCGTCGTCGTGAACGGCCAGATCCAGCCCAAGCCGCTGAACCTCGCCCACATCTCGACGCGCGTGTCCGGCACCATCCAGAGTGTTCAAGCCGTGATCGGGGACCATGTCACGAAGGGCCGGATCCTGGCGACGCTCTACAGTCCCGAGTTCTCCGCCGCCGAGGGGGACTACCTGCTGGCCCACGAACGTGCGGAATCGGTCACCGGTGATGCCACGGAGTTCGTGAGTGTGGCGCGCTCCGCCCGCCAGCGCCTGGAGCTGCTGGGCGCTGGAACGGAAGATCTCGAACGCCTCGACAGGACCCACGAAGCGATTCCGTACCTGCCGGTGCGGAGCCCCATCTCCGGGGTCGTGACCGAAGTCGAGGCAGGCGCCGGACGGCAGGTCCCCGCGGGCACGGACTTGTTCGGGGTGGTGGATCTCCGCGAGGTCTGGGCGGTGGTCGATGCCTATGAACGCGACCTCGGCCGCCTGCACGTGGGCCAGCCGGCGCTGCTCAACACGACGGCATTCCCGGGTCTGGCATTCCGCGGACGCGTCGTCAGCCTCGAAGGCTCGATCAAGGAGGCCACGCGCACGCTCGATGTCCGGCTCGAAGTCGGCAATCCAGCGCTCAAGCTGCGCCCCGGCATGTTCGTCTCGGCGCGTATCGCCACGGGCACGACGCGCAGGGCGATCGTGATCGACGAGGCCGCGGTCCAGGCCCAGGGCGACACCAAGGTCGTCTACGTCGCCTTGAGCGACACGACGTTCACCGTTCGCCCGGTCAAGGTGCGGTCCCTGGGCGGTAACCGGGCCGAAGTGTTGTCCGGTGTGCGCGCTGGCGAGCGGATCGCGACGCGTGGCGGTTTCCTGCTCAAGTCCCAGGCCTCCAAGAGCCAGCTGGGCGAGGAGTGAGCGCATGGACCGCCTCGTCACCTTCGCGCTCCGTCAACGCCTGCTGGTCATCCTCGCATGCCTCGTGCTCGTCGGATTCGGCGTGCGCGCCCTGCACGACCTGCCGATCGATGCGTTCCCCGACGTCACGAACGTCCAGGTCCAGGTGCTTGCCGAGGCGACCGGCATGGCCCCGGTTGAAGTCGAGCAATTGGTCACCTATCCGGTCGAAGTCAGCATGGGAGGGCTGCCCGGATTGGTCGAGACGCGTTCGCTCTCGAAGCTCGGACTGTCCCTGACCACGGTCGTCTTCAAGGACAACGTCGACATTTACTTCGCGCGCCAACTCGTGTTCGAGCGGCTGCAGCAAGCGCGCGAGAAAATGCCCGCCGGAGTCGACGTCGAGCTGGGGCCGATCTCGACCGGCCTTGGCGAGATCTACCAGTACACCCTGGAGAGCCCGCAGCGTGACGCCATGGACCTGCGCACGCTCCAGGACTGGGTGGTGAAGCCCATCCTGCGCGGGGTGCCGGGCGTGACCGACGTGAACAGCTTCGGCGGTGTGGTGAAGCAGTACCATGTGCTGGTGCGGCCCGAGCAGCTCATCAGCTACCGCTTGACGCTGCGCGAGGTCCTCGGAGCGCTGGCCGAGAACAATGCCAATGCCAGCGGCGGCTACATCGAGCACAGCGGCGAGCAGTACGTGGTCCGCGGCCTGGGGCTCGCCAAGTCACAAGCGGACCTCGGCCGGATCGTGGTCGCTCACCGGGGCAGCACGCCGATCTTCGTCCGGGACATCGCCGAGGTGACGATCGGCCCCGAGCCTCGGCAGGGATTCGTCACTCGTGACGGCAAGGGTGAAGCGGTCGCGGGCATCGTGCTGATGCTGAAGGGGGCCAGTGGGAAGGACGTCGTGGCCGCGGTGAAAGCCAAGCTCGCGACGGTGCAGAAGGCGTTGCCGCGCGACGTCAGCGTCGTGCCGTTCTACGACCGCACGGAACTGGTGGACCGCGCCATGCACACCGTGACCAAGGCGCTGCTCGAAGGCGGCGTGCTGGTGCTGATCGTGCTGATCTTGTTCCTCGGCAACATCCGCAGCGCGCTCATCGTGACGCTCGTGCTACCCCTGTCCGCACTCGTGGCCTTCATATGCCTGCATGCGTTCGGCTACTCGGCCAACCTCATGTCGCTGGGCGGGCTCGCCATCGGCATCGGCATGATCGCGGATGGCGCGGTCGTGATGACCGAGAACGTCTTCCGGCACCTGGCGGACGACCATGGCAGGCGGAACATCGTCGAAGTGGTGCGCGAGAGCGCTTCCGAAGTGGCGCGGCCGATCATCTTCGGCATCTCGATCATCGCAGTGGTGTTCCTGCCGCTGTTCACGCTCGAGGGCTTCGAGGGCAAGATGTTCGCGCCGCTGGCGTTCACCATCGCCGCGGCGCTGGCTGGCTCACTGGTGCTGTCACTGACGCTCGTTCCGGTGCTCGCCACGTTCGTGCTGAAGGGCAAGCTGTCCGAGCGCGACACTTGGCTCGTGGCGCGCGCCAAGGCGTTCTACCTGCCGGCGTTGCGCTGGTGCCTCAGGCGCTGGCAGGTGCCCGTGGGTCTGGCGCTCGCGGGGCTCGCGCTGAGCGGGCTGCTGTTCACCCGGCTCGGCCGCGAGTTCCTGCCGCCGCTGGACGAAGGTGCGATCGGACTGCAGACGTTCCGGCTGCCGAGCGTCTCGCTCTCGACCTCGCGACAGATGGAGCTCGAGGCCGAACGGGTGCTGCGGTCGTTCCCGGAAATCACGACGGTGGTGTCCAAGACCGGGCGCGCCGACATCGCCTCGGACCCGATGGGCCTGGAGGTCAGCGACGTCATCGCGAACCTGCGTCCGCGCTCGGAATGGAAGACCGCGCGCACGCACGAGGAGCTGGTCGAGAAGATCCGCACTCGGCTCGAGCGCATCCCGGGCATGTCGTACAGCTTCTCGCAGCCGATCCAGCTGCGCGTCGATGAATTGGTCTCGGGGGTCAAGGCGCAGGTCGCGATCAAGATCTTCGGGGACGACCTCGACGTCCTGCGTCAGCAGGGCGAAGCGGTCGAGCGGTCGATCCGGCAGGTCCGTGGGGCCGCTGACGTGAACCTCGAGCGCACTGCCGGAACGGCGTATCTCGACGTGGACATCGACCGGGAGCGCATCGCCCGCTACGGCATCAACGTCTCCGATGTCCAGTCCATCATCGAGACCGCCATCGGCGGCAGCGAGGCCACCATCGTTCGCGAAGGCCAGCGCGGCTTCGCCGTGGTGGTCAAGTTCCCCGAAGCGGTCCGCTCCGACCCGGCGCACTTCGAGAACCTGCTGGTCACCTCCGAGACCGGTCAGCGCGTGCCGCTGAGCCAGTTGGCTCACATCCAGGTGAAGGAAGGTCCGGCTCAGGTCAGCCGCGAGAACGGACAGCGGCGCATCGTCATCGAGTGTAACGTCACGGGGCGGGACATGGGCTCGTTCGTCGCGGACGCGCAGCGGGCGGTCGGGCGCGAAGTAAGCCTGCCGACCGGGTACTTCGTCACATGGGGCGGCCAGTTCGAGAACCAACAGCGCGCCATGGCGCGACTCTCCATCGTCGTCCCGCTCGTCGTGCTGCTGATCTTCCTGCTGCTATTCTCGAGCTTCGGCTCGCTGCGGAACGCGACGCTCATCGTGCTCAACATCCCGTTCGCGCTCATCGGGGGTGTGATCGGGCTGTTCATCTCGGGGCAGAACCTGAGCGTCGCCGCGTCGGTCGGGTTCATCGCGCTGTTCGGCGTCGCGGTGCTGAACGGCGTCGTCATGGTGTCGTACTTCAACCAACTCCGGCGCGAAGGCGCCACCCTGGAAGACGCCATCGTGCGCGGGGGCGAGCTGCGACTGCGCCCCGTGCTCATGACCGCGTTGGTGGCCGCATTGGGCCTGATCCCGTTGCTGATCGCGACCGGACCCGGCTCCGAGATCCAACGGCCGCTGGCGTCGGTGGTCGTCGGCGGTCTGGTCACATCCACGCTGCTCACGTTGTTCCTGCTCCCCATCCTGTACCGCTGGCTCGAGCGACGGGATGCCGAGGTATGAAGGAGGCGCCGATGAAGCGTGTCGAGGCTTATATCCAGCCATTCCTGCTCACGCGGGTGCTGCACGAACTTCGTGAAGTGCACGTGCGAGGTCTGACCGTGTCGGACGTCAGGGGCTTCGGGCGCGAGAAGGATGAGAGCCACCCGCACCACGCTTCGGACTACGCGGTCGACTTCACGCCCAAGATCAAGCTCGAGGTCCTGTGCCGTGATCCCGACACGGATGGCCTTGTCGAGGCACTGCTGCGCGGCGCTCACACGGGACGGAAGGGCGATGGCAAGGTGTTCGTGACCGACGTCGAAGCCGTGATCAGCATCCGGAGCCGGGAATCCGGCGACGAAGCCATCTGATCTCGCAGTCACGAAAGCGGGAGGAGCACTGAGCGAACAATCGGGTGTGCTGCGATACAAGGTCCACGGACTCGACTGCGCGGAGGAGGTGGCTGCCCTGCGCCGCGAGGTCGGCCCGGTGGTCGGCGGTGAGGAGCTGCTGTCGTTCGACATCCTGGGTGGCACCATGACGGTGGCCGCGCCGATCGCGGCGGCGGCAGTCATCGGCGCGGTGGCACGAACCGGGATGCGGGCGGAGGTGGTCCTGGCCGTCACGCCCGCGAGCGGTCTTCAGATCCAGGACGACCGGCGCGAGCGAGCGCTGTTCACGGTCCTGAGCGGTGCATTCATGATCGCCGGATTCGCCGTTCATGCGGCTTTAGCCGGCGGCCCGTGGCAGGCACTGGGGGGCGAAGGTCTCGGCGGCAGCCACACCGTGCCGCTCGCCTCCATGGCGCTGTACGCACTCGGGATCGTGTGTGGGGTGCGGTTCGTCGTCCGCAAGGCCTGGTTCTCGCTCGTCCGGCTGCAGCCGGACATGAACCTGCTCATGGCCGTCGCCATCCTCGGGGCGATCGCCCTGGGCGACTGGTTCGAGGCCGCGAGCGTCGCGTTTCTGTTCGCCTTCTCGTTGGCGCTCGAGGCGTGGAGCATCGGCCGTGCCCGGCGTGCGGTGGCGGCGTTGCTGGACCTGAGCCCGCCCACCGCACGCGTGAAACTCGCGGGCGGAGAAGAGACCCGGCCGATCGAGACCGTGGTCGTGGGTACGGTCTTCGTGGTGCGTCCGGGGGATCGCCTGCCGCTCGATGGCGTCGTCGTGGCCGGCAGCAGTGCGGTCAACCAAGCGCCGATCACGGGCGAGAGCGTGCCCGTACTGAAGGAGCCCGGCGGAGAGGTGTTCGCGGGGACCATCAACGGCGACGGCGCGCTCGAAGTCCGCAGTTCACGTGCGGCAGGCGACACGACGCTCGCCAAGATCATCCGGCTCGTGCGCGACGCCCAATCCAAGCGGGGCAGCGCCGAACAATGGGTCGATCGCTTCGCGCGCCGCTACACGCCCGCGGTCATGCTGCTCGCGCTCGCGTTCGCGCTCATCCCGCCCCTGCTCTCGCTGGGCTCCTGGGGCGTGTGGTTTTATCGTTCGCTGGTGCTGCTGGTGATCGCATGCCCGTGCGCGCTGGTGATCTCGACTCCGGTCAGCATCGTCGCCGGACTCGCATCGGCCGCGCGCGCGGGAGTGCTGGTCAAGGGCGGGCTGTTCCTCGAGATTCCCGCTCGGTTGAAGGCCATCGCGTTCGACAAGACCGGGACCGTGACCGAGGGCCGCATGGAAGTGGCCTCCGTGGTGCCGTTGAATGGTCACTCCGAACTCGAACTACTCGAGCGGGCGGTGGCGCTGGAGGGCCGCTCCACGCACCCACTGGCGCGCGCCGTGCTGGCGTACGCCGCCCAGAAGGGCGTCCGTGCGGCCGCCGCCGAGGAGGCCATCCTGCTGCCGGGCAAGGGCGTGATCGGGCGCATCGCCGGGCGGGAGTTCTGGCTGGGCTCCCATCGCTATCTGGAGGAGCGCGGGCAAGAAGAGCCCGCCGTGCACGAGCTGATCGAGCGCTTGTCCGGCTTCGGCAGTTCGGTGGTCGTCGTGGGCAACGAGCGTCATGTCTGCGGCGTGATCGCATTGGCCGACAAGCCCCGTGCGGGGACAGCGGCCGTACTCGCAGCACTCCGTGCGCACGGCGTCGAACGTCTCGTCCTCCTGACCGGTGACAACCGGGGCACCGCCGAAGCGGTGAGCCGGGCCTTCCGCTTCGATGAAGTGCGCGCCGAGTTGCTGCCCGACGACAAGGTCACGGCCGTCCGCGAGTTGGTGAGCCAGTACGGCACGGTGGCGATGATCGGGGATGGCGTGAACGACGCCCCGGCGATGGCCACCGCCACGCTCGGGATCGCGATGGGGGCGGCGGGCAGCGATGCCGCGATCGAGACGGCCGACGTGGCCCTGATGTCCGATGACCTCGCAAAGCTGCCATGGCTGATCGGACATTCGCGACGGACCGTGTCGATCATGCGCCAGAACATCGGGTTCTCGCTGCTCGTGAAGGTTGTGTTCGTGACGCTCGCATTCGCGGGTCGTGCCACGCTGTGGAGCGCGATCGCGGCGGACATGGGTGCGTCGCTGCTGGTGATCGCCAACGCGCTCCGGTTGCTGCGCGCGGCGCCGGCGGGGCCGGCAAAGGTCCGGTAGCCCGACCCTCCCGGCTCACGGTTCATGAAAAGTCCGGGCTAGTG
>JANMAX010000107.1:0-8866 GCA_031360075.1 bacterium | reverse complement strand
GGCGGGCGTGCTGGCGGCCGGGCTCGCCGCGGGCTTGGTGCCGGCGGGCGGGGCGGCGAGCGCTGGGAGCGAGACTGCCACGAGAACGACGAGAGCGAACCACGTGGCGCGACGAGCGTTGGTCGACAAGACGGAAGTCCTCCGGATCGGATGGCAGCGGGCACGGCAGGGCCACGCCGCCGGTCGGGGAGCGATGTTGGAATCGCGGCCAGTATAGCGATTGGCCTGCGTGCCGCCCACCCGATACGCCCGAGCCGGGCCGGAGCTTCCCTGCGAGGGCGGGTTTTTGCGCTTCCGGGACATGACGCCCCCCAGACGCGCCACAAGGGAGGCCGGCGCTGCCGCCGGCGCTAGAGGCACTCGATATGCACTCGCAGGGTGTATCGCGCGGCCGATCCGGCGCCGCGCGTACGCAGTGTCAGCGGCCGGCCATCCACGAGGAACGCGGTGCAGGAACCGTCGGCGGATCCACCGGGGGCCGAGAGGTCGAAGCCGGCGATCACCTCGGCTGAACGCGGCGCGCCATCGCTCCATTCCAGCTTCACGTTCATGCGTCCGGGCCCAGGGCTCAGCGTCGTGAGAACGACAGTCACGCGATAGAGCCCCTCCCCAGGGGGCGTTAGGAGAGAAGTGGCCGCGAGGTCGCCGGACAGGCCGCTCCGAACGAAATCCACAGCTGAACCGGTGCCTGTCGCTACCGTCGGCGAATCGCCCGCGCCGTCCAAGGAATTCTGATGACGCACGGAGCAACGCTGCGTGCCATCGCCGGACCGGATCGCGACCAGCGTGTCGACCCTCCAGTAGGAGTTCGAGCCGACGTCGATATCCTGTGAAGCACCGTGAATGAGTATGCCGCGCGAGCCGGAAATCCTTGCGGCATTCTTCATGAACACATTGGATGAGAGCTGACCACCGCGGCAGTTCTCGATCGTGATGGCCGTGCGGGCCGGGCGCGAGACGCTGGAGAACTCCTCGAAGTGTCCGCCGATCACCGTGAACCCGTGGCAGAGCTTGAGACGCAGCTGACTATCCTGGTCATTTGATCTCCCTTCGAGCTGGTTGTGCTCGAATGCGACACCGAACAGCCGCACGCCCAGAGCGGCCTCACCGTACAGGCCAAATCCCCGGCAATCGTGTATGTATCCACCCCGCAGCGAAGTGACCGGGGTGTTGCGCAGGGTCACCCCATTGCCGCCGGCGCTGTTGATCTCGCAGTCGGTGATCGACACCTGCATGATCGCGTTCCTGGCGCCGCCATCCAGGAGGATCGCGTCTCCGGCGACCGCCACGAACTCGACCCGCTCGATGCGCAGTCCGGACAATGTATGCGTGCCGAGGTCGGACTGCGTGAGCCGGACCGGTGCGCGGCGGCCCTTGGCCCCCGCGGCCCCCACGACGAGCAGGTCGTGCAACGCTATGTTCACGAGGGTCACGGTGGAGTCGAGCACGAATGCGTTGCCGGAGGCGTCCGGCACGATCGACGAGGCCCCCGCGATCGTGCCGTCGCCGGGGCCATCGCCGAACAGCTCTAGGCTCTTCGAGATCCGCCAGCCGCCGGGCGGAGCGACATAGGGTCCCGGAGACGGGAAGTAGATCCGGTCTCCATCCGCGGCTGCGGCGATGGCGGCCGCCGGGGAAGGGTAGTCCCGAACATCGCGCAGCGCGGCGATCGCAGGAGTCTGCGTCAGCATGCTACCCAGGCAGGAGGCCGCAAGGCAGCCCGACCACATGGACTTCACCAGTGTCTTCACCGGAGTTCTCCTGATGGCGGGCGGCGGGTGTATCGGTGCCCATAGAGGTGCCCTGCTCGGCCACGGGCGCCGTCACCGAACACCGACGCGGAGCCCGTCGCGATCCCTGCCCTGGAGCGTGCGTCGCAATGCGCTGAACTCGGGCCGAGGCTCCACCCAAGATGCCCTTCCGCACCGGTCGGCGCCAGCCCGAGGGTCCACCGGAGGGCACCCACGGGCGCTGCGTCGGTGCCCCCGCCGTCCGGTCCGGGGTGCGGATGCGCAGCGTTGGGAGCCGTGCTGCCCGCATCGGTGGGTGCCCGGCTGCGCGGCCCGTAGCGCTATGGGAAGGTGGTGGGGTGACCTCTGATGTGCGACTCCGGCGCTTGCTCGCTGTGGCCGTGCTGCTCGCCGGCTTCGGAGTGGCGCTGCCTCGGTTCCTCACGCACGGCCCATATCCGCGCCTCGGCGCCCGTATCGGGGCCGGCGGAGTCGTGCAAGGCATCATCGGCCCGCCCGCGCTCGGCACGCTCCAGCCCGGCGACCGGCTGCTGCGCCTCAATGGCCTCGTGCTCGCCGACTCCAGCGTGCGCACCCGGCTCGCCACCGATGGCTGGCCGCGCGGCACGCTCGTGCTCGAGTTCGAACGCGACGGCAGCGAGCGCCGCGCCACGTTCCCGCCCACCCGCCTGACACCGTGGGAGCGCTTCCGGCTCTCGGCCTACCCGATCGCCGTGGCCGTGGCCGCGCCGCTGGTGGCGTTCCTGCTGGTGTGGCGCCGGCCCGACCTCGGCACGGCGTGGGTGTTCCTGTGGTACGCCACGCTCGATGGCCTTGCGGTGCTGCACGCGCTGTTCCGCTACACGCTCGTCGACCAGCGCGGGGCGTTCGCGGCCTACGTGCAGGTGTACGACGCGCTCGTGCTGCTGTATCCCGCGAGCTTCGTGCACTTCATGTCGGTGTTCCCGCGCCCGCGCTGGCGCAAGGGCTCGCGCCTGCGCAATCCGTGGTTCTGGCTCGCCGTGGTCAGCTACGCACTACCGCTCGGGCTGCTGATCGACTACGGCAGTGCGGCCAACGTGCCGCCGGTCGTGCTGGCCACGTATTACCCCGGAGCCGCGGCCATCATCGGCGCGATGTCGCTGCTGCTGCGCTACAGCCGCGCCGAGGAGGGCTGGTCGCCCACGGTGGGACAGCGCGTGCTCGTCATCGTGGTCGCGCTCGTGATGCTGGTGAACAACCTCGGCTTCGGCGGCGACCGTATGGCGCCGCTGCTGGCCGCGGCCGCGCCGACCGCGCCCCTGCACGTGCTGTTCACCCTGATTTTCGTGGTCTGGCTCGGCACGCCCATCCTGTTGTCGTACCTGATCGCCGACGACGTGCTGTTCGATCCGCGCCGGCTCATCGTCGGCGGGCTGCCCTATGCATTGCTGTCCGGGCTGCTCGCCGCGATCTACCTGGCCATCGTGTTCACCGGCCAGCGTTTCTTCGCCACGGTCACCGGCGAGCAGGCGCTGGCGTTCAACGTCGTGGCCGCGCTCATCCTGGCGTTCGCGTTCGCACCCTTGCGTGAGCGCGTCCAGCGCGCCATCGCGCGCGTCTATGGCCGCGACCCCGAAGCGCTGCGAGCCGCGCTCGATGCGGCAGGCGACAGCCTGCTTTCGGCGCTCGACCGCACTGAAGTGCGCGGCGCGGTCGAGAGCGGCATCGAACGCGGGCTGCACCGGCGAATCGCCGTGCGCTGGCAGGACAACGCCCCGCCGGTGCTGGCCGAGCCCGAGAAAGTGCCCGACTTCGCACGCGGCCCGATCGTGGCGTTGCTGACCCAGGCCGGGGTGCGGCTCGACAATCTGCGGCTCACCGCCGAGCGTGCGGCGGCGACGCGCGCCGAGCTGCGCGCGCTGCAAGCGCAGGTCCAGCCGCATTTCCTCTTCAACGCCCTGAATGCACTGGCCTATCTGATCGAGACCGACCCGATGGCGGCTTCGCGGTTCACCGGGCGGCTGGCGGACATGCTGCGCTACACGGTCGAGGCCGGGAAGCGCCAGGCCGCGCTGCTGAGCGACGAAATCGCGTTCGTCGAGGACTACCTGGGCGTGGCGCGCGAGCGCTACGAGAACCCGCTGCACTTCCGCTACCGTGGCGATCCCGCGCTGCTGTCCGCGAGCGTGCCGCCGCTGTTGTTGCAACCGCTGGTGGAGAACAGCCTCAAATACGGCATCACGCCGGGTGAGACATCGTTGCGGATGACGCTCGACGCGAAACTTGCCGACGGCTGGTTCGTACTGGAGTTCGCCGACGATGGCGTGCCGCACGGGAACGGCATGCCAGGGCTTGGCGTGGGTCTCGAGAACCTCGAACAGCGCGTCCGGCACTTTGCCGGTCCGAACGCGCGCGTACAGGCCGCGTCCGGCGAGGACGGCGGATTCACCGTCCACATGGCATGGCCCATCCCGACCGGAGGAAGCGAGTGACGATGGACGAACGGTTGCGAGTGGTGATCGCCGACGACGAGCCTCGGGCGCGGCAGTTCCTCGAAAAGCTGCTGTCCGAGCACGAGCACGTCGAAGTGGCGGGTGTGGCGAAGGGCGGCGGCGAAGCGCTGGCCCTGATCGCGCGCACCAAACCGGATGCCGCGTTCCTCGACATCCACATGCCCGACCTCTCCGGTCTCGAGGTGGCCCGGCACCTCAAAGGGGACGACGCGCCCATCATCGTGTTCGTGACGGCGTTCGACCAGCATGCGGTCGAGGCGTTCGAGCTGGCGGCACTCGACTACGTGCTGAAGCCGATCCGCCGCGAACGGCTGGCCGAGACCGTGCAACGCGTGACGCGCGAGGCCCAGATGGGGGCCAAGCGCTCGGGCAACGCCGCGGCGGTGCGCACGGCGCTGGCGGCCGAACCGCTGGCGTCCAACGCCACGCGGCTCATGCGGCTTCCGGTCCGTCACCGGCGCGAGGTCAAACTGCTCGACCTCTCGCAGGTGCCCATCGTGTTCTCGCGCGACCGGCTGGTGCTGGCGAAATCCGAGGGCAAGGAGTTCCTGGTCGATTACACGCTGCAGGAGCTCGAGGACCGCTTGCCCGAGGGCCAGTTCGTGCGCGTGCACCGCGGTGCGCTCGTCAACATGAGCGCCATCGAGAGCTATGGCGCCGAAGACGGCGTGCTCGTGCTGCGCCTGAAGGACGGCACGCGCGTCGAAGCGAGCGAGCGGCGGGCCGCCGAGGTGCGACGCAAGTTGCGATGAACGCACGGTCCGTCAGGTCGCGCGCCGTGGAATGGCGGAACGCCGCCCGGGATGTCCTCCGGGCGGCGTTTCGCGCGGTCTGCTTGGGGGGCCGGGTGTGCTCAGCGGCCGACGTCGAGCGTCGGGCGCGGCGGCCACGCCAGCTTGGCGATGGCCTGCTGGTTCACGACCGGGTGATACACCTGCACGAGTGAGTCGCGGAACACCCTGAAGCGCGATTCGCGCGCCAGATCGGCAGCGCTGCCGGCGATGTTCTGCCGAACGGCCTCGGGCAGGTCCTCGAATGCTTGCTGCTGCACGCTCTTGCTCACGAGTTGGAGCACGCGATAGCCGCCGGCCGTGGGCTCGGGGCCGAACCACGCCCCGGGCTGCATCTGCGTGAACATCGCCTGCAGTGAGGACCATTGCGGATCGTCAGTGGGGTACTTGACCGTGGTCTCGCTCACGGTGATCGCCGGGTCCACCTGACTCGCGGCTTCGGCCAGCGGGCGCGTCTGCGCACCCTGCCGGACCAGCTTCGCCACGGTGGCGGTGTCCGCCGCCACCGCGATGGTGACCTGGGCTTCGATCAGCCGGGTGTAACGGTCCTTCACCTGTTCCCACGCCATGCGCACGAGTTCGGGCCCGGGCGGCGGCACGGCGGCGACGGCGCCCTGGTAGATGCCTTCCAACAGCAGCTCCTCACGCTTCGCACGCACCTGCGCGATGATCTCCGGGGTCTCGTCCAGATGACGGCGGCGAGCCTCGAGTTCCGCCACACGCGTCATGACCTGCTGCTCGATCCAGATCTCGAGCGCGGGCAACACCTGCGCCGGCGGACGCTGGACGTTGGCGTCCCGCATGTCGTCGAACGCGTCCCGCAGCGTGTACTGGCCGCCATCGTAGGTGGCCAGCAGCGTCTTCTGTTGCTCGGCCGAGGGCTGGATCGGGGCCACCGGCGACATGACCCGGAACAGCAGCTGGGAGCCGCCAGGGGCGAGCGCGAAGTGCCACGCATCCTTCATGTCCTGATAGGTGCGATTGAAGGCCGCACGCTGCTTGCGCTGCCGGGCGAGGTCGTACATGCCGGCGCGGAGCGCTTCGTAGGTGCCCTGCTCGCGCGGCACGCGTTGCGTGATCTTGACCAGGAACCAGCCTTCGCGCGTCTGGTAGGGCCCGCCGATCTCGCCCACCGGCAGCGAGCGCACCGCGCCGTCGAGCGGGTCGGGCAGCGAGCCCGGCGCGATCATGCCCATGTTGCCGTCGGGCGGCAGCAAGCCCGGCAGACTCAGCGATTGCGACACCTGCTCGAACGGTTCACCCGCGGCGAGTCTGGCCTTGGCTCCCAGCGACGACTCGCGCGACGACGTGTAGATCATCGAGACTCCTGCCTGGAACTTGCGCGCTTCGTACAAGGCCAGCGCCTCGGCCTCTGAGACGCGCTGCGCGGGCGAGGCCATCTGGAAGTAGAGCGCCTGGATGAGCGCGCGGCGCAGCTGGTCGCGCTCGGTGTTCTTCACCACCGGCGCATCCTCATGACCCAGCTGGTGCGCCATCTCGAGCATCAGCGCGCGACTCAGGAGGTCCTCGCTGAGCTGTGCCTTCACCCGCTCGGGCGGACCGGTGTACTGGCCTTGCGCGCCACGGCCGGCGCGGTTGAAGTCGTCGGCAGTCACCTTCTGGCTGCCGGCTTGGATGAGCGCGGGTTCCTGCGGCGCGCAACCGGCGGTCGCGAGCAGCGCGAGGGCGAAGGCCATCGGCAGCGCCAGCGCTGCGGCGAGCGGCTTGTGCTTCACGGGTGAGTCCTTTCGTGGGCGGGGCTGGACGATGCTACGCCACGTCAGGTTAGAGGGGCCGCCGGGCATGGGCAAGGGCGGCGGGAGTCCGACTCGCCCGGGCCAACGCATGACGGTTCCCGCAAGGAGCCTGCCGTCTGCTCGCGCGGGCCGCTACTTGCGGCCCCGTGTCAGCAGCGCCTCGATGGCGTCCACGGCGCCGGCGGCGCCGGGCTCCGTGCGCATGCGTGCGGCGACCCGGGCCGCCTGTCCGGCGGCATGTTGATCGGCGAGCAGCGCCGACAGTTCGCGCACGAACGCATCGGCGCTGATGCGCTTACGCGGCAGTACGCGCGCGATGCCGAGCCGCGCGCAGCGCATGGCGTTGTCGGGCTGGTCGTGGCTGAACGGCACCACCAGCATGGGCCGGCCGGACCGCATGGCCTGCGCGGTCGTGCCGACGCCGCCCTGATGGATCACCGCGCAACCGCGCGGCATGACCTCCGAGTGTGGCGCATAGGGCACTGCCACGACCGGCTCACCGGGCGGTGCCGAGTCCAGCGACGGCACGCCACTCACCGGGTTGAGGCCGTCGAGTCCGGTGAGCAGCACCGCGCGCCGACCCAGTGCGCGTGCGGCGGCCGCAGCGTCGTCGTAGAACGTCCCGGCGGTGAACACCGCCGATGACCCGAGCGTGAACACCAACGGTGGCGTGCCGGCATCGAGCCAGCGCGCCAGTGCAGGGGGCATGCCATCGCCGGCCTCGCCGCGATCGTGGATGGGGAACCCCGGCTGCACCGCACTCGCCGGCCAGTCGGATTGCGGCGTCATGAGTTCGCGCGAGAACAGCACCAGATGCAGGTCGGCGGAGGCGCCATCGAACACGGGATGGTCACGCCGCGGTGGCAGGCTCATCTCGCGGCGCATGGCATCGATGTCGCGGAACCAGGACCGCGTGGCGAAGCGTCCGAGGTTCCAGAACGCGCGCCACGGTGCGGGGCCGAACCGGCGGAGCGCGGACATCCACGGAGCGGCCGGGAACAACGGCGGGTCATGCGCTGAGAACATCGCCATCGGCTGCAGCGCGGTCGAGACGCGCCGGATGCCCAGCGCTTCGCACACCAAGGGCGCGGGGAACGTCAGCACGTGATCCACCACCAGATCGGCGCCCTGTGCCGCCGCGAGCAGGTCGTCGCGCGACTCGCGCAGGTAGGGCAACACGAGTTTCTTGAGCACCACTTCGCTGCCGCGGCGCTCGTCCATGGCTTCGCGCATGATCTCGAGGATGTCGCCGAACTGTTCGTACTGCGGGCGTACCGGCACGAACTCGAGCCCCATGGACTCGGCCCGGCTGCGATACAGGCTGTGCGTCGCGACGACCGGCACATGGCCACGACGCTTGAGCTCGAGCGCGAGTGCGAGGTAGGGGTGCAGGTCGCCGAGCGAGCCGAACGTGGTGAGGACGATGCGGGCCATGGTGGGCGCGGTCTATTCGTGTGCGCCGCGGTGTGCGTCTCGGGGCATACGCACGTCAGCGCTTGCCCGCGGGCGCGGTTCCCGGTTGCGGATGCACACGGCCGTCGGCCGCGCGTCCGCCGCTGCTCGGCGTCCCGGCCGGGCCCCCATCGCCCGCCGCGCTCATGAGCGCCTGCAGGACGCCACGCAGCCGGTGCAGCAGCAGGATGCCTTCGCCGCGCACGCGCAGGCCGAACTCGCGGCCGCTGAAGAACTCGGCCTGGAAATCGAGTCCCGTGACCACGGCTTTGATCTCCTCGGGCCGCAGTGGCCGGCGCAGCGTCACTTCGGCCACCGCCTGGAACACCTTGAGCGTTTCCACGGGAGCTGAACCGCCTCCGGCGGTTCCTCTTCCCAGTACTCGCATGCGGCGGAGTTCCACCAGTGCCACGGCGGCCGACGGCGGTGCGCCGAAGCGGTCGCGCAATTCGATGGTGAAGTCGTCGATGGCCTCGGGTGTGCGTGCGTCGGCAAGCCGGCGGTAGAGCGTCAGTTTCTCGTGCTCGTCCGGCACGTAGTCGTCCGGCAGGTAAGCGCTCCAGTCGGTGAGCAGGCGTGGCTCGGGTGCCACCGTCTCGGCCTCGCCGCGCAGCTCCGACACCGCTTCTTCGAGTAGCTTC
>JANMAX010000057.1:0-2109 GCA_031360075.1 bacterium | reverse complement strand
CAGACGCATAGCGGTGTGGCGGCGCGGCGGCGCCCGGCGATCTCGACCGATCGCCGGGCTAGCCGCCTAGCCGGCAAGGACTTGGGGTCTGCGGGCGCACCGACGTGAAATGCCAACGCCGCCGGAGCGAGCGGCGGCGCGGGTCGGGGAGCACGGCAGGGCCGGTCGGAGGCAAGTCCTGCGACCCAGTGCCTGGCTACCCCGAGATCTGGTAGCGCTTCATCTTCCCGAGAAGAGTCGTGCGCGACATGCGGAGTATACGAGCCGCGTCGGCCTTCACGTAATGGGTTTTTTCGAGCGCCTCGAGGATCCGGGACTTCTCCTGGCCCTCCATCTCCTCGATGAAGTTCTTGGGGGCGTCGCCCGAGTCCGCCAGCGGGATGTCGCGCGGCGTGACCGTGTGGCCCTCGGACGCCTGCACCACCAGCCGCTGGATCAACGAGCGCAATTGCCGCACGTTACCGGGCCACGAGTAGCGCACCAGGCGTTCGTGGGCGGCGCGCGACAGTTGCACGCGCTTGCGCTCGCTGGCGCAGTACGTTTCGAGGAAGTGGTCCACCAGCAGCGCCACGTCGTCACCGCGCGAGCGCAGCGGCGGCAGGGTGAAAACTGCGTGTGCCAACCGGTAATACAGGTCCTGGCGGAAGCCGTCGCCCGCTTGCATGCGCGCCGCCTCGCGGTTGGTGGCCGCGATGAGCCGGGCGTCGACCAGCTTGCTGGTGTTGGCGCCGATGCGGCGCACCTCGCCGGTCTCCAGGAAGCGCAGCAGCTTGGACTGCAGGTCCACCGGCATCTCGCCCATCTCGTCCATGAAGATGCTGCCGTCATGCGCTTCCTCGAACAGGCCCGCGCGATCGCGCGTGGAGCCCGTGTAGGAGCCCTGCACCGAGCCGAAGAACTCCGACTCCATCATGGTGGCCGGCACCGCGCTGCAGTTGACCTCGACCAGCGAGCCCGTGCGGCCCGAGAGCGCGTGCACACCGCGCGCGATGAGTTCTTTGCCCGTGCCCGATTCGCCCAGCACCAGCACCGGGATGTCGCTGACCGCGACGCGCGCCACTTGATCGAGCAGGTCGATGAGCGGCCGGTGGCGCGTGACCAGCCCGAACGTGTCGTGCGCCCACTGCACCTTGCGCTGCAGGTCGCGGTTCAGGCTGGGGCGGCGGCGCGGGCGCGGCTTCTCGTGCACCGCGAACTCGTCGCCGCCTTCTTCACGCAGGCGGTGCTCGAGTTGTGCCAAGCGCTCGCGGGCCTGCGTGAGTTTCAGTTCAGCGCCCATGTGCTCGAAGTGATCACGCGCCGCGCGGTAGGCTTCGCGCGCGCCGTCGAGGCTCGCGTAGGCGCCCGCATGCTCGCCGGCGAGCCAGTCGCCGTAGGACATCCACAGCTTGCCCCACTCGTAGGGCGTCTCGATGTCGTCGTACATGGCGAAGCCATGATCGAACTGCTTCTTGGCTTCGTCGTGCTTGCCAAGTGCCGCCGCCGCAAGTGCCAGCGTGCGGTAGGTGGCGGCTTCTTCGTAGCGATCGCCCAGCTCGAGGCAGAGTTCGAGTGCGGCTTTGGCTTCGTCGTGCGCCTCCGGCGCGCGGG
This sequence comes from bacterium, assembly GCA_031360075.1. Classification (GTDB taxonomy): domain Bacteria; phylum Eisenbacteria; class RBG-16-71-46; order RBG-16-71-46; family RBG-16-71-46; genus JAIOPA01. Next base: position 519 of record JANMAX010000057.1, on the reverse strand, counting down.
CGAGCAAGAAGAAGCACTCGGCTCGGCGACGGCGCAGTTCGGCGACGACGTCACCTCGGGGGATCAGCGCGAGTGCATGCGGGAGGACTTCGTCATAGCGCTTGAGCGCGGCTTCGGCGTGGCCCTGCTCGAGCTCGACGTCGCCGAGGTACTCGAGGCGAAGGAGCTCGGGGCGGGATTCGGCGAGTCGCCCATCAGCGCCCTTGGCCTCGGTGAATCTGGCCACCGCAAGCGCGATCTCACCGCGATGGAGTTGAATCAATCCGTGGAGCAGAGAAACGTACTGAAGATGAAACACATGATTGCTAGCGCTTAGCAGCGGGACAGTCTGTTGGATAAGCGCCAATGCATCAGCGAGCTTTCCCTGCTTCCAAAGGGTCACGGCCACGGAGCGGGTGACATACGCCGACTGAAGCCGGGCACCAATCTCATCGTAGGCCGCTATGGCAGCCCGCCCGGCATCAGCGGAACTATCCCACCGACAGAGCCCGCGCTCAGCCATGCACAACAATGTCTGAG
>JANMAX010000027.1:0-1635 GCA_031360075.1 bacterium | reverse complement strand
GTCCGTCTCTTCCGTGCGCGCGAAGTCCCCTGCTCGGGGGAGTCCGTCGCCCCGTTCAGCGGCGGATGTGCCGGAGCACCGAGTCGTAAGCCGCGGGCAACGCTCGCGGGCCGCCGCTCGCGGTCCACCAGCGAGGGGTCTCCGAGTAGATCCACACATAGCGATCGGCGTGGTCGAACGCCGCTTGTACCGAGACGGCGAACGCGGCTGGCGTGAAGTAGTTCTTCGCCGGGTCCTCGGTGTTCCAGCCCCACTTGCGCCAGTCGTTGTCGAGCCAGACCCCGAATCCGACCGAGAGCCGCTGGGAATAGCGCCCCGGCTGCGCCGTCATGCGCAACGCGCCGTGCCGCATGCTGTCGGCCTTGGCCGCGAAGCGCGCCGGCTCGCGGTAGGAGTACGACAACTCGTGGCCGTCGACCAGCACGACGCGCTCGCTGGCGACCGAGATCATGCCGTCCAGGAACGGCGCCAACAGCCCGCAGTCGGTCCGGTCGAGTGCACGCACGTCGCCGCGGCTCGCCTCGAGCGGCCACGAGTACCCGAGCGACAGGAACACCGTCAGCCCGGGATAGCCGCGTTCAAGTGCGCGCATGGCCTCGGCACCGCGCCGGCGCACTTGCGCGGCGAGCACGGCCCACGTGCGCGCCGGAGTGTGCGGGTGCACGCGAGCCTGAACCGCGAAGTCCCACAACTTGCCCTGGTAAGGCTCGATATCGAACAGGATGCCCGGGCCACCCGACTGCTTCGCCAGCCGGGCGGCCAGTTCGAGGTTCGCCATGACAGCGCTGTGGTCCTTGAACCAGTCGAGGTTGCCGGGCGTCTCGTTGACGCGCAGGAAGTTCTCGCGGAAGCGGCCAAAGTTCGTGGCGCGTAGGTCGGCGCCCGCCGCAGCGAGGTCGCGCGCAGTGAAGCGCCGCTGCCCCCACAACTTCCACGTGAAGCTGCCGCTGTCGCCGGCCGCGGTACGGTAGTCGGCGTGGAACACGCAGCCATCGAACGGGCTCGCCTGCATCTCACGGATGTGCTCGCGCATGAACCGCGGGTCGGGCTCGTCCCAGCCGAACTCGATCAGTTTCTTGGCGGTCGGCGACGGGGCCATCGCCATGCCGGCCAGCAGCAGCAGCGCCACGGCTCCCACGAGCGGGTACGCGGCTCTCACGAGACGTGCACGGTCGCGGCCAGTTGCCGGTAGAGCTCGGTGAGTGCGGCCACCATCCGGCGCGCATCGAACTCGTCGACGCGCGCGAGGCCCGCCGCTCCCATCGCGCGTGCGGATGCGGGGTCGGCCGCAAGCGCGCCCAGACGATCGGCCATCGCTGCCATGTCGCCGACGGCCACGAGCCAGCCGTTCTCACCCGGCGTGATCGCGTCGGGCGCGCCATCCACCAGCGTCGCCACGATCGGCATGCCGGCGGCCATGGCCTGCGGGAAGACGCGCGGCAATCCCTCCCAGTGTGAGGCGAGCGCGAACACGTCGAACGCGCGCAACAGTTCGGGCACATCGCGACGCAGACCGGCCAGGTGCACGCGGCCCGTGAGTCCGGCGCGCGCCACCGCCGCCTCCAATTCGGCGCGCTGCGGCCCATCACCCACGTACACGAGCCGCGTCTCGGGACGCGCGGCCGCCACCGGCAC
>JANMAX010000367.1:0-1630 GCA_031360075.1 bacterium | reverse complement strand
TGTTCACCGATTGGGACGGCGTGCCGGGCCCCAATGGGCGCAGCGCCATCGCCACCAACGCCTCGCTTGCGAACGCCGCGCGCGCGGCATTTAAGGAGTCAGCATGATTGACCACGACAAACTCGACTTCACCAAGGGTGGCGGCCTCGTCACCGTGGTCACGCAAGATGCGCGCACCGGCGTGGTGCTGATGGTCGCGCATGCCGACCGCGAGGCGCTCGAACACACGCTCGCCTCTGGCCAGATGCACTACCGCTCGCGCACGCGCGGGCTGTGGCACAAGGGGGCGACCAGCGGCAACACCCAGCGCGTCGTGGAGCTGGCGAGTGACTGCGATGGCGATGCCGTGCTCGCGCGCGTGACACCGGCCGGCCCGGCCTGCCACACGAATGCCGTCTCGTGCTTCGGCGACGCGGCACTTTCATCCGATGCCGTGACGGCGTTGGACCTGCGCATCCACGAGCGCGCGACGGACGCCGTAGCACCGGGCGCGCCGCCGAGCTACACGCGACGCCTGCTTGGCGACACCAACCTGCGCCTCAAGAAACTGGGCGAGGAAACCGCTGAACTGATCGCCGCCGCCGCCACGAATGATGTGACGCGCGACACCGAGGAGGCCGCCGATCTCGTCTACCACGTGATGGTGGCGCTGCAGGCGCTCGGCGTGCGTTACGCGGAAGTGCAACGCGTGCTGGAAACGCGTGCCGTCGCTCCACGCGGGACGGCCCCGCAGGCCTAGCGCAAACGCGCGGAGCTAGTCGAGTTCGTAGCTCAAGGTGAATTCGTGATTCGGCAGGATCTCGCCGGAGCCGCGGATTCCTGAGAGCGCGCCCGTGCCGGATCCCGCGACAATATTCCACGTTCCTTCGCGCCGCTCGCCCTGCATGATGGCGGAGTGCAGCAGCAGGAACGTGCCCGCCCGTCCCTCGAGCGTGCAATCGAACCGCTCGATCCCGACATACACCGCGGGCAATCCATCCGCCGGCATCAACATCACGGCTTCGACGACGCTGTTCCCCGCGAGCTCACCGGTGAACGTCTTCTCGAACCGGTTGTGCCCCATCTGGCCACCCTCCCACTTCGCGGGCTGGCCCTCCTTGTGATCGATGACGAACGCGCTGCGGGCGGTCTTGGACATAGGGGAAGCTCCAGGGAAATTGCAGCCAGACTCTAGCGTCGCTTCGACACTGAGCCGTTCTCGGCCACCGCGGCCTTGACCAGCGCCTTGAATGCGCGCGGGTTCACGGCTTCGCCTTCGCGGATATCGATCGCCCGGCGCGTGTTGCCTTCGAGGCTGGAATTGAAGAGACCCGAGGGGTCCCCGATGCTGGCTCCCCGGGCGAACGTGAGCTTCACGACCTGCTTGTAGGTCTCCCCGGTGCAGACGATTCCGTCATGCGACCAGACCGGGATCCCCTTCATGCCATTCGATGGCTTGCGCCACTTCTGCTCCTCGATCATGCGGGGATCGGCTTCGAGGATCAGCGCCCGCATGTGGGCGAGGGTCTGCTCGCGCCAGTCCTTGGGACCGCTTGGCCCGGAGGCGGGCTTCGCTTTCGCGGCCGCCTTGGGGCTAGGCTTGGGCTTGGGCTTAGGCTTCGGATTCGCCCGGACTGCTGTGCGCACGGAA
>JANMAX010000345.1:0-3831 GCA_031360075.1 bacterium | reverse complement strand
CACGATCGCTCGGACGGCCCGCGCGCATCGGTCATAGCCGAACGTGCCTGCGCGCACGATGCCCGCCGCGCGCATCGCATCGCGCCCGGCATCATCGGCCGCGAGCGTGCGGACTGCGACAGCCCATGCCGCAACGTCTCCGGGCGGCACGAAGCGCGCGACACCCTCGCCGATCTCGCGCAGCGCGGGGATGTCGCTCGCGATCACCGGCAGTCCGCGGGCGGCGGCTTCGACCAGTGGCAGGCCGAAGCCTTCGTAGCAGGTGGGGAACAACAACATAACCGCCTGAGAATAGAGCCACTCGAGCTCCGCGGGGGCAACCGCCCCGAGTGCCACCGCGCGCGAGCCCGCCCCGAGCGATGCGAGCGTGGGGAAGCGCGCGTCGACGGGACCGACCGAGACCAGCGAGAGCGGTGCGTCAGCACCGAACGCACGCCAGACTCGCGCGAGCGTGGCGAGGTTCTTGTGCGGACGGTTGCCCCCCACGGTCAGTGTGAAGGGGCCGTCCAGCATGCCGGCCGGCCGCTGGGCAGGCGCCGGACACGAGGCGGGCACACCGAGCGGAACCACGTGCACGCGCGCAGGGCTCAGGCCAGCACGACGCATGATCTCGTCGCGCGAGAACCGGCTTGAGGTGATCACCGCATCGGCGCTTCGCGCCGCAGCGAGTGCCAGTGCGAACCGCCAGCGAACGCTCCACGGCGAGCTAACCCCGGGCGCCAGGTGCATCACGTCGTGAAGGGTGAGCACGACCGGCATGCCGGCCCGGACGGGCTGCAGGTAGAACGGGCTCAGGTAGACGTCACCGCCCAAGCGTCGCAGCCATGCGCCAGTCGTGAACGGCGCAGAGAATCCCAGCGCGGGCGCGAGGGACTCGTGCCACTCGACGCGCGGCTGGCACGCAATCGCCGCCGGATCGAAGCGCGTCACTCGCTCACCCGGACGCCACAGCACGCGGAAGCGCGTCGTGTCGTCGGCGGCGAGCAACGCAACAAGCAGCGCGTGCGCATGTGCGCCGATGCCAGGGAAGTGGTCGGACGCATAGCGCAGGTCGTAGACGACGATCACATCGCGCTCCGCTCTTCACGGCTTGGGGTGATGAGCCGCACGGTGGCAATCGCGAGCCCGACGATCACCCAGACGAACGTCCGCATCAGGTAGTCGTAGAATAGATTGGCCACCAGCAACGCCACGAGACTCGCCAGCATCGCCACGCGAAGCGCCTCTCCTGCGGCGTCGGCCGGCGCGGCGCGCGCGCGCGCGACGCGACTTACGATCCAACCCCACAGCGCCACGAACGCAATTCCACCCGGGAGTCCCGACTCGGCGAAAGCACTCAGTGGCGCACTGTGGGACATCATGTTCGCGAACCAGGCATCGCGCTCCGATCCGTAATACAGGCCGAAGTTGCCAAGGCCGACTCCGGTCAGTGGGAACCGCGCCAGCAACTGCAATCCATAGATGAAGACCTCGAGGTGCTGCCGGTTCGAACCGTCCGTGGTGTCCCCGATGCCGGCGAAGCGCGTCAGCAGTAGCGTAGGATCGACGCCGATGAGCACTGCCACACCGCCAATCGCCACGATCGCGGCCGCGACCGCGACCCAAACACCGGGGCGCGCGAGGCTGCGCCGCCGGTGCGCGAAGACCACCGCCGCTCCGGCTAACAGCGCCAAGGCGCCGCTGCGGGACTGAGTGAGGAAAAGCCCTACCCCCAGGATGCACAGTGCGATCAGTTCGGCTCTCGCACGACCCCGCCGTCCAGTCTCGGCGTGGTGCAATCGCAGCGCCAGCATCGCGACCATGGCCGCGGCGATGAACCCGGCGAGGATGTTCGGGTCATTGAACATCGAGTTCGCACGGAAAACATCGCCGATCCTCCGGCGCACCGGGGCGCCAACGCCCAGGTAGATATCCGGGTTCGAGATTCCCTCCAGCGCATGCAGCGTGGTATCGAACCCGGTCGCAATGCCAACCATCTGCACGATGCCGAACGCGGCGTACAGCGTGACCACGACCTCCCACAGCGCGACCGCGCGCCAGAGCCGGCGCCGGGTGTCGACGGTGTAGAGCACAGTGAACAAGGTCGCAAGCGCCATTCCCATGAGCATCACGCGCGCAAGGACTTTCGAGACCGACATCGCGAACGGTGCCGACAGCAGCCCTGCGAGGATCCATGCTCCGAATAGTAGCGCCAGTTCGCGCTCGACCGGCCAGCGTGGCTGGCCCAGCCACACGAAAAAACCCAAACCGATCGCGGTCGCAAGCACGATGTACTCAGGGAAGAGCGTGAAGAATCCGAAGTAGTAGTTCACCTTGACACTGCCCATCAGGACAACAAGTGCCGCGGTGAGCAGGAAGGGCCGGCGCACGAGCACGGACACGACGGCGGTGCCGATCACGAGCACGAGGAGCGGCATGGGAACCAGTGCGGCGAGGAGCACGACCGCGAGCACTGCCGCCGCGAGCGTCAGTTCAGGCCACCGCGGAACCGCAGCAACCCGACGCCAGGCCTGATCAGCCGCCATGGAAATCAGCTCTCGAGCGGCGCAGGCTCGCGCAACCGGGCCAGCACGAAGCTCACCGCCAGGGCCAACCCGAATGCTCCGACCACCATCAGGCTCCGGCGCGGCTGGCTCTTCTGGAGGGGCGGCTCGGCGCGATCGACGATGTCGATGCTGCCCATGGTCTTGAGTTCGAGCAGACGCGCCCGTTCGCGCTCCTCCGTGAGGACCAGGAGGATCCGCTCCTGGATCTTCGCGTTGCGCAGCAATCGTGCGATCTCGGTGGTGGCCGGCGGGATCCGTCCAAGCTGCTTGTCGATCTGGCTGACCTCCTCACTCAACTGTTGGATGCGGGGGCTGACGCCCGTGCTGACGCGCTGGAGCGTGCCCAGTTCGATCTCGCGCTGCACCTTTTGCGCCAGCAGTTCGGCGGCCGCACTCGAAGCGGCAGCGGCCTCCGTCCCGAGCAGCGGCAGCCTGGAGCGCGTCTGGTAGTCACGAAGCGAGTCCTCGACTGCGGCCAGCCTCCGCTCCGTCTCGGTCAGCCGCAGGTCCATGAATTCGCGCCGGTGCCGGGCGCTGGTGTTGGTGTTGAGGCGCAGGAACAGGTCGAGTTCCTCAGCGTAGGCGTTTGCGAGATCGGCCGCGAGCTTGCGGTCCCGCTCCGTGACCGTGATCTTTACAAAGCCTTCGTTGGTGAGCGAGATGCCGGTGTGTTCCTTGAGCTTACGTCCGGTCTTCTCGATGTCCTTCTCGCGGTAGACGTTCTGGAGCCCGAAGCGCGTCACGAGCAGTCGATTGACGTTGGTGCTTCTCAGCACGCCCAGATAGAGGTCGGTCTGCCCCTGCGCGTCGAGGCCAAATGCACGGGACAGGAGCGCGCCTCCGCCGGCCCCGGACATCAACCCACCCAGATCCGACGACTGGTTGGGCGGCAGCAACACGGTGCTCGCGGAGTAGCGGTTCGGGATCAGCAAGCTCAGGAGCCCCGCGACGACCGCGACAACGGCCGCTTGCAGGAACACACGTGCGGCATGCCGCCGCATGAAATCCGCCGAGATCGCCGTGGAGGGCATGGACATAGCGGACGAGCGTAAGGGAGCGTGATTCGCAGGGTCAAACCCCGCTCTGAACGCGACTTGCAGCCGCTGTGGGCGCGCCCGCGGCGGCTCCAGGCTCAGCGCCGGACGGCGATCACCACGGTGGCCACCTGCCCCAACACGAGGATGGTGTCCCGCAGGTACTGCCACGTCGGCACGTCCGAGCGTTCCGGCACCCACAGGAAGTCACCCGCCAGCGGCACATCGGTCTCGCGCGCCAGCAGCGTCTG
>JANMAX010000318.1:0-3284 GCA_031360075.1 bacterium | reverse complement strand
ACTCCGGCTTCACCGTGGCGAAGCCACTGCCGGTGGACGGGCTCTACACGTTTTCGGTCAGGGCGACCGACCGGGCGGGCTACACGAGCACGGTGACGAGGCACGTGATCCGCGACACGCAGGCGCCGGTGCTGACCGTCGACTACCCGCCGCTGGTGCCGCCGGTCGTCACCTCGGCCTCGGTCACCGTGAGCGGGGCATGGAGCGACACGAGTGTCACGACCATGACCGTCGACGGCGTGGTGATCGCGACCGATTCGTCGGGCAGGTTCTCGCAGAACGTTGACCTCGAGATGGGCTCGAACGGCATTCTCTTCCGCGCACGAGATGCTATGGGTCGAGAGACGAGCTTCAAGCGTTTTGTGAACCGCGCGAGTGCCGACGTCAACGTCATCGGTGCTTCGATCGATCAGCCCCAGTTCGCCGCGGTGGAGCCCACCGCGTTCCGCGACAACATCGCATTTCTCTTCAGTGGTGCCGGAACACCCGTTCAGTCGAACGCCATTCCAGATTCGATCAAGGGCACGCGAGCGGCGGTGATCCGCGGCCGACTCGTGTCGCGCGATCTCGGGCCGCTGCCGAAGGCCATCGTTCGCGTGCTCGGGCACCCGGAGTACGGCCAGACCGAGAGCCGAGCGGATGGTCGCTTCGACCTGGCGGTGAACGGTGGACAACAGCTGATCCTCCGGTTCACGAAGGCGGACTACCTGGAAGCCCAACGGCAGGTCACGCCACGACCGCTGGACTACACGCAGCTGGACGATATCGCCCTGCTGGGCGAGAGCACGAGATTGCTGCCGGTGAGCACCGCGGCTCCCACGATGGTCACCAGCCGGTTCGAGAGCGACCTGAACGGCGACCGCCGGCTGTGGCTCTACGTGCCGAGTGGTGCCACGGCGAGCATCACCCCCGACGGCGGAGTCACGCAGGCTCCGCTCGCGGCATACAACATCAAACTGAGGGAGTTCACGGTCGGCTCGAATGGCGATGAGGCGATGCCGGGCCAGCTCCCTGCCACGACGGCATACACCTACTGCGTCGACATGTCGCTCAAGGAAGCCGACGACATCTGGAAGGCCCAGCTCACCAACGGCTCACCGGCCGCGCTGCGACCCAGAGTCACGTTCTCGGCCCCGATCTCGTCCTACGTGAAGGACTTCATGGGGACCCCGGTGGGCACTACGGTGCCATCGGGATACTACGACCCCCGGACGGGGAAGTGGATCGCCAATGAAGACGGCCGGGTGGTCAAAGTCCTGTCGATCTCGTCCGGCGTCGCCGCGCTCGACTCCAACAATGATGGCGTGGCGGACAGCCTACTCAACGTCGACCTGGCCGAGCGCACCAAGCTCGGCGGGACGTTCCAGGTGGGGGACGTGCTCTGGCGGATGCGCGTCGATCACTTCTCTGGGCATGACTTCAACTACAACGTCGGCTCCGCACCGGGCGCCACAGAACCGCCCACGCAAGTCGCGATATCCGGGGCCGCGCTCGTCGGCGATCCGTCGAACACCTGCGGCTGCGTCATCGAGAACGAGAACCGTGTGCTGGGAGAGGCGATCCCGATCGCTGGAACGCCATTCTCGCTCCACTATCGCAGCAGCCGGCAGCAGGACGATCTTGCGCTTCGGTCGATCCGCGTCCCACTCACGGGTACGACCGTCCCGACGGAGCTGCAGAAGATCCACGTGATCATCGACGTGGCTGGGCGAAGGTTCACGCGCGACTATCTGCGATCCGACAACTCGCTCACGATCAACCTCAGCTGGCCGTTCGAAGACTGGGACGGCACCGATGCCTATGGCAGGGCCGTGGTGGGCAATGTGCCAGCGGCGGTGCGTGTCGGCTATGAATGGCAGCAACGCTACGCTTTCACGTCGGTCTCGGGCGGGAGCTGGAACAACGCCGCGCGAACCGGCGGCGCCAGCAGCGTGACCGTCGGGGGTGATCGCGCCACTGGCCGGATCGAGTGGCGGACGCAGATCGTCAGCGTGGGTGCCCCCAGCCTGGCCGCTGTTGGATTGGGGCATTGGACGATCACCCCGCACCACGTCTACGACCCGACCGGGAACGGCACGCTCTACCGCGGGGATGGCAGCACGCGGTTCGGGCGCGCGCGGTTCCCGGTGATCAAGAAATACGCGGGAAGCGGAGAATCATCCAACGACTTCCCGGAACTCAGGCCTCCGGGAACCCTGAAAACCGCAGCGGCGACCGCGATCAGTCCGATGAGCCTCGCAATCGCCGCCGACGGTACCATCTACTATGTGGACGGGCTTTCGGGCTCCGGCTTCGTCGTGCGGCGCGTGACTCCCGATCTGCGCGTGGAGCAAGTAGCAGGCGGAGGTGCCGGTCCCGTGGCTGACGGCAACTCCGCCACAGCGATCGCGCTGCCTGCAACGGCGGGCAGCGGTGGAATCGCGCTCGACGCAGCTGGAACGCTCGTCGTTGTTATCGCCAGGGCACTGGATCGAGTATTCAGGGTCACGCCGTTGGGCACCGTACAAGTGGTGGCAGGTCTGAGGCAGGACACGACCGCCGTCTTTACGGAAGGGTCGCCCGCAATCTCGTTTCGATTGCAGGATCCAGCCTCTGTTGCTGTCGGTCCCGACGGGAGCATCTTCATCGCAGATGCGTCAGCCTGTAAGATCTACCGAGTGGCCACCGATGGCACGATTCGGACGTACGCTGGCACGGGGTTCAACAACTACGATGGGAATCCTCCCGCAGGCGGGCCATGCACCTCGGGGGGAATCGGAACCCCGAGTTCGATCGCCGTGGACTCGCAAGGCAAGGTCTATTGTCTGAGTGGCAGTCCGACACCAGCACTGCTCGAGATCGAGCCCGATGGTTTCATGAGGCGGGTGCTCAAGACCCCTGACCACAACATGAGCGCGCTCGCCGTTGGGCCCGACGATGCGCTCTACGTCGCGCAGACCGGACAGTGGTCGGGCGTGGCGCGTCTTGAACCCGGTGGCGAGTTCAGCATTCTTGCAGGGTTCATCACGAACAACGGATCACCGGTCGCCAACTTCGTCGACAGCGAGGGTGAAGCAGCAGCAGCCACCATGCTGGCAAATGTGCAGGCAATCGCGGTCGCGCCCAATGGGGACCTATACACGGCCGAGGTGGGCGTGACCCCGGCCGGCACTCTTCTGAAGACCCCTGCCGGAATCCGCCGTATCGCGCCGGAGTCGCCGCTGGTCGTCTCGAGCGAGCTCTACTACCCGAGCGAGGATGGACGGGAAGCAAGCGTGTTCAGCCTCACCGGCCGACACTTGCGC
>JANMAX010000290.1:0-21320 GCA_031360075.1 bacterium | reverse complement strand
TGCTGGCGCTGCCACCCGACAGCGTGGCCGTACCTAGTGAGGTCAGGCCATCGAAGAACTGCACGCTGCCCGTGGCCGTACCCGAGCCGGGAGCGTTCACTGCCACGCTCGCCGAGATCGTCGTCGACTGCCCGAACACCGTCGTGCTGGGGGTGCTCGTCGCCGTCGTCGTCGTGCTGGCCGGATCCACGGTCTGGCTGTGCGGCGCCGACGTGCTCGTCGAGAAGTTCGTGCTGCCCAGGTAGACTGCGGTGAGCGAACGAACCCCGACCGCGATAGCAGCCGTGTTGAGGACTGCGCTGCCGGCGGAAAGCGCTGCCGTGCCAAGCGAAGTCGCCCCATCGAAGAACTCGACAGAGCCGCCGGGGCTTCCAGCCCCGGGGGCGACGGGGGCGACGGTCGCGGTGAGCGCCACGCTCTCACCCACCAGTGATGGGTTCGGTGCACTCGTGAGCGAAGTCGTCGTGGCAGCCTGATTCACCGTGTGCGAATGAGCCACCGACGTGCTGCCGGTGTAGGGCGCGTTGCCGGCGTACACCGCCGTGAGCGAGTGCGCGCCGACGGAGAGACCGGACGTGCTCACGCTGGCCGTGCCGCCCGAGAGCGAACCGAGGCCGAGAGACGTGGCACCGTCGAAGAACTCGACCGAGCCCGTGGCCGCGGCCGGAGCGACCGTGCCCGTGAGCGTCACGCTCTCACCCGAGACCGACGGATTGGCCGCACTCGTGAGCGAGGTGGTCGTGGTGCCCTGGATCGTGAACGCCGCATCGCTGGCGTCCGCCGCGACATTCGTGTGCACGTCCGTCGCCGAGGCGCGCACCCGCGCGGTCAGCGTCGGCGTGTTCGGCACGGTCCAGTTGTAAGTGCCCGAGTTCGAGAGCCCGCTCGCCACCGGCAGCCAGTTCGAGCCGCCATCGGCGGAGTACTCGAGCGCGATGCTGTTGGCGGCGATGCCCTCGGTGTCCGTGGCGGTCCAGGTGATGGCTTGGACGGAGCCTTGCATCCACGCCTCGCCGCCGTTCGGCGACGTCACCGCGACCGCGGGCGTCGAGCGATCGACATTGACCGATGCGGCCGTACCGACCGAGGCCGACAGCGGGGCGTTCGAGCAATCCCGCAGTGCCACGGACGTGATGGTGAGCGTGCCCGGGCCGCTCAGGCTCGAGCTGCCCGCCCCGACCGTGAACAGCGTGCCGGAGGTGGCGCTCGAGCCGCACGGCAGTCCGAGCGTCACGCCGTCCACCGTGTAGCTACCGCCGCCGTGGTCGGTGACCTGGAAGTTCGTGGTCGCTCCGCCCGCCGTGAGGAAACCGCCCTGCGTGATGGCCCCGGTTGTCGTGGTGAGCCCAGACAACGTGAAGCTGACGCTGAAACCGAGCATCGGCGTGGTGACACCGCGCGCCAGCGTGATGGCCACCGGGACCGACGGGTTCACCGTCGTGACGTAGGTGCCCGGAGCGGACGCACTCACCACCGAGTTGGGGTCGGGCGTGAAGCTCGCGCTGATGGTGCGGTTCGAGGTGACGTTCGTGAACGGATAGCTGGTCACGGCGCCGACGCTGACGGCGTCCACCAACACATCCTGCACGACATAGCCGGCGTCGGGCGTGATGGTATAAGTCTGGGCTCCGCCCGAGTTCACGGTGGTCACGCCACTCGGCACGATGCTGCCGTTGGCCCCCGCCGTCGCGGTGATGGTGTAGGTGTCGATCGCGAACGACGCCGCGATGGTGTGGTTCGCAGTCACCGCGGTGAACGTGTGGCTGCTCGCCGTGCCCGCCGAGACACCGTCGATCAGCACGTCGGCGATGTGGTACCCGGCAGCCGCGGTGACCGTGAAGCTCTGGTTCGCATCCGCGTTCACCACCACCGCGCCGCTCGGCGAGATGCTGCCGTTGGCACCGGCCGACGCCGTGATGATGAACGTGCGGATCTCACCGACGTAGAAATCGCTCAGGCTGGTCATGCCCGTCGCCTGCGTCGAGGTCGCGGTGCGCGTTCCCACCGTGGGCTGCGTGAAGGTGCCGCCCGTGTTCTTGGCGACGATGAAGTTATTCGGGTTGCCCGCGCCCTGGATGTCCAAGGGCGCGAACTCAAGCGTCGCGTCATAGTTCGTGAAGCCCACGCCACTGTTCGTCAGCGTCCACGAACGATTCACGAACTTGCTCGCGCTCAGGTTGGCCAGTGTGGGCAGCGTCCCAGGCACGGCGGTCGACCCCACGATGTCGCCAGCGGCGGTCACACTCGCGAATATCAGGCTCGCGGGTGTGTAGTTCGTCGCATCCCCGACCTCGAACGTGGACGCGACGCTGCTGCCCGCCGCAACGTGCTTCTGCAGGTTGCCGACGATACAGCCCGTGCCGCGCGTCAGGCTGCCGGTGGAGGCGAGTGCCACCTTGCTGCCACCCGTGGTGATGCGGTTGTTCCCGAGGGCGAGCGTCTGGTTGACGGTGATGTCGTTGTTGAGGCTGACACCGCCGGTGTTGCTGATCGTCAGGAAGTCGAACGTCGTCGCTCCGGTGATCGTGCGGTTCGTCGTGCCCGTGAACTCGACGACGCGGCTGTTCGGGAACAGCGTGCCGGTACGCGTGAAGTTGCCGCCCACCCTCAGATCGCCACCGACCGCGTTGCCGAGCGCCAGGCCGCCGTTCAGCGCGACGTTGCCGCCGACCGTGAGCGCACCGACGCCGGTACCCGGTGAGCCGAAGTCCATGAGCAGCGAAGCGCCCGGATCGATTGTGAGGTTGCCCGTGAGGGCATGCGTGAACGCACCTCCACCGTTCGGGTAGTTGAGCGTCGTGCTGTTGCTGAGCTGCACGCTCGCCGGTTCCGTCGCCGCGCCTGCGGCCCACTCGCTCGAGCGGGCGTAGGTGCCGCCGGTGTTGTAGATCAGCGTCGAAGCCGCACCGTAGGACGGTGCACTCGTGAGCGAACCGCCGGCATTGATCCGGCAACTGCCATTCAGCGTGAGATTGCTCGCACCGGCAACGCTGGCGGCCGTCTGGAACGTGCCGGCGACCGTCCGTGCGACGATGAGATTGATGCCTCCCGCTCCCGAGACCGTGACGTTCGCCGGACCGCTCGCGGACGGCCAGTACACGTGCGTTCCATCGACCGGGCCGTAGACACCGGACGTGTTGTTGTAGACCAGCGTGCCGCCCGCGCCATACGCGAACGTCCCAGTACTGCCAGGGGACGCGCCCTGGTTGATCTGCAGGGTGCCGTTCACCTGCCCGGTCTTGCCCGCTGCAACGCCGAACGTCGCGCCCGATAGAGCCAGCGACTTGCCCGCGCTGACGGTGTAACCGCCGCCGAATGTGAAGGTGTTGCCGCTGACCGTCGTCGTGCCGTTGAACGTGAACGGGGAGACGAAAGTCGCGGGAATAGTGCCGCTGTTCGAGAGATTGCCCGTGACGGTGATGAGACTCGTACCCGTACTATTGTACGTGACACCCGAACTGATCGTGAGATTGCCGAGGACCACCAACGGCGTGGTGTTCGAACTGGTGATCGAGAGCGCGCCCGAAGTCGACTCGAAAGACAGGTTCCCGTAGGTCCGGTTCGCGAAGGACGATGACGGCGTCAGTGTGCTGCTGCCGCGGTAGACGAACGTACTCGCCGCATCGAGGGTCGCGTTGTTCAACGGCGTCGAGATGCCACTCGTCGTATTGTGGATGAACGTGCCGCCCGCGCCGACCGACCACGTACCCGTCGTCGACCATGTACCGCCCGAGTTCAGCCACGTGCCGTTGATCACGAGGTCGGTGCCCGTGCCGTTCGCGAGCGTCGAAGTGATCGTCGAGGCAACCGTGACCTGCCCGCCCGCATCCACCGTCACTTGGTCGTAGGTGACCGTGGCGGAGATCGTGACCACGTGGGGGCTGCGAATGGTGATCGCGCCGTCGGTCGACGTCGGCGTCGCCACCGCCGCGACCCATGCCGCCCCGTTGAAGGTCTGCCATGTCCCGATGACGTTCCAGTTACCGGACGCGGCCGAACGGTAGTTGCCCGCCACCTGAGCGAACGCCTGCGAACCCAGCCCGAGCGTCGCCATGAGCGCCACGAGCGTCGCCAGCGCGACACCCCGGCCGCGCGTTCGTTTGAACCACGAAGTCATCACAGCGAGCACGTGTGTCCTCCTGCCTTGGAAGGGAGAGTTCCCGAGAGCTGAAAATCGAGTCGCCGCGCAGGCGAGACCGCGCGGCGTCATGGACGAGGGAGTGCCAGGCTTCGTTAGCGAAGCAGCACGATCAGCGTCCAGCCAGACCGCATGCGCCCGGGCGCACTCGGGCGGTCCGGCGGGGACGGCGGAAGTGGCGCCAGGCGCGGGGGACGCGCGGCGCCTCAAGAAGAGGAGGTCCAGCGAAGGCTCCATCCCGGGGTCGGCCGGGCGTGTCAGACAGCCGCGATTGGCGGGTCGCGGCATGGGGTCCGGGATCTCAGGGGAGGGTCACCGGGGTGTCGTGAGTGCGGATGTTAAGAATCCGTGCAGTGTCTCGCAACCAAATTCAACCGGGCGGCCGGGGAATCCATGCAGTGACGGAGCGCTCAGCCCAGCGGATCCCTCCCAAGCGGTCCCCTCACCACACATTTCTCGACTCCACTTGCCAGCCGATTTGAGGGGTTCGCGACGACGCCCTAGATTCCGGACGTCCGAAGCGGCGGCTGGTGCGAGGCCGCCACGCATCACGGGGTGCCAGCCCGGCCCAGCCCACCCGCCCGGAAGGGAGAGGAATGCACCCGACCCCGACTCCCCGTCTGGCCCTGGCCACGATCCTGTCGCTGTCGCTCGCAGCGATGGTGACCGCCGCCAGCCTCGCCCCGCGCCCGGTGCTCTATCCCATCCGTGCCATGGGCACCTACGTCAACGTGACGGTGGTGACGAGCGATTCGGCGGCCGCGTGGAGTACGGTGAGTGCGGCTCACGCGCAAGTCCGGCTCGTCGACTCGCTCATGAGCAATTGGACGGCTTCCTCGGAGATCGCGCGCATCAACCGAGTCGCGGACTCCGTGACCACGTCCGTGCAGCCACTGGTCGCGGACGTCATCGGCCGCTCGCTCGCCGTGTGGCGTGGCAGCGAGCACACCTTCGACATCACGGTGGAACCACTGGTCCGCGCCTGGGGATTCATCGGCGGCCCGCGCCGTGTGCCGAGCGACGACGAAGCCCGCGCCGCGTTCGCGCTGGTCGGCGCGCAGGATGTCGCGTTCGATTCGAGCGCGCGCACGATCCGCTTCGCGCGCCGAGGCATGCGCATCGACTTGGGCGGCATCGCCAAGGGCTACGCGGTGGACCTCGCGATGCTCGCGCTCAAGGCGGGCGGTGTACGCGATGCGCTCGTCGATGCCTCGGGCAACATGATGTCGGCCGGCCACCCGCCGTCCTCGGCGCACTGGCGTATCGGGCTGCGCGACCCGCGAGACCGCATGCCGTTCTTCGCGCGCGTCTGGCTCGACGGCGACGCCATCTCGACCTCGGCCAACTACGAGCAGTTCATCGCCAAGGATGGCCGCAGGTACGGCCATATCCTCGACCCGCGCACGGGCCAGCCCGCGAGCGGCTTGCTCGCGGTCACCGTGGTCGCACCCGACGCCACCACTTCGGACGCCTGGGACACGCCGCTCTATGTGCTCGGGCTCACGGGAGCCAGGCACAAAGCACTCGAGCGCACCGATGTCGCAGCGGTGTTGGTGCAGCCGGGCGACGGTGTCGACACGGTGTGGGTCGAGTCCGTGCTCAAGGAGCGCTTCACGCTCGAGCCGGCGGCGCGCGCGAACTTCGTCGTGCGCTACTTCTGATGATGGCGCGGGTGAGCTGATCACCTCGGAGTGCCGGCGTCGATCACGCCGCACTACCATATAGAGGTGCGCGAGGGCGCCCGGGTATCCCGAGCGGGCCCCATCCCATGAGCCAGCGCGAACCGGTGTGTGGTTCCACTCGGGGTCGCCGCAAGGGCGTGCGTCTTGCAATGCGCACGCCCACCTCGTGCACGAAGCAAGCCGACGGCGGATCGTGGCTGCCACAGCCTGAACTGGAGAACCTGCTAGCTCCGCGGGCGCCATCGCGCTGCGACTTCTGGCCCAGTGCTGGCTCGGGACTTGCCCCACCTCGGCGAACCTCCCGCTAAGGGAGGCCGGCGCCTGTACCTCGGGCGTCGTGGCTCATGCCGGGTGTTCACCCGGTTGCCGGGCGCGACGTGACGCGAGGGTCGCCGGACGGAGCAAGGTCGCCATGAACGGAGAGCACGTTCAACGTGAAGACCGGTCGGGAACGAAAGCGGAGTACGTTCGGACGGCGCTTGCCGTGGTACGCCTTGCCGGGCGTGCTGCTCGGCTGCGCGTCTCCGGTGACTCCGCCCGCTCCTCCCGCCGGCGGGACAGCGCTCCACCTCGACTACGGGGCGTTCGCGAGCGCGGTTGAACCGATCCTGGTCGCCCACGGCTGCGATGCCGAAGGTGATTGTCATGGCGGCGGCATCCGCGGCACGTTGCAGTTGTCGCCGCCCACGGCCAAGAACCCGGCCTATGACTTTGACCAGATCGCGCTCCAGGTCACGTCGGCGCACGCCGACCAGAGCCCGATCCTGACCGAACCGCTCGCGCTGGCCTCCGGCGGCACGGCTCACTCGGTCAAGCCGTTCGCGGACACGACGGACACCGAGTGGCGCACCATCCGCGCCTGGGTGCGCGCGGGCGTGACGCCATGAACGCACGCTGGCTCCTGATGCCGCTCGCGTTCCTGGCATGGCTGGCGACACCACTGACGGTGCGCGGCGAGCCGGCGACGGACGCTGCCGTGGTGTTCCGTGTCGATGGACTCGAAGCCCTGGTGCCGGACGCCGCGCGCGCGCCATTCGCGCTCCAACCCGGCGTCCGGCCTTTCCGGGAGCGGCTCGAAGTGAGCCCGGGCTACGGGATCATGGGCCGGGGAAAATTGTACGTGCTGCGCGCGGCCTACCACCCGAGCCGCTGGCTTGGCTACGAAGCGATGCTCGGGCACAACCCGGGCAAGTCGGTGCACGCGGTCCTGCACACGTTCGGATTGATCGCTCGCTGGCCGTTGCCCGGGCGCTTCCAGCCCTACGCCACCGCGGGCTACGGGATGGTGATGGTGCAACCGGGGCCTTCGCTCAACGCGAAGCCCGTCACCAAGAACGCGCTTTCGGGTGGCGCGGGGCTGGAATGGTTCATTCGTGACGATCTGGCGCTGCGCAGCGAATGGCGGCAGGCCGCCGTGTTCGGTGAGCAGCGTGGACGGGATGGCATCGTCGTCTATGACTACACGCAGGCGACTATCGGGCTCGCGTTCTATCGGTCGATCCGCCCATGACGGACGCGGCGACCGGGAGGTCCAGGATCACCATGACGGATCGAACGAACGGTCGCACGCGCCCTCACCGGCTCGCGCTCGTGGTCGCACTGCTGGTGGCGGCCCTCATGCAGACAGGCTGCCGCGAGAGTGCGCCTGATGATCTCATCCTGCAGAGCGCGACCACCGACGCACTGGTATTCGTGAAGGCGGACGCTGAAGAGACGCTCAATCGCACGAATGGCGCCGCGAACCTCTATAAACTGTCCCCCATCTCGCCGGACGGCATCGTGACACCGCTCACGAACTTCACCGGCGCGAGCATCTCGGACCCGTGCGTGTCGTTCGACGGCCAGCGCATCCTGTTCTCGATGCGGCCGGCCGGCGGTGGGGCTCGCAACATCTACGAGATCAACGCCGATGGCGGCGGGCTGCACCAAGTGTCCAGCGGCCCCGGCCCGGACTTCGATCCGCTCTACCTGCCGGACGACCGCATCCTCTTCACCAGTTCGCGCGACGGCGAGATGGACGAGTACAACCACGCGCCGTCCGAGAAGCTCTACGTCTGCGACGCCGACGGTTCGAACGCCGAGCGCATCAGCTACAACCAGAGCGACGACTTCGACCCGACGCTGCTCCCCAATGGCCGCATCATGTACACACGCTGGGAGCACTTCGGCACCATGAACCGCTTCCCGCTGTTCGTCACGAACCCGGACGGTTCGGGCACGTTCCACATGTACGGCCCACACAACGTCAACTTCTTCCATGCGCAGCCGACGCCGGACGGCCGTATCGTGGCCATCGGCTCGACGCGAGTCGAGGAGGACGCCGGTCCGCTCGTCATCCTGAAGCCCGAGCAGGGACCCGCCGACCCGGTTACGGGTCCGCAGGGCACGAACTGGGACGTGCTGACGCCGCAAGTCAACATGAACGGCGCGCCGTGGCCCTATGGCTCGTTCAAGTACCCGATGCCGATCGGTGGCAACCGATTCGTCGTGTCGTACGCGCTGCCGGCTGCGACCGATGGCGACGTCGACTACGCGCTCTACACGTTCACGACTTCGCAGCGCGGCACCGGCAACCCCGGTGACCCGGCGACGTTCACGGTCGTCAACATGTCGTTCCTGTTCAACGACGCCAACACCAATGAGTACGACGCGCAGTTGTTGGCGCCGCATGCCAAGCCGCCGGTCATCCCGTCCACGCTGGATCGCGGTCTGGCCTATGGCGAGTTCCTGGCGCAGGATGTCTTCAATCGCAGTTCGGGTGACGGTCAGGAGATCCCGGTCAAGGGCGTCGACGCCATCGACAGCATCGCCGTCATCGTGGCCCGGCCCACGGCTCCCGGCGAGATGAACGACATCTCAGCCAACGACTTCGAGAAGCGCGCCATCCTGGGTTTTGCCCCGGTCTACCCCGACGGCTCGTTCCGCATCCGCGTGCCGGCGAACACGCCGATCAGTTTCGCGACGCTCGACGCTGAGGGCCGCGGCTTCGTGGTCAAGCGCACGCACCTTTACGTGCGCCCAGGCGAGAAGTTCGAGAACTGCTTCGGCTGTCACGAGGACCGTCATGCCGGCGGCCCGACGCCCACGAACCCGAGCCCGACCGCCGCGCTCTATCCGGCGCACGACCTGGTGGTGCCTCCCTCGCAGTACCAGATCATCAACTTCCAGCAGACGATCGGCCCCATCATCGCCGCGAAGTGCCTGAGCTGCCATCAGCCGAGCGGCGCCACGCCCGCAGCCGGCGGACTCGACCTGACCGCGCGGCCGGATACGGTGCGCATGAACCGCATCTTCCCGCGCGCCTACGTCAACCTGTCGGGCGAGTCCGACTCGCTGCTCGTCCAGGAGGTCGAACCGGCATTCCCCCGCCGGTCGCGCCTCGTTGACTACGTGCTCGGGGTCGGTCCGCGTTCGGGCCAGGGCTTCCACCCCACCGGTGCCGATTCGCTCACCGCGGTCGAACGCCGCCAGTTCAACCTGTGGGTGCTCATGGGCGCCCAGTACCGCTGACGGATCCCATGCGCACACACCTGATCGTCACGCTTCCGCTGCTCCTGCTCGCGTTCGCCACGCCCGTCACGGGCGACGCGGGGCTGGGTACGGCGCGTGTCACGGCGGCCATGGCCTCCCACCCCGTGCGTCAGCTCGGGGGCGGCGAGTTGTCGCTGTCGTCGCTCCGGGGGCAGGTGGTCGTGCTCAACTTCTGGGCGAGCTGGTGCGGTCCGTGCCGCAAGGAGCTGGCGCAGCTGGCCGCGCTCGACCGTGAACTGGCCAAGCAGGGCGGACGTGTCGTGGCGGTGTCGATCGACCAGGACGTCCGCAACGCCGCGAGCTTCGCGGCACGGAATGCGGCGGGGATGACCGTATACCACGACGGCCCGGCCGGCCTCGTACGCACGCTCGACCTGCCGGCGCTGCCCTACACCATCGTGCTCGGTCGCGACGGAGCGGTGGCGTGGAGTGGCGGCGGCGCCGACGCGGCCACGTTCCAGCACATCCTGAACACCGCCCGCCGCCTGGGCGCGACGCCGAGTCTCGCCACGGAATCCACGGAAGGAGCTTTGCGATGAAGCACACCATCGTTGTGCGGCTGATGTTCCTGCTGGCGGTATTCGCACTCACCGCCACCGGCTGCGCCACCGTGCCCGTCAGGGCCTGGCAGCGCGAGCGGCTCGTCGATCCGATCGTAGCGTTCCGGAATGAAGCACGCGAGGACGCCCGCAAGCTCAAGACGTTCGAGGCCCGTGAGGGTTCCACCGGCGGTGTCGGTGGCGCCGGCGGTGGGTGCGCGTGCAAGTGACGTCCCGCCTCGCCCTGCGCGTGCTCGTCGCGGCTGCCGCGACGGCCTGGACCGTGCCGTGCCTGGCGCAGGGGTTTGGAGCCGATGACCGGCCCTCGGGCGGCACGCTCATGCGCTGGTTCACCGATAGTGACCGCGTCTCGGTGCGCTCCATGTCGGGCGACTACGCGTGGCCGTTCAAGACATCGTCGCTCAACGTCCACGTCAATAACGAGCGCGTCGTGATCCCCGCGGTGGCGGCTCCTCCCGGGACGCAGGATGCCGTGGACGCCATCACCACCGCGAGCCGCCCGATCTCGGGCAACGCGTTCCAGGACTTCGTGAAGCTGCGCAATGAAGTCCAGGGTGAGTACGAACGCGGCCCCGCCGCGATCAGCTACTACCTTTCGACCGAGTCGGACTACGTCGGCCAGCAATTCGGCGGGCGCTGGAATCGCGACTACAAGGACCAGACGCTCAACCTGTCCCTGGGCAGCAGTTGGAGCTGGGACGACATCCAGCCGGTGGCGGACGATGACACTCGGCAGGGGCCCGCCCACAAGTCGACGCTCCACTGGAACGCGGTCGTCACCGAAGTGATGTCGCCGACGACCATGCTGCGCTATGGGTTCGAGTACAACCTGGTGAGCGGGCTGCAGCACAACCCGTATCGCAATGTCTACGCCGGCGGCACGCGAGTGGCCGAGCGCCATCCCGAGCACCGCCAGCGCCGTGATGCGTTCGTGCGGGTGAACCACGCCCTGCCGAACCGGTCGAGCTTGAAGCTCAACTACCGCTTCTACGACGACGACTGGGGCATCGCCTCGCACGAGGTCGGCACGCGCCTGAGCCAGTACCTGACGCGCGGCATGTCCGTGCGCTGGGAATACCGTTGGTACACGCAGACCGCGGCCGACTTCTACCGCGACGAGTACACCGACCCGACCGGCATCGACGGCTTCCGCTCGGGCGACTACCGCATGAACGAACTGGCGAGCCATCTGTTCGGCGGTGCGGTGCGCATGGATCTCGATGCGTTCGCGCCGCAGCGCACGTTCATCCGGCGGCTGTCGTTGTGGTTCGACGTCGAGCGGTACTTCAACAGCAACAACTACTCCGCGAACATCATCGAGACGGGCGTGGACTTCCGGTTCCCGTAGTCCCTCGGCTGCACGCGGGCCGAGAGCCCACGGCATCCGCGGTGTTGGATGGCAGGTTGAGAGAGGAGTGACCAATTGCGACGACGCATCCTGCTGATGCTGGGCCTGCTGGGGGCGTACTGCGCCCCCGCGGTCGCCGGCACGTTCACGCCCGCCGCGATCGCTCCCGACCTGGGACTCGATGCACTCACCAAACGCGTCGCCCGCGAGCGCCTGGGCAAGACGCTGTTCGGGGATCCGTGGGCCACGGTGACCCTGTCCCACGTCGATCTCTATGACCGCTTCCCCTGGATCGAGTCACGCCACTTCCTGATCGTCTCGGATCCGGCATGGAACCGGCTGGTGTTCGGCGAAATCGGCAAGTCCATGCACGCCTTTGACGGCGCCGCCACCCCAGCGGGCGCGTTGTCGGCGCCGCGCGGCATGGCGGTCGACGACCAGGACCGCGTCTACATTGCCGACAGCGGTCATGGCCGCGTCGTCGTGCTGCAGGCCGGCACGGAGTTCGGGGACCTGACCCTGACGCCGGTCTACACCATCGACGGGCTTTCCGACCCGCACGGAGTCGCGTGGTCCGACGGCGGCACTCCGTTCCGGCCCGACGACGACCTCTTGTTCGTGACCGACACCGGCCGTAACCGCCTTGCCGCCTACACGCTCGGTTCGGGCTCGGCGCGCCTGGCAGGCACCATTGGCGAACTGGGCTCGGGTGACGGGCACTTCGCCGGTCCGCTCGCGGTCACCGTCGGCCGTGACGCCGGGGCTTCGACCGCCGACGTCTATGTCGCCGACGCGCACACGCGTCGCATCGTGCGGCTCGCCTATGCGCGGGGCTCGTTCCGGTGGCAGGGCTCGGTGCCCTCGACCGCGGACGCCATCCCGTCGCTCGCTGCCGACGAGTGGGGCAACATATACGCCGCCGCCCCGCAGCAGGGCGTCGTGCTCAAGTTCAACGCCGCGCTCGAACCGCTGGCCGAGCTGCACGACGGGCTCGTGAGCCCGCGTGCGCTGTACGTGCCGTTCTTCACCGTGCGCGATCACCGCGACGGTCGTGTCGTGCGCACCGGGCAGCCGGCCGCGCTCGTGCTCGAGCCGTGGGGTGAGTCGAGCGGACTGCGGCGCTGGGACCTGGGCGTCTCGGTCGAGGGCCTCGCGGTCTCGGGCGGTGAAGCACCGCGCGCCAGCTTCACGCTCACGGATCCCGCCAGGGTCGCGATCGAACTGCGCGACACGCGCACCGGCCGTGTTCTCGGCCGGCGCGATGCCGGGTCGTTCGGCGCCGGCCATGCCGAGGTCGTGCTGACGAGCGACGATCTCGCCAGCGCGGGCCACGACGCCGAACTCGAACTGGTCGTCACTGCGCAGCCCGGCTACAAGGGTGCCGCGAGTGCGACCGCTCGCGTCGCGTTCCAGGCCAGCGGCTCCAGCATCATGCCGGCGTCGGCCGCGGCACTGCTGCCCGCGTGGCCCAACCCGGCGCGCCCGTCCACGCGGCTGCGCTTCGCATTGCCGGCTTCGGCCGCCGGCCGCGCGCAGCTCGCGGTGCATGACGCCAGCGGCCGCCGCGTGCGCACGTTCTCGGGACCGTTCGTGGCCGGCGTGAACGATGTGGCGTGGGACGGCCTTGACGACCGCGGCCGCGCCGTGCGTTCGGGACTCTACTTCTACAAGCTCGATGCCGCGAGGATCCAGCTGTCGCGCCGGCTCGTGGTGGTGCGGTGATGAGCCCGGCCGGTCGGGCTCCGAGGTCGCACCGCGCGAAGCTTGCGGGCGTCTGTCTCGCGGCACTCGCGTTGGCGAGCGCCGGCTGTCTCGGCGAGCCCAAGCTCGAGGACCGCTGGACGCGCGTCGACATGAAGGGCGCGAGCCTGGCGTCCGGCCAGGCCGTGCCCGCCGGCACTACCCTGCCCGTGCAGGTCAGCGCCGACATCACGTTCCGCCGCATCGTCACCGGCTTCGCGGTCGCCGAGTTGCGCGCCAGCACGAGCTTTGCGCCGGGCTCGCTGCAGCTGCGGCCCGATGCCGACCGCCTGCGGATGGCCACTGACATCGACCGTCTGCTCGCGACCTCGGTCAGCATGGGCCGGATGACACGCGCGTTCACGGGCTGGGACCATCTGATCCAGCACATCGACTTCTCGTTCGCCGGCGTGGTGCCGGGTGCCACGATCACGGACAGCACCGGCACGGGGCCGGTCGCGGGCCTGTTCCTGGTCTGCTACCTGGGTTCGGGCGTGAAGCTCGAACTTCCGAGCGGCGCCGATTCCATCGTGGTGACGCCGTTCCCTTCGAACGAATACCAGATCCTGCCGGTCGGACTGCCGCTCACGGTGACCCCGTGACCCGGCCACGCACGGATGCGGGGCGCCGTGGAGCCGATCGAACGAGCCTCGGGGCCCGCCGCATGGCCACCGTCGGCGTGCTCGTGGCGGGGCTGGCTCTGGCGTGTCCGGCCCCTGCTGGCGCGGCTCCGCCAGCCACCCGGTGGGTTTCCCTGGGGTTGCTCGCCGGAAGCGCTCAACCCGTGGGCGCGATGGCCGATTACCAGTGGGACGTCCGTCCCCACGCTGCGTGGGGCGTCCAGGTGCTCGCCGGCTCAGGGCCGTTCGCAGCCGGGGCGCGCTACTGGCACGGCAGCACGACGCAGGGCCTGGGTGGCCTCGCGGGTGTCGCCGATCCCGCGGTACGCACCGGCAGCCTCGAGCTGCTGGCACGTGCCCGCGTGGTGCGGTGGCGGAATGTCGAGCTCGCGGCCACGGCTTCGGGCGGACGGCTGGCGATGACGTGGGATCCGGGACAGCTCACGGTCGAGACCGGCGGCGGCCCGGTGACCGTGGACTTCGTGCCGCTGCACGAGTGGGTCGCAGGTGGTGGGATGGCAGTGACCGTGCCGCTCGGGCGCGGTTGGACATGGGGCATCGAGACCGAGCGCCGGCTGTTCGCGCTCGACACGGCGCACCGCATCGGCAACACGGTGAGCTTCGAGCGCACGACTTTCGGCGACTGGAATGTCCGCGCGGCGCTTGCCCGCGGTTGGGACTGGTAGCGCCGCACAGGCTGGAACGGAAGGAGGACGCGATGGATCGTCACCTGCAGTTTCGCGCGCACGGCGCATTCGTCGCGCTGCTCGCCGCGGCGCTGTTCGCGGCGATGCCGGCACGCGCCCAGGAGGCGTTCGGCGTCCCGGTCGACACCAGCGCCGCGCCCGCGGCGGTGACACCGGCCGCTGCACCCATGCCGGCCGCTGCGCCTGCCCTGGCCTCGGACAAACCGCGCGCCCAGGCGAATGCCCAACTGAGCGCGCTGCGCATGGTGCGGCTCACGGGCCGGCCACGCACGGTGCTGCGCACAGGCCCGAGCGAAGCCGACGCGATCGCCGGCGTGTTCGCGCCCGGCACTTCGTTCGCGGTGCTGGCGTGGAGCGGGGACTGGATCAACGTCCGCGTCTCGCCCTCCGAGTCGGGCTGGGTGCACAAGACGTTGTGCGAGCAGTACGACGATCTGTCGAACGTCCGGATGTCGCCGAACCCGCGGCTCTACTCGCGCACCGGCAGCTACGTGCTGCAGGGCTATGCGGGCGGCTATGCGTTCGACCGCAAGGCCAACTCGCTGGCACTTGGCGGCCGGCTCGCCTACTACGTGTTCGACCGTGTCCAGGTCGAGACCGGCGCGACGTGGACGCACGTCCACCGCCCGGCGCACATCGAGGAGTCGCTGTTCGGCCTGTCGCTCGAGGCCGAAGACTTCCACATGCTGTTCTACCAGCTGAACGCGACCTGGGAGTTCCTGCCGGGCCGCCAGATGGTGCCGTTCGCCACCGTGGGCGTGGGCTCGTCGATCATGCAGGGCCGCAGCGAGACCAGCTTCAACTACGGCGCCGGGACGACGATGTTCCTGTCCAAGCGCACCGGCATGCGCTGGGAAGCGCGCGACTACGTGTTCCACTCGGGCTCGGACAACGCCCGCCAACTCCACCACAACGTCGAGTTCAGCCTCGGCTCGTTGCTGCTGTTCTAGACGCACCCGACCGGAGAGCGACATGGACGACCGCACCTGGAAGCTGACTTCGCGCTTGGCTGGCATGGTCACCGCATGGCTGCTCGCGACCTCGAGCCGCGCCGGCGACGCCGCGCCCTACCCCGCGCGCCAAGGTCTCGAGCTGGCCAGCACGGCGGCCCAGGCATGGTCGGCGGATGCCGCGCTGGTCTACATCGAGAATGACGATGCGCTCGAGTCCGCCACCAGCGCGCGTTGGGGTTACTTGTTCTATTCCCCGTCGCTCGAGCGCGCACGCGTCTGGTCCGTGCGGGGCGGCCGCATCGCCGTGGCCGAGAACCTCGATATGCGCTTCGATGCGCCGCCGGTGTCGGCCGAGTGGCTCGACAGTGACCGCGCGCTCGTGGCTGCGGAGTCCGGCGGCGGCGAGGCGTTCCGGAAGGAATACGGCGGCAAGCTCGTGACCATGCTGCTCATGCGCGGAGCGTTCTCCGAAGGCGACCCGGACCGGACCACGTGGACATTCGTCTACAGCGCGCCAGGCTCGCCGTCGCTGTTCGTGGTCGTCGATGCGGCGGACGGCAGGGTGCAGCGCACGTGGAGGGGCTGAACATGAATGACCGCTCCAGCATGAACCGCAGATTCGCGTGCGCGACCGCGTTCACCGCGGCGTGCTTCGCATGGTCGTGCCTCACGCCGTCCCCGGTGCGCGCGCAGGAACCCAGCGTGACCACCGTGCACATCGAGCGCGAGCAGCCCCGGAAGGAGCGCATCCCGACGCTGCGCTTCCTCAAGGCCAATCGCGACTTCATTCGCGCGCGCTTCGACAAGCTGCGCCAGGAGTCCCGCGAACAGGCGGCCGGCGCGGATGAACTCGACCCGCGCTTCCTGCGCTACCGTCAGATGTTGTCCGAAGTCGCGGCCGGCAAGGACTCGGTGTCGGCCAGTCTCGACGCACGTGAGCGCGCCGCGCTGTTCGCCAGCGTCGGCGATCTGGCCGCGCTCGAGCGCGAGCTCGACCTCATGGAGCGCATGCTGGACGCGCAGCGCGCGCGGCTGGGCGTCCTGCAGAAGGACTTCGCCGGCCGGCAACGCACCGAACTGGACATCGTCGTCACCGGCGGCACACTCGCCGGGCGGATCGACAGCGTCGCGGTCGTGCTCGAGGACGGCACACGGATCGCCGCCGCCATCGACAGCACGCAGCGCGCGGCGCTGAAGCATGGCGCGACGTTCGAGGTGTTCCACGGGCTCATCGAGCCGCGTGAACAGGTCATCGACGTGGCCTTCCTCGGTGACGGCTGGTCGCGGACCGGACACGGCTTCATCACACTCGAGCCGGCGCGTGACCGCATCACGTTCCTGAGGCTCGACCTCTCCCAGTCGAGTCCGGCACGCGGCATCACCAGCGTGATCGCCGGCACGTGGCTGCTGGACCCCCAGCCGCCGACGGCGGAAGCGAGCGGGAATCGCCCGTGACGTCCCTCTTCCCTCGCATGGGCCGGTTCGCGGCCGCATGCGCGCTGGCGCTGTCCGCCGGGGTGCAGCCCGTGCACGCCGCGCGCCGCGGGGCGCCCGCCGTGCCGGTTGCCGATACCACGGTGACACGCGCCTCGGCTCCATTGCCACTCACCGCCGACGCCGGCAATGCGCGCCAGCTGGCGCTGACGCGCGCCGCGTTCGAGCACGCGCGCGGTGACTTCGCCGCGGTCGTGCGCCACCTCGCGCCGCTCGCGCTCGAATCCTCCCCACCGTTCCCGGACGCCGACCGTGCGGCATTCCTGCTCGGTCATGCGTGGCTGCGGTTGGGGCAGCGCGAGCGCTTCCTCGAACTCGCACGAGCGACCTGTGCCTGGCCCACGCCGTCGCCGTTCACGCGCTGGCTGGCGTTCGAACTGCGGCTCTCGGGGGGTGCTGGCCGCGCCGCCGACAGCGCCGCGCGCAGCGGCCAGACTGCCGCCGATGCCCTGGCAGCGAACCAGCTGTTGCGCGATGGCAACGCCGAGGCCGTGCTGACGCTCGCTCCGGCCGGCACGCGTGACCTGCTGCTCGTGCAGCTGCGCGCCGTCGCGCTCTCGCGCCTGGGCCGCGACGACACGCCCGAACTCCAGTGGCTCGCTGGCGCCGACAGCGCCAGCGCGCTCGGCCGCGACCTCGCGGGTGCCGCACTGCTGCAGCTGGCCACCCGTGCCGCGGACAAGGGCGGCGATCCGCGTCCGCTCCTGGCACGTGTGCCCGCCGGCAGCCGCTACGCGGCGCGTGCCGCGCACATGAGCGCGCTCAGCACGCTCGAGCGCGGGGGTGCCGCCGCGGCGCGAGCGCTGCTGCAGCCGCTGGCGCTCGACACCGCATACGCTGGCCGCCGTGAAGCGACGCTGACGCTGGCCGGTCAGGCCATGGACCAGGGGAACTGGGACCTGGCCTTCACGCTCTACGCGCATGCCGACACCGAGTGGATCCGCGAACGTGACGTGTTGCGTCAGGACATGGCTCCGAGTGCGGCAGCCGGGTTGTGGTCGGCATGGGAACATGACCGTTCGCTCGCCAGCGCGCTCGTGCTGGACGGCATGCCCGCCGAAGCACTCACCGAACGCCTGGCACTTGAAGCCGCCAACCTGTCCGCCTCCCCTGCTTCGAGCGAACCGGTACTCGGGCTGCCCGCACCGCTCGACAGCAACGGCACCACCGTGCCGCCACCGCCGGCTGAGGCCTGGGACCGGGTCGCGAGCTCGATGCGTGAACTCAGCGCGGCGCATGGCCGGCTGGCGCTCGTGAGTGATTCGCTGGCGCGCGAGCGCGACTGGCTCGCCGACCAGCGCCGCTACTTCGGCTGGGGGCTGAGCGAGGTGCGCGAGGAAGCCGGCGGGCTCGCTACCCGCACGACGCGGCTCGATACGCTGCGTGCGCGCATGGACCAGACCGCACAGCGTCTCATGCGTATGCGCGACGCCGCGACGTTGCGCTTCCAGCGCCGGGCCGCCACCGTGCTCGCACGGCTCGAGTCCCACGAGCACTGGATCCGCGCCATGAAGCGCTTCTGGGTCGATGGCCCAGACGCCGCCCGGCACGCGGCGGCACCGCCGGGCTGGAAGGGCCCCGACGTCGCGCTTGCGCAGGAAGCCGAGCTCACGCAGAAGCTGCAGTGGAGCGCTGGCCGCATGCAGGCCGAGACACCGCGCCGGATCGCCGCGGCCTACGAGAAGGTCTGGGGACCGCGGCTCATCGATCGCGCCAACCTGCTCGCGGATGGCGCGCACGAGGCACTGGCGTGGTCCAAGTCACTGGCCGCGACCGTCGACTCGACGCTCGGCACCGTCCGGACGAGCCGTGAGGAACAGCGGTTGGGGCCACTCGCCGAGGAACTCGCACGACGTGCCGGGGCACTGGCGCAGACCGCTGCCGAACTGCGCGCGAGCGTGGCGCGCGACGCCGTGCAGCAGGCGCTGGTGGCGCTGCAGACGGAACGCGAGGGACTCGACTACGGTCTCGCAGCCGCCGCCTATGCGCGGGCGGTGAAACTGTCGGCCGCCGACACCATGGCGGTGGCGGCCAACGTCGCCGAGGGCGCGCACGCGGACACCTCGTTCGAGGTCGCCGCCGACTCGGTGTCACGCCGTGACCGTGAAGAGGCGGTCTCGCGTGCCAGCATCTTCCTGGTGGACCACCCGGACTCCCCGGCGCGCGCCGAGATGCGCTTCCGGCTCGCCGACCTGCTCGTGTCCACCGCGCGCGCCGACTTCCGCAACCGCATGAAGGAGTGGCTCGCAGCGCAGTCGCAGGGCCGCGTGCTGCCGCTCCCGCTCGTCGACCATGCCCAGGCCATGACGCTTTACAAGCACATCCTGGCGGAAGACCCCGACTTCGCGCACCGAGACGCCGTGATGTTCAATGCCGGCATGCTGCTCGCCGACACCGGGGACCCGGCCGCGGCAGGCTACTTCACGCGCTTGCTCGACGAGTTCCCGGCCTCGGCCTACGTCCAGGAGGCCAGCCTCCGGCTTGGCGACCTGGCGTTCGATGCCACACACGTCGACGAGGCCGTGGCGCACTACCAGCATGCCGCCGCGGGACCCGATCCGTCGCTGCAGGCGATTGCGCTCTATAAGACCGGCTGGGCACACTACGACGGCAACCGCTTCGGCGCCGCGGCCACCGCATTCCGCGGCGTGCTCGACCTGTATGCCGGCAATGCGCGCCTGAGCGTGCAGGCCGACATCGAGCACGAGGCCGAGCAGTACTTCGTCTACTCGCTCGCCGCCGCAGGCGGCGCGAAGGCCTATGAGCAGTCGTTCCCGTCCGGCCAGGAGCCGCCCTACGCGCGGCGCGTGTTGCGCGCGATGGGCCAGCACTTCCGCCGCTATGGCCAGATGGACGACGCCATCACGGCCGACGAGCTGTACCTGAAGCGCTGGCCCGCCGATGTCGCCGCGCTCGAAGTGGCGGGACGTCTCGCCGACACGCAACACCGCGCCGAGCGTCCGCTGGACGAGCGTGCCACCCGGCTGGCATGGGCGGAGCAGTTCGCGCCCGGCGGGGCGTGGGCGGCGGCGCAGGGCAGCGATTCTGTGCGAACGGCGGGTGCGGAGTTCGCGCGCGTCGCGTGGCGGGACGTGGCGTTCGAACATCACCGCAAGGCGCGCGCGACCGGTTCGCGTGACGAGTGGCGCGCCGCGCTCAAGAACTACGAGACGCTGCTCGGCCGTTGGCCCTCGGATTCGTCGGCGGCGGTGTTCGAACTCCATGCCGGCGAGGCCTGCGCCGAACTCGGCGACTACCCGGCCTCACTGGCCCACTACCGTGCCGCCACCGACCTCGGCCGCGACAGCGCCGCGGTTCGGGCGGCGTGGCAGCAGGTCGCGGTCACCGACCGCTGGTACGAGAGCACACGGCCGGCCGCGGTGCGTGGCAAAGCCACGGGCCCGGGCAGCGACTCGCTCGCGCGCGCGGTCATCACGATCGCCGATCGGCTGCTCGAGCGCGAACCCAAACATCCGCAGGCCGCCGACCTGGTGTGGCGCGAGTGCCAGCTGACGCTGGCGCACGGCTGGAACGACCAGGCACTCATTCAGCTGGCGCGCTTCGCGCGCACCTACCCGCAGGACCGCCGTGCGCCGCTCGCCGCCGTCGAGCGCGCCGAGGTGTACTTCCGCGAGGCCGACTACGCCGCCGCCGGTGATGCCTTCGAGGACGCCCTGGTGACCGCTCGCCGTGCCGGCGCCGACACGCTGGCGCGCCGCGTCGAGAAGGCGCTGCCGGTGTGTGCGCTGCGCGAAGCCGAGGCCGCCGTGGCGTCCGATTCGACCGCACACGGGCGTCACGCGCAGCTGTTCGAGGAAGTCGCACGCCGCTGGCCCGCTTACGAGCACGCCACCGCGGCGCAGTATCGCGCGGGTCTGGCGTGGCTCGAAGCCGGCCGCACCAAGGAGGGCGTCCGCGCGCTGCAGTTGCTCACCGAGCGCTGGCCCGCGCATCCGCTGGCGCGTGAGTCCCGGCTACGCATCGCCAAGGCGTACGAAGGCTCCGGTGACAACGAGCATGCCGCCGTGGCGTGGCTCGAGTTCTCGAAGGCTCACCCGGAGGATCCCAACGCCGATGAGGCGTGGCTCAAGTCCGCGGACCTGTGCGACTCCGCCGGCCTCGGCTCGCGCGCGGACGACCTGAGGGCGCAGTACTTGAAGCGCTGGCCGGACGACCAGGAGTCGGCGCTCGAGATCCTCGAGACGCTGGCTCGCAAGGAACTGGCGGCGTTGCCTGCGGAGCGCCCGGTCTCGAGCCTCCTGCCGGTGGTGGCGGCCAGAACCGGCACGGGCAGGAGCACGGCCAAGGCGGCTCCCGCCTCACCCGCGTCATGGCTCGCGCAATACATGAAGCGCGTGGCGAAAACCCCTGTCGTGGCGTCGAAACCGCTCTTCGCAGAGCTGCGCTTCCGGTTCGGTGAGGAGGCCTACCAGAAGTACAGCCTGCTGGCCCTCACGCAGCCCCTGCCAAAGTCGATCGCCGCCAAGCAGGAGCAGCTCGACAGCGTCCTCGTGCGTTACCGCCGCACCGCCGACCTCGGCGTGCCG
>JANMAX010000295.1:0-2092 GCA_031360075.1 bacterium | reverse complement strand
CTCGACGATCGCGTCAGCGCGCTGACCGTGCACGACACGACACTGTTCATCGGCGGATACTTCTATACCGCGAATGCCGACACGCACCGGTGCATCGTCGCGGTCGGGGCTTCCACCGGTGCGGTGCACCCGTGGAATGCGTTCGCCGATCGCCAGCCGCCCTCCTCGCTGGATTTCGGGCCGCATGTGAACGCTATTCTTTTCAGCGGAGAGTCATTGTTCGTGGCCGGGTCCTTCACGCACATGGGCGGCAAGGCACGGCGGTCTCTGGCACAATTGGATGCCGGCAGTGGGGAAGCGACGAGTTGGGATTCCCGCGCCTATCGCCAAACCAGGCTCGGACCGGAGATCATGGCACTGGCGCTGGCCGGAGACACGCTATTTGTCGCGGGGCCCTGCGATTCGATTGGAGGACAGAAGTGCGGGCAGGTTTCGGCTCTGAGCGTGCGGACCGCGGAGAAACTGGGATGGGATCCGCTCACCAACGACTTCGTGTTCTCGCTCGGCCTGCAAGGGGACGTGATCTATCTCGGGGGCTGGTTCACGTCCATTCGCGACTGGGTGCTCCGACCCGGCCTGGCCGCGATCGATGAGCGAACGGGCCGGGTTACTGACTGGGACCCACGCCCGGATGACTACGTGAAGAGTCTCCTCGTTCACGGGGGGAAGATCTACGTGGGCGGGTATTTCTCGTCCGTGGGCGGGCAGCCCCGTTCGTTCGTTGCCGCGCTCGATCCCCAGACGGGCCAAGCTACGCCCTGGAATCAGAGCGCCGATGGTTCAGTCTGGGCGATGGCGCCGATGGGCGATGAAGTGCTGATGGCCGGGATGTTTCGTCACATCGGCGGCGCGGCGCGGACTGGCCTTGCCGCCTCTGACACGGCGGCGGGGGTTGTAACTCCCTGGAACCCGAGTGCTGACGGAGGGGGGGACTGTTACGCGATCGCGACGAGTGATTCCGCAATCTATGTGGGGGGCGACTACCTCACCATGGGAGGGCAGACGCGCGGCTCTATCGCCGCTGTTGACCCCTTCACAGGCGCAGCCACCCCCTGGAACCCGCCGACCGATGGCCTCGTGGATGCCATCACACTTCTCGACGGGAAGATCTACATTGGAGGGTTCTTCCACAGCGTGGGGGGGGTGCCACGCGACTTCCTCGCCGCCGTCGATCGATCAGGTTCGGTGACTTCATGGGCTCCCGATGCGTTTGGCCCGAATGGGAATGCTGAAGTCGAGGCGCTCGCTTCTCACGACAGCACGGTATTCGCAGGAGGCTTTTTCTCGGGTCTTTCCGGCGAATCCCGCGAGTACTTTGCCGCCATGGATGCCAGAACAGGCGCTGTGCGGCAAGAATACCCCCATCCCGATGGCCCGGTCTGGGCGCTTGCCGAGAGCGGCGGCACCGTGTACGTGGGCGGAGCATTCAGCCGCATGGGGGCGTGGCCGCAAGTGGCGTTCGCTGCAATTCGGCCGAACGCGTCAGCCTTGCCGCCCGTGCCGCCCCAGCTGGTGTTGGCACAGAGCTCCCCCAACCCAGCAACCACTTTCGCGGTGGTGCGGTACTCGTTGCCGACCGACCTGCCGGTGAAGCTCACGCTTTTCGATCTCCAGGGCCGCAGAAGCGCGAGTGTGCTTTCGGACGTGTTTCAATCCGCCGGCCAGCACCAAATCACTGTAAACACCGATGGCCTCAGGCCGGGGTGCTACCTCTATTGCCTCGAGGCAGGTGTACTGAGAGCCACGAGGAAGATGGTGATAGTAAGATGACTGACCGTGCGACCATGGACCGTTCATGCTTTGTTACTGTGCCGCGCCTCGGACGAGCGGTACCGCAACGTCTCGGCCAGTCGTAGCGCGCCCGCGAGATCCGGGCGGGATTGTTAGTATGTCGCTCGTGTTGGGTGGCGAGTGCGCTGTGCCTGGCTTCGGTGCTGCTCACATCGCCGCAGCCGCCGCCACTGCCCGCTTGCCCCGCACCCGCCACGCCATCCAGGTGGCGAACAAGCCGACACCTGCCAGCGCCAGGAACGTCTCGTGCGTGGCGGTGACGAACGCCAGCCGGTCCAGGCCACCCGGCGCGCCCAGGTGC
>JANMAX010000261.1:0-4920 GCA_031360075.1 bacterium | reverse complement strand
CGCGCGCCGCGTTGCTCGAGTGGTGTCGCGCCGAGGGCGTGCCGCATCAGGCGTTCCAGGACTTCGCTGATGTCGCCGAGTTCGCCCGCCGTCAGGAACAGCAGCCCGCACGCGGCCGGGGCGGGCGCGCATGAGCGACGTGCTCATCACGACCGGCCCGGCGGACGGCAAGCGTGACGCCCAAGGTGCGCCCCGGACCGGACCCGCGGCCGACCGCGCCGTGCCGCCGCATGCGCCGTGGGCGAAGCCGTTCCAGATCGGCAACGTCACCATGGATTCGCCGTTCGTGCTGGCTCCACTCGCGGGCGTGTCGGACTCGCCGTTCCGCCGGCTGGCGCGCGAGCAGGGGGCGTCGGCCGTGTACACCGAGATGGTGTCGTCCGAAGGGCTCGTGCGCGGCAGCCAGGCGACGTTCGACTATTGCGAGTTCGAGCCCAGCGAGCGCCCCATCGGCATCCAGTTGTTCGGTTCGGATCCCGACACCATGGCGGCCGCGGCGCGCGTGCTGTCCGAACTGCCGCCCGAGCGCCGGCCGGACATGATCGACATCAACATGGGCTGCCCGGTGCGCAAGGTGGTCAACCGCTGCGCCGGTGCCGCACTGCTGCAGGACGTGCCGCGCATCGTCGCCATCGTCGCCGCCATGGCGCGTGCCACCGAACTGCCGGTGACCGCGAAAGTGCGGCTCGGATGGGATGGCGAGTCGCGCAACGTCGTCGATGTGTGCCGCGCGCTCGAGGGCGCCGGCGCGCGCGCGGTGGCCATCCATGCGCGCACGCGCGCCGAGAAGTTCGAGGGGGCCGCGCACTGGGACATGATCGGCGAGGCCAAGGCCGCGGTCGGGATCCCGGTCATCGGCAATGGCGACGTGCGCCACGCCGCCGACGCGCTGCGCATGATCCAGATGACCGGCTGTGACGGCGTCATGCTGGGCCGGGCCGCGTTCGGGGACCCGTGGGTGTTCCGCCGCATCCGCGCGCTCGCCGAACGCGGCGAGACGCTGCCGCCGCCGACCGCGCAGGAGCGCCTCGAGGCCGGCGTGCGCCATCTGGCCATGCTGGTCGAAGCCGCGGGCGAGCCCGTCGCGGCGCGCGAGATGCGCAAGCACGTGGCGTGGTACATCAAGGGACTGCCGAACAGCGCGCGCGTCCGTGAGCAGGTCAACCACACGCGCAGCGCGCACGACATGACCGAACTGCTGCGCGCCTACCTGGGCGATCTGGCCGAGCGCGGGCTCGAGGCTTTCGCGCCGGACCCGCTGGCGCAACCGGTGGAGACGCCGCGTGCGTCCGGCTGAACTGTCGCGTGTGTTGCGAGCGGTCCAGCGCGGCACGCTGTCGCCCGCGCGCGCCGCGACGCGGATCGCCGCAGCCCCGCTGGAAACGCTCGAGTTCGCCGCCCTGGACCACCAGCGCGCGCTGCGCACGGGCTTCCCCGAGGTCATCTTCGGGCTCGGCAAGACTCCCGCGCAGATCGTGGCCATCGCCCGCAAGCTGCACGCGCGCCACGCCGTGGTGCTGGCGACGCGCGTCGAGGACGCGGCCCGCGCCGCGCTGGCCGCCCAGTTCCCGCACGCCGAACTGTACGACCGCGCGCGCTGCGTCGTGCTGCGCCGCCGCCCTCGGCGCGCCGCGCCGGATGGCGCGGCCCGTGGAAAGGGCCGCGTGCTCGTGCTGTGCGCCGGCACGGCCGACCTGCCCGTGGCCGAGGAGGCCCTGGTCACGGCGCGCACGCTCGGCAGCCGCGCGGAGCTCATCGCCGACGTCGGCGTGGCCGGACTGCACCGCCTGCTCGCGCACCGCACCCGCCTGCGCGGCGCGCGCGCGCTCATCGTGGTCGCCGGTCTCGAGGGCGCGCTGCCCAGTGTCGTGGGCGGGCTCACCGACCGGCCGCTGATCGCGGTGCCCACCAGCATCGGCTATGGCAGCCACCTGCGCGGCCTGGCGCCGCTGCTGGCGATGCTCAACTCGTGCGCGGCCGGCGTCACGGTGGTCAACATCGACAACGGTTTCGGTGCCGGCTACGCCGCGCACCTCATCAATGTGGGAGCGGGGAGGGGCGCGTGAGGCACGCACACTTCGATTGTGTGTCCGGCATCGCCGGCGACATGACACTGGCGGCACTGATCTCGGCCGGCTGGCCCGAGGCGGAACTCCAGGCGCTGCCGGCACGGCTCGGCCTGGAGGGCGTCGTCATCACGGTCCGCGCTGTCCGGCGCGGCCCGTTCGCCGCGCTCCATGTCGAGGTGCGCACCTCCGAGGCTCAGCCCCACCGGCATCTGCACCACATCGACGCCATCCTCGACAAGGCCGACCTGTCCGCGCGCGTGCGCGACGGTGCCAAGGCGGTCTTCCAGAAGCTGGCGGAAGCCGAAGCCGAGGTGCACGGCAGCACGGTCGCCAAGGTGCACTTCCACGAGGTGGGTGCGGTCGACGCCATCATCGACATCACGGGCGTGCTGCTCGGGCTCGAGGCGCTCGGGATCGAATCGGTGAGTTCGTCGGCGCTGCCGCTGGGCAGCGGTTCGGTCGACTCGCAGCACGGCCGCATCCCGGTGCCCGCGCCGGCCACCGCGCTGCTGCTGCGCGGCGCACCCGTGCATGGCGGCCCGGTCGAGGGCGAGCTGGTCACACCCACGGGGGCGGCACTGCTGATGACGCTGGTGTCGCACTGGGGCGACCCGCCGCCATTCCGGTTGCAGGCGGTCGGCACCGGAGCGGGCAGCAAGGACTTCCCGGCGCATCCGAACATCGTCCGCCTGCTGGTGGGCGAGCGGTCCAGCAGCATGACCTCCGAGCGCACGGTCGCCGTACTCGAGACCGCGCTCGACGATGACAACCCGCAGTTCGTCGCCGCCACGCTCCAGCGCCTGCTGGCGGCCGGGGCACTCGACGTCATGGTCGCCCCGGTCACCATGAAGAAGGGGCGGAGCGGGTTATGGCTGGTCATCGTCGCTGAACCAGCCGACGCTCGCCGGCTCGCCGAGATGGT
This sequence comes from bacterium, assembly GCA_031360075.1. GTDB lineage: Bacteria > Eisenbacteria > RBG-16-71-46 > RBG-16-71-46 > RBG-16-71-46 > JAIOPA01. The sequence goes on along the minus strand of JANMAX010000261.1, from coordinate 1,929 downwards.
GCTGGCGGAGACCTCGACGCTCGGGGTCAGGGTCCGTGAGGAGCGCCGTATCGAGTTGCCACGACGCATCATGGACGTCGAGACCGTGTACGGAACAGTGCGCGTGAAAGTGGGCGTTCTCCCAGCAGGCACCGAACGGGTCATGCCGGAGTTCGAATCGGTGTTCAGTGTGGCTGAACAGTCGGGCGCATCGCTGCGTGAAGTCTCCGCGGCTGCCGTCCAGGCGTTCCGGGATCTCGACAAAGCGCTCTGAACCCGGCCTCCGGACCGTGCCCCGACTCGCAGAGCGTTGCGATTCCGTGCGTTGGCTGGCGTCCGAAGAGTTGTCACGGAGCAAAAAACGGATTGACAGAGACCTGAACCCCGCCTAGCCTTTGTCTCGTGTAGGGGTTCGGGGATCGTTCCCTCCGCCCCACATCACAACTCATCGATATCCGCGGTGCCTCGTCTCGCGCGTCGGCTGGCAGCAGCCGCCCGCACGAAGCACTCAAAATCGAGAAACACACACCATGGGTTCGTATCACTCTGAACTGCCTAAAGAGTGAATCGGACAGCGGAAAGGGGGGACGGGACTCGGTCGTGCAGCCATGCCGTCGGAATGCTCTCTAATCTCGAGCGTCCGCCGGCGATTTGTTTTGGCGACACCTCGCTCGCAATCCGTACTCGGAAGACTTCGCATTGCCCATGCATTGCGACGATGGAGGTAGTCACATGAAGAAGCCGTTCGTCGCGCTACTGTGCCTGATCGGTGCAGCCGCGATGGTGGCCACAAGCGCATTCGCCCAGACCGAAGACCTCGGTATCAAGCTGGTGAATGCGAAGATGGCGAAGGATCTCCTGCAGTCGCGCGCCGCTCGGTTGAGCGTGTCCGCGGGGCCGGATCCCGACACTGTTTACGTCGGCAAGTCCTTCACCAATCACACGGCCGCCGATAACTACTGGAACATCTTCACCGGCACGTACCTGCCCGGCGTCGCTTCTGCCGGCAATGCGTTCTGGGATTGGGACAATTCGATCGGTCTCCAGGCTGCTGACTCACTGCAGGGCTGGTGGCCGCTGCATCGCCAGTACAACTCGACCGGCGGTCTGACTCTGACGGACAACAATCGTCCGTGGTGGGCCATCGATCACGGCAACATCGCCAACTACGTGATCAGCCAGAACACGGCTGCCAAGCGTACGTTCGGTGTCGTCGGTATCTGGCACGCGGATCCGGGTGCCGCCGCTGGCGGTGCTGTGCCCTGGACCCCGCTGAGTGGCCTGAAGTCGGCATGGTGTGGTCTGCGTCAGCACGGTGACGTCACCGTGTCGGATGCGGTGACCAAGTCGGCCTTCAACGCCAACGTCGTGTCGTACCTGCACGACGCCGCTTCGACGGGCAACGTCAACCGCTTCCCGGGTTACGTCGACCAGATGGACCAGATGCTCTATCGCGACGTCGCGATCACGAGCAGCCAGGCCCTGACGGTGTCGTTCTCCTACCGCACGCGCATGTCGACCAGCATCGGTACCACGGCCTCGACGCGCACGGGCTGGTTCCATGGCGATCCGCTCGCCGTGACGAACGGCAACTTCATCAGCAGCTCCGCTGCCGGTGCGAACGCCCCGCAGGACTCGTTCATGGTGTACGTCGGCGCGCCGGTCAACGACGCCGCTTGCGTGTACTCGGACGGGACCACGCGCCCGGTGTACGACAAGCAGCGCCGCTGGTTCTCGGAGGTCCTGAAGACCTTCGGCGCCGGCAACACGTACTTCGAGATCTTCAACAAGGCTGGCAACAACCCGGTGGACACGCTGGATGCCACGCCGTCCTCGGGTGCGCTCGTTGTCCCATCTGGCCAGATCGCGAGCATCCTGTCGCCCGCGACCTCGGGTAACGTCCGTCTCGTGTTCCGCTGCAAGACGAACCGCGGCTTCGCGGATTCGGAT
>JANMAX010000256.1:0-6301 GCA_031360075.1 bacterium | reverse complement strand
CGCGCGCGTCGCGGAAGTCCGGATCCGTCGAGCGGTAGATGCGGTAGCCCTCGAAGTCGAACTCGCCCGTGACCGGGTCGACGCTGCGCTCGGCGGCGTCGTCCCACGTCAGGTGCACGCGGCCGTCGGCGGCCTCGGCGTGCACGATCGGCCGCGTCGGCGGCACCGCGAACTGATAATTGGCGTTGTAGATCTGCTGCACCGTGCGCACCGTGCCGCGCAGCTCGTCGAGGTCGCCGCCGTACGCGAGCGCGAGCGAGAAGCGCTCGGTCTGCCCTGGCTTCAGCTTGAACGGGCCCGAGGCGAACAGGAACCCGATGTTGTAGTTTGCGGCCAGCGCGGCATCGTAGCGCGACGCCGAGTCGGGGTTCGTGAACTGACGGTAGAGTCGCTCGGGCCAGTTCTGCGTCTCGGTGTAGAACAGCACACCGTCGACGGTCGGGTCCGGGTTGTCCTCCCCCGGCTTGATCCGGTTCTGCTTGAACCCTGTGAGCCCGATCTGGTCGGACTCGTTCAGGTCCGTCTTGTCGAAGTGCGTCTCACCGGCGGTCGGGATGCCATCACCTTCGCCCGCGTCGTGCGTGCCCTTGACACCGTCCCCGCCGAGGTCGTTGAACTCGGCGAGCCAGTCCATGTCCTCGTCGCCCGTCCACCACGAGCCGGCGCGGTACGCGGGACGCTTGTCTATGGGGCCGTATGTGACCACGAACCTCGCGGTGTCATAGTGCGCTAGCACGTAGTCGAGGATGGCCTGCTGCCCGGTGATCAGCGTGCCGGGGCCGCCGTCGCGACGCTCGTCCGTGATGCCGTCCTTGTCGTCGTCGATGCCATTGAACGGATTGCCGGGGGTTTCCAGATACGCGTAACCCAGGTAGCCCGTCGGGCTGCAGCTGCCGCGCAGGTCGCGGCCGTGGCCGAAGCGGTCCCAGGTGTAGACCAGGTTCAGCCCGCTCGACTTGTCGAAGAACGCGTTGTCGTCGTCGGACTCGAAGATGCCATCGCACGAGAACAAGGAGCCGCCGACTCCCGAGTCCATGTACAGCCCGAACACGATGTTATCGTCGTACTCGGTGGTGGCTTCATTCGTGATGTCGTAGTGCCAGAAGATGACGTTGCCGGCTTGAGGGTTGGCCCATTGGAAGCCGCGCACGCCGATCTTGAGCCCCAGCCCCGCGCGAGTCGTGTCGCGGTTGTCGGGGTACCAGTAGGGCTTCCAAGCGTCATAGAAGTCGTCGTCCATGACGGTGTAGCTCTCCTGGTCGGCCGCCGGGCGCTTGCCGAAGTAGCCGTTCCACGCCCCCGCCCAGCCCGGATCACTCGCATCATCCGACTTGTCGGGCCACGCCGGGGGCCACGTGCGCGAGTCGCTGCTGATGGCGATCGAGCGCCCGACGTTCTTCGCGGGGTCGGGCTCGAAGTACCCCGGCCGCGGCTCGTAGCGCATGATGCGTTCACTGTAGGGACTCTCGGCCTGCCGCTCGCGGAAACCGGTCTCCATGATGTACTGATCCTGCCCGTTCGAGAGCCGGACCTTGGCGAGCACGAACGGCGTGATGCCGTCGCTGTAGTTCATACCGGTGCCCTTCGGCACCTCGACGGAATGGAAGATCGACAAGTCGTTGTTCGGGTCGAAGTCGCCGACCATGCCGAAGTTGTGGAACAGGGTGCGGATGTTCGCGGCATCGTGCTGTCCGGTGCGCTCGGCGCTGATCTGCCCACGCTGCGCCTTGGGCACCAGCGGCGGCGGCGTCTGTGCGAACCCCACGGCGGGCAGGTGTGCGGACAGCGCGAGCAGCAGCGCCAGGCGCCCGGCGGTGTGGCAGATCGGAGTCCGCGGGTTCATCGTTTCTCCGGCTTCAGGGTGATGCCCAGTTCGATGCGACGAGGGGCGGCGTACCGGCTCGGGTCCTCAAGCTGAGCAGCCTCGACACCAGGCGTCCGCGAATAGTCCGCGGAGCCCGTGGTCGGGAACACGAAGCCGTTGAAGAACCGCGAGTCGAACGCGTTGAACACGCGCACGAACAGGTTCGCGGGGATGCCGCGCACGCGCGCCGGGTGCTCCGCGCGCAGGTCGGCGGCGATGCTGAGCGGTTTGCGCTCCGAGTTCGTGGGCAGCGTCTGCGCGGCGACGACAATGGGCGTGTAGGGCTGACCGCTCGCCACGCGCACGATCGTGCTGCCGGACCAGCCCTGTGGCGCGCCCGTGCTCACGGTGAGGTTCAGGGTCTGACGCTGATCCCAGTTGAACGGGACCTGGCGCGGGAGCGCATCCTGACCCGCGGCGGCGCGGTTCAGCGTCTCCTGCGGATCGCTCGAGTTGCCCACGGCGCGCTGCCAGGTGTAATCGGCGGAGAGCGCGAACGGCCCCAGTGCCCGGTGATCGAGCTGCACGGTGAACCCGAGCACGCTGCCGTAGTCGACGTTCGTCCAGCGCACATACTGGGCGCCGTTGTACGTGCTCACGAACTCGATACCGAGCAGGTCGCGGATGTCCTTGTAGAACGCGTTGAAGTCGAGTCCCAGTTCGGGCGTGATCGCGTTCTTGAGCCCGAGCTGGTATTGCACCGTGCGCTGCGCGCGGATGTCAGGATTGCCGAGGACGCCCCTCTTGTTCAACTCGTCAGAGGCTTGCAGGTCGGCGAGCACCGAGTAATCCGCGTTGCTGAAGATGTCGCGGAACGCCGGGTACTGGTAGAAGTGCCCGTAGGCGAAGTACAGCGCTGCGTTCGGCGACACCGGATAGGACACCCCGAAGCGCGGCGACAGGTTGAACTTGTTGCTCGTGGCCTGCTCCACCGACTGCGGCACTCCGGGGATCGTGTTGGCGGGGTTCGCGAGGTCGCTCGGCAGGCTCGTGCGCGCGTCGAACCAATCGCCGCGCAACCCCAGCCGGAACGTGACGTCGTTCCAGTCGCGCTGGTCCTGGACATATCCCGCCACGAACACCGGCAGGAACTCGGACTGCCGCGCGCGGACCTGCGTGACCCCGAATCCACCGCCGGGCAGCGAAGTGGCCGCGAGCGCACCGGGCGCGCCGAAGTTCATGAGCGGCGCCTGATACTCGAGCCCGAGCTTGACCTGATGGGCGTTGGAGACTTGATCGACGTACGTGCCCTTGCCCACGAACATGTTCGTGGTGGTGTGGAAGCGGCCGAGCGAGACGCCCTGCACCGGGTGACCGAACTCGTAGCCCGGGTCGCCCGTGGGCGGTCCGTACCGCCGGTAGCGCGGGTCGTTGACGTCGTCGTAGGCCAGATCGCGCGAGTCGGTGTAGTTCTGGCGCAGATCCACCTGATAATAGCGCTTGGGGCTCAGGGTGTGCGTGAACGTCAACCCATGCACGACGTTCAGGGACCGCACGCGCGTGCCGGCGTCCGGCAGCAGATGCAGGTCCCAGCCGATGTTGCGTGAGTCGACCGCATTGGCGAGGAACTGATAGGCGAGCTCCTTGCTCTCGAACGCCCGGCTCGAGACCTTGAACAGCCCGCTCCATTCGTGCGTCCGGCTCAGCGGCACACGTTCGCCGTCGCCGTCGGGCGATTGGCGCTTGGTCGCGGCCAGGCCGTCCGCCGAGCGCGCCAGCGTGAACCGCCGCGTCGCGTAGTACGCCCCGTCACTGATGTGGCGGCTCGTGTTCGCCAGGAACGTCGTCCTGGGCAGGAATGTCGGGCCCGAGAGCGTGACCTGGAAGTCCTGCTTCGCCCACGGGTTCGCGTTGAACGCCTGCCCGCGTGAGGACTGCGAGTAGAGGAAGCCGCCCGAAAGCGCTTCGGCGTCCCACTCGAAGCGGTCGTTGCCCCGGCGCAGGACGGCATTCACCACACCGCTCATCGCCTGGCCGTACTCGGCGTCGATCGTGCGAGAGACGACCTGCACTTCCTCCAGCAGCGAACGGTCGAGCCGCACCGAGTTCGAGTTGTCGAACGGGTTGTTCACGCTCACGCCATCCACCTGGTACTGCACCTCGTTCTGCCGGCCGCCGCGGAAGTGGCCGTCGACCACACCGGCCTGCAGATTCACGACATCCTGCAGTTCCTGCACCGGCAGTTTGGCGATGTCCTCGCGCGGCACGATCGAGACCGTGCTGGTGCGGTGGATCTCGATGACGGGGCGCTTGGCCGAGACCACGACTTCCTGCATCTGCACCGCGGCTTCCTCGAGCACGAGGTCGAGCCGCGTCGTCTCATCGGCCGAAACGATGACGTTCGTGGTCGTCACGGCGCGGTAGCCGATCAGTCCGGCGCGCAGTGAGTACGCCCCGGCGGGGATATTCACGATGCTGAACACGCCATTCTCATCGGACAGGGCGCCCAACTGCACGCCGATCATGCCGATATTGACGCCGGGCAACGCCTGCTTCTTGGCATCGAGCACGCGCCCGGAGATGCGGCCGCTGGTTCCCGCCCACAACGGTGCCGCCAGCAGGACGAGCCAGGCGAGCGCGTGCGCCACGGCCCTGCCCCGCGCCGGACGTGAGCGGACCGCCATGCGCCACCAGAGCCCGAGCGGCCAAGCCGCCGGCCGCTCGGTCGTCACCGGCTGTGCCACCCCACGTTGCGCGGCCGGCTGCCTGGCCGCGGACATCCGCGACAACGGTTCCCCGTGCACCTGGTTCCCGCCTCCCAACGAAGGCCGGCGGCGGGTCTGCCCCGGCGCCGGCCCCAGTCGTTCTGATCCGCTGCTACTTGACGACCAGCAGGCGGCCCGACAGCGTGGCGCGTTCCGTGCCCGAAGCCGGGTCGGTCATGCGCAGGCGGTACAGGTAGACGCCGGTCTTGCCGCTGAACCCGAACACCGCGGCGGTCTGGTCCCCTGCCTGCTGGACTCCCAGGTCGCGGCTGTGGATGACACGGCCCTGCGGATCGAAGATGTCGAGCTGGACGTTGCTGGCCGAGGGCAGGCGGTAACGCAACTTGGTCGCGGCGCGGAACGGATTCGGCGCCACGTCGAGCAGCGCGAAGCCGTTGCCCGTGGTGCGCGGCTGCGGCACGCCGGTGAGCACATTCGTGAGCGGATCCATGTAGGCCCACGGCGGACAGCACGTGTTCTCGTACTCTGCCCCCCACCACGTGCGCGTGCCGTAACTGTCGGTGAACGGCACGAACGAGTCGCCGTCGTAGTGATTGACATTGAAGAACACGATGCCATCCCCGCGGCCGGCCGGGTAGCCGATCTTGGTGAGGTCGATGACCAGTTCGGCCGTGTAGCCCGTGTCGATGTTGGACCCGAGTGTGTCGAGCGTCGTGCCGGGCTTGAGCACCAGGCGAATACGGGCGCCGCCATTGCTCACGAGCGTGGACAGGAAGCCGGCCGTGCGGGCGTCGCCGGCGGGGCTGACATCGAACTGCAGCCGGTGCGGTTGCAGCGTGTTGTCGAACGACTCGCGCAGGACGCGGTCATAGATGCCGACGACGAAGCCATCCATACGGTCGGTGATCGGATAAGACTGCACCGCCGCGTCACGGACATCGAAGCCGAAGTACAGCGAGTCGTCGCGGAAGAAATACTTGACCGTGCAGTCCGCCGGATCGAGGATCGCGGCCACGCCGCCGTTGACGGTGGGCTGGTACTGGCCCGCGCGGTACTTCAAGACGCCCGGGTAGGTGTTGCGGAGCGGGTCGTCCCCGTAGCGGATGTCGAACTTCGCGGCGTTTGCCCAGACCGCGTCATTCAAATTGCCGTCAATGGCCGGGGCGGCGAAGTTGCGGCCGTTCGGCACGATGACCTCGGGTGCGAGGTACGGCAGCGTGGTGCTGTTCACGGTGACGTCCGGGCGCGCATAGATACGCACTTCGTTGTAGCCTGACGAGTTGCCCCACGGGCCCTGCCACCAGACACGGTTCGCGGCCAGGTTGATGGGCACGATCGGCCAGTAATTGTCGCAGTCATAGATCGACAGGTTGAACTCGACGATGTCGCCTTGCGGCTGCGTGATGTTGTAGCCGGTCGCCGACAGGTCGAACTTCATCTCGACCGTCCAGTCGGTGTCGGGGCCACTGGCGTCCTGGTTCGAGACGCCATGCACCACCGTGACCGCGTCCCAGGCGGCGATCTGCGCCGGCGTGCGCGGCGTGTACGACGGGTTGGCGGCGAACTGGCCGCCCGCGAACGCCGGCTGCTTACCGGGCGCCTGCGGGTCGGTGGCGAGCGGGTCGTTGTCCCACCACACATAGAAGTGCTCGGACGGTGGCGCCGGATGGCCACCCACCAGGTGGTCCTTGATCGCCATGAGCAAACCGTCGAAACGGTTGAAGTTCTTGGAGCCGCCGATGGACTTGTCCGGCAGCACGACGCCCATGTA
>JANMAX010000231.1:0-13849 GCA_031360075.1 bacterium | reverse complement strand
CCGGGCTGAGCTACTTCCGCGAATCAAGAGCGGCGAGCAAAATAGAATGCCGCTACGGGTTACGTCAAGCGAACGCGCTCGCGCGCCCGGCCACGGCGGTCCCGGGGCCGCCCTCGGCTCTCCCGTCGAGCAGCCCGAGTGGGTGCGGCCGGGCGGTGCTCGCCGCCCTCCCCGGCCCGCTCGCTCATGCCGGTCGCGGGACGTGCCGCGCCGGACGGTGCGCCGCCCGCTTGCGCCGCACCGCCCGAGCGTCTATCCATCGCGGCGTGAACATCCTCGTCCACAAGTACGGCGGCACTTCCGTCAACGGGCCCGAGCGCATCCGTGCCGTGGCGCGCCGCATCGCCGATGCGCATGCCGCCGGCCATGCCATGGTCGTGGTGGTGAGCGCGATGGGGGACACGACCGACGACCTGATCGCGCTCGCACGGCGGGTCTCGCCGCAGCCGTCGCGGCGCGAGATGGACATGCTGCTGTCGACCGGGGAGCGCGTCTCGATGGCTCTGCTCGCCATGGCGCTGCATGACCTCGGCGTGCAGGCCATCTCGTTCACCGGCTCGCAGAGCGGCATACTGACCGACGAAGCTCATTCCAGTGCGCGCATCGTCGGCGTGAAGCCGGATCGCATCCGGGCGGCACTCGCAGCCGGCAAGGTGGTCATCGTCGCGGGTTTCCAGGGGGTCTCGCCGGTCAGCAAGGAGATCACCACGTTGGGCCGCGGCGGCAGCGATACCACTGCCGTCGCACTTGCGGCGGCACTCGGTCGTGCGCGCTGCGAGATCTACACCGATGTCGATGGCGTGTTCACGGCCGACCCGCGAGTGGCGCCCGCCGCTCGGCTCGTGCCGCGATTGGGATACCGCGTGTGCTCGGCGCTCGCCCATCTGGGTGGGCGCGTGCTGCACGCGCGCTGTGTGGACCTGGCCGCGCGCGAGCGTGTGCCGCTCGCCGTTCGCTCGTCGTTCCGGGACGGTCCGGGCACCGAAATCGCGGAGGATATGGTGGAAGCACCGAGAGTCGAAGCCGTCACGCATCGCGCCGACGTGTCGCTGGCGATCGCCGAGGGCAACGCCGGTGGCAGGGGCGAATCCCGCGGCATCCTGGAATCGGTGAGCGACCAGTTCCCCGCGCTCGAACTCGTGGCGCACGAACAGGCCACCGCGACGCATGGCGCGATCGTCTGGATGGGGCCGCGTGAAGCGGTCCTCGAACTGCAGTCGCGATTCCGCGACTTGCGCGGTCCCGGTGGCGAGTGGCGGCTGGACGTCGTGCACGACGCGGCGTTCGTGTCGCTCATCGGGCTGGGGCTGGGTGCGCCCGAAGCGGCCCGGGCCGAACGCTCGCTCGAGAAGGCCGGCGTGCCGTTGGTGGCGCTGCGCGTGACCCCGTCGGCGTTGGTATTCCGGGTCGAGAACGCGCGCGTCGACGACGCGGTGCGCGCGCTGCACACGGAGTTTTTTTCGTAGGCCTGCGGCCCCCGGCGGCGCGGGGGTACCCCAGGCACGCGGCCGGCTTCGTGCACGCCGGCGGACGCCGGAACGCGGTCCGTGCTTCCGGTCCCCGATGGCCGTCCGCGCGCGACAAGCGGCTGGCCTGCTGTGGTCCACCCCGGCGAGAATCGTTCCCCGCATCGACCGCACTCGGCGGTATGCTGGCCGGGACGGACCGGGCCACTGGCGTCATCGTCCTGAAACGAGGTGCCCCATGTCACAGCGTACTCCTGCGGCAAGCGCCGTTGCGCTCTGCCTCATGCTCGTGCTTCCGGCCTGTTCACGCTTCGCCTCGGACCCGGAGTCTTCCGACACGCCAGCAGCCGCCGCCCGGATGCTGGGTTCTGCTCCGGCGGACGGAATGTGGCCTGACGGTCGGCGGCTCGGCGCTGGCCGGGGGTTCTACCCGCTCGCGGTCGGCAACCGCTGGGTCTACGACATCAGATTCCGCACCACGCTGATCACGCCGGGGGGTCCGCAGCCCACGGTCGAGACGACCACCCCGTGGACCGTGGAGATCATCGGCGAACGCGTCGAGAACGAGCACCGGTACTTCATGTTGGCGGAATACGATCCGCGCATCGTGGGGCCTCAGGTGCCATTCCGGGTGCGCCAGGACCGCAGTGGGTACTACTCGAGCGACGCCATCACGACCGCCTCTCCGGCCGCACGCTCCGCGCCGGCCATGCCGTCGGCGCTGCAGGCGAACGTCGAACAGGCGCTCGCGGGCGCTCCTCACGCGGCGGCCTTCCGGCGTGCCACCGAGACGCTCGCGATCCGGCTGGCGACGTTGACGAACGCCGGCGCCGCCGCCATGCGCCCCGTGCCCGGCGGACCGGAGCCCGGCGAGACCGCCCAACTGCGCTATCCGCTGCGGATAGGAGCACGCTGGGTGGTCCGGGAATCCCCGCTCTTCGAACGCGTCGTGGTGGGACTGCAACCGCTCCGCTTACCGGCCGGCATGTTCCCCGCCTGGCGGCTGCGCCAGACGTCCGAGTTGTTCGGCCCCGACGACAGCGCCCAGTTGTGGTACTCGCGTTCCGGGCTGCTGCGAATTGCGTTCCGGGGCAAGGCGGACGCCACGGATGAGGCCGGGAACATCGTCGGTCAGGTCATCATCGAACAGGACCAGGTCCTGAGCACACTGCGGCTCGTCGATCCGGACGACCCCCGCCCCGCGAAGCACTGACCCGCCTCACGCTCGCGGACGTGCGCCGCTCAAAACGAGTCGCGCACGCTCGCGAGCGTCGGTACGCGACCACTCGTGACGCGCTCCAGCGCCTCGGCGTAAAGCCGATCATAGCCGTCAGCCGCCACGCGCCAGCTCGAGTCACGTGCCATGCCGTTGAGCTGTATGGCGTGCCACAGTTCGGGCTCACCGTGCGCGGCAAGGGCGCGGCGCAGCGCCATCACCAGTTCGTCACTGCTGAAGCCCTCGAACACGAAGCCGTTGCCTTCACGCGTGATGGGGTCGAACTCCCGCACCGTGTCGGCCAGACCGCCCGTGGCGCGCACCACGGGAATCGTGCCGTAGCGCAGGCTGTAAAGCTGGTTCAAACCACAGGGCTCGTAACGCGATGGCATCAGGAACAGGTCGCTGCCGCCCTCGATGCGGTGCGCGAGCGCTTCGTCGTGACTCGTGCCGAACCACCACTGCCACGGACGCTCGTCGGCGAGACGGCGGAAGAACTCCATGTAGCGCGGCGAACCCACCCCGAGCACGACGAAGCGCGCGGGCAGGTCGCACAGCGCACGTTCGGCCGCCTCGAGCAGGTCGAAGCCCTTCTGCTCCACCAATCGCGACACGATGCCGACGACGGGCCACTCCGGCTCGAGCGGGAACCCGCAGGCCAGGCTCAGCGCTTGGCGGCAGACGCGCTTGCCGTCGAGTTGCTCGGGGCTGAAGCGCGCCGGCAGCCAGCGGTCGGTCGCCGGGTCCCACTCGGAATCGTCGATGCCGTTCAGGATCCCGCGCACGTCGCCGGTGCGGCGGCGCAGCACGCCCTCCAGGCCGAACCCGTATACGCCACTGGTCTGGATCTCGCGCGCATAGGTCGGGCTCACGGTCGAGACCAGATCGGCGAACAGGATGCCGACCTTCATGAAGTTGACGCGGCCGTGGTACTCGAACGGGCTGTGCGGATAGAACGCACTGCGCGGGAAACCGGCGAGGCCGAGCACCCACGGATCGACGATGCCCTGATAGCCGAGGTTGTGGATCGTGAACACGGTGGCCGTGCTCGCGAACGCCTGGTCCTCGGCATCGTGCGTGCGCACAAAACACGGCGCCCACGCCGCCTGCTGGTCGTGCGCGTGCACGATATCGAACGACTCGCCGAAGCCCTTCACGGCTTCGAGCGCGGCGCGAGTGAAGAACAGGAAACGCTCGGCGTTGTCGGGATAGCCCTCGCGCGTCTGTGGGTCGTCGTAGATGCCCGGACGCTGGAAGAATCGCCGCTCTCCGCTGTGATCCACGAGCAACACGCTGGGCTGGTCGGAAGGGCCCTCGGCGATGGTGAAGTGCGCGGGCTCGTGCCCCATTCCCCACGGCACACGCGTGCCGGACAGATCGCTGAGCTTCCAGCCCGCGGGCACGGCCAGGTCGCGGTAGTGCGGGATGGCGACGATGACGCGGTGCCCGCGCCGGACTTGCTCGGCGGCGAGCGCGGCGACGACATCGCCCAGACCGCCGACCTTGGCGAAGGGCGCCATCTCGCTCGACAGGTGGACGATCGAATGCGACGGGTTCATGGCGGGCTCAGGGCTCAGGGGCGCGCGGCCACGTCGCGCAAGTAACGCGCGGCGTCCTCGGGCGGCGTCGGGTTGATGTAGAACCCGGAGCCGATCTCGAAGCCGGCCACGCGTGTCAGCTTGGGCATGATCTCGATGTGCCAGTGGTAGTACGGGTGATCGGGCTCATGCAGCGGTGCGGTGTGCAGCACCAGATTGTACGGCGGCGAATCGAGCGCGGCGTTGAGCCGCATGAGCGTGTCCTGCAGCAGGCCGGCAAGCTCGAGGAATTCCCCATCGTCATCGATGGTCTGATACGCCGCGCGGCGGGCCAGGGGCAGGATCCAGGTCTCGAACGGGAATCGCGGCGCAAACGGCTCGAGTGCGATGTAGCGCGGCGTTCGCGCCACCACACGGCGGCCCTGCGCCTCGCCGGTCTCCTGATCGATGATGTCCGAGAACACCGGGCGCTCCTTCAGCTCGAAGTAGCGCCGCGCGCCGTCGAGTTCCTCCTGCACCATGCGCGGGATGATCGGCGTGGCGATGATCTGGCTGTGCGAGTGCTCCAGCGTCGCACCCGCGCCGGCACCATGGTTCTTGAACACCAGCACGTAGCGCAATCGAGTGTCGTTCTTGAGATCCCGCATGCGCTCCCGCCACGCGATCAGCACTTGTTGCATCTGCTCGACCGGCAGGTCGGCGAACTGCAGGCCCGGGTCCGGCGTCTCGATGACCACCTCGTGCGCCCCGATGCCGTTCATCTTGTCGTACAGGCCCTCGCCACGGCGGTCGAGCGTGCCCTCGATTTCGAGCGCCGGGAACTTGTTGGGGACGACGCGCACGGTCCAGCCCGGGGAGTCCCTGGGCCGGCCGACCGGACGCACGGCGTACACCTCGGGCGGCGTCATGTCCTCGCGCCCCTCGGCGAAGGGTGAGAACTCGCTGGCACCGGGACCGGGCTCCGGGGTGAAGTGGCCGGGGCGCCGGCTGCGTTCAGTGGAGATGATCACCCAGCGGCCGACGACGGGGTCCTTGCGCAGTTCGGGCATCGGAGTCCTTACGATTCGGGGAGGGCACGGTGCAGGTCACAAACCGTGAGAGTCCAGGAAGCCTGCTCCCGGGGGGTCAAGCGCGCGCGACCGGTGCGGGGAAGCCCCGGCGCTCGGCGGCCGTGCCGGCGTGCAGCGCCCGCAGGGCGTCCTCGGCCACCGGTGTCAGGGTGCGCTGCCGGCGACCACAGGCGGTGCGAGCGGTGGCCAGGCAGCGTTCCAGTTCGTGCTCGGCGAGGACCTCGCCGTCCCACCATGCGAACGCCGGCACGTGCTTGGGCGCGAACTGGCCGCCCCCGAACAGGTTGGCTGCGGTGCCCAGCGATGCGCCCGTGGACAGGAGCGTGCCGATGCCGGTCTTGCCGTGCGCTCCGATCAGCGCCCCGACCTTGCGGGAGCCAGAATCCACGAGCATGCCATCGACCCAGACCTTCACGGGACCGTAGTTGTTCTTGAGGTCGCTCGTGGTCGTGAGCGCACCCAGGTTGACCCACTCCCCCACGACGCTGTGACCGACGAAGCCGTGGTGGCGCTTGTTCGCATACCCCTGCCAGATGCTGGCCTCGACCTCACCCGCGATGCGGCACTGCGGCCCGAACGTCGTGCCCGAGAGGACACCCCCCAACAATTGCGTGCCCTCGCCCACCACGCACGGGCCGCGCACGTGCGTGTGCGCCTCGATGCGCACGCCACGGCCGATGCGGATCGGTCCGTCGCTGGCGTCGAGCACCGCGAACGCGCCGACTTCGGCACCCTCGTCGATGAAGACGCGTTCGGGCTGCTCGACGCAGGCCAGACGATGGAGTCTGCCCCGCACGGTGGGCGTCATGCCGTCGAGGTCTTCTCGGATGGCATCGGCATTGCGTGCGATGAGGTCCCAGGGCCAGGTGATGAACTCGGCATCAACGGGCAATGCCGGCAGTCCGAGCCCCAACAGCACCATCTCGAAGTCCTCACCGCGGCCGATGCCGCCGCGCAGCAGGCTGAGCGGCAGCCGTGCGCCAGCCAACCGGCCTTCGCCGAGCCACAGCGTGGGGGTGCGCGAGTGCAGGAGTTCGGCGAACCACGGCCCGGGCAGCGCAGCGCTGTTGATCACCACCGCGTCGTCGCTGGCGCACACCGCGCTCGTGTCGGGCACCGGCGCCGCCTGCCAGCTCGCCATCGCCGCTGCGCGCGCCTCGATGGTGAGCAGGGGCAGGTGCGTGGCCGCGAGCCAGCGCTGTGCGAGACTCGAGGCCCCGAACGCCAGCGCGGGCACCGGCAGGAGGTCGGTGAGCGGGCGGAGCGACCGCCAGTGGCGGTCCTCATACAGGATGAGCCGGGGCTTCGTGAGCTCGGGTGTCGGGCTCATGCTCAGCGCCTCGGCTTCTTCTTCACCACGGCGCGTGCCGCCGGCTTGCGCACCGGAGCGACCGCGGCGGCATGCGTGTCCGTCAGGAACACCCCTTCGAAGCCGGAATCCGCCGCCCGGCGCTTCAGCGCGTCGGCGGCGGCACGCGTCAGGCAGTCGCGCGTGCGCACCTTGTAGAGCCCCTTCTCGAACTCGATCGTGAACGGCACCGTCAGCAGTGACTGCGCGGCATCGCGCCGCGACTCGGCCTTGGGCCGCTCGGCGGGCGCGGCAACCTGCAATCGCCAGCACGGCTCATTGGACTTGGGTGCCGGCGACGGCGGCGTGACCACGGGCTTCACCGGCTCCGCCACGGCGGGCGCGCTCACCGGCGGCGGCAGCGTGTCCGGCATCGTGAGAGTCGGGCCGGTGGCACTCCCGAGGGGCTGCGTCGGCGACGGCACGGGCACACCGGCCGTATCGCCCTCACTGCCCACTCGCAGCGTGTCGTAAGCCGCCTCGGGCGCGCGCACGGGCGCACTGCGCGGCGCGGCCGGAGTGCTGCTGAGCGGCGTGGACCGCGGTGGCGGAACCTGCTGGCTCGGCGCCAATGGTTCCGGGATGGCCGCGAGCACGCGCAGAGCGTCGGCCGAAGGAGTCGAATCACGCGCAGCCGTGCCGCGCACCGGCTCGCGCCGCGGTTCGTCGCGTGCCGTCACGGGCTCCGCCGCGCGCGCCGGCACGGCTGCGGGCACCGGCACCGCACGGCCGGTCGGCGCCGGGACGGCCGCACAGCCAGCGAGGGCGAACACCAGCGGGTACCACAGGGTCAGATTCCGCACGCGTGCTGGTCTCATGTCCGGCTCCCTCGTTCGCGCACCGCCTCGGCGACGCGCCGCACCTGTTCCGTGTCCTGCATGCGGCACACCAGCGTGCCGTGCGGTGTCGTGACCACGACCATGTCCTGCAACCCGAGCGGTGCGGTCGGCGAACCGTCACCGACCACGACACAGCGGTCGCAATCGACCGGCACGGCCTGGCCCCAGGTGACGTTGCCGCGGGCATCCCTGGGTTGACGGCGCGCCCATGCCGCCCAGCCGCCCAGGTCGTCCCAGTCGAACGCCGCCTCGATGGTGACGACGTTCGGCGACACCTCGAGCACCGCGTGATCCACGGACACCGATTCCACAGCCCGGAAGCGTTCCGCCAGTGCGGCTTCGAACGCCCGTTCCTCTCCAGCCTTGAAACTCAAAGCACCCAACGCCTCCGCGATTCCCGGCCGGCCGGCGGCGAGTGCATCCATGAACGTGCGCTTGCCCCACACGAACATGCCGCTGTTCCATGCGTACTCGCCGCTCGCGACCCAGGCTCGAGCCGTCGCCAGATCGGGCTTCTCGGTGAACGCGGCCACGCGATGCAGCCGTTCGGCGAGCTTAGCGCCCCGCTTCACATAGCCGAAGCCGGGCTCGGGGCTCGTGGGCTTGATGCCGAACGTCACCAGCAGCGGCTCGCGCCCGGCCACGGCGAAGGCACGCTCGAAGTCGGCGACGAACGCCGCCTCGTCCTCGATGGCATGGTCGCTCGGCAGCACCGCGAACACGGTGCGATCGCCGAAGAACGCCGCCGCGGCGGCGATGGCCGGTGCGGTGTTCCGCCCCGCGGGCTCGCCCACGACGATCGCCCCCGGGCACTCGCGGCGGCAGGCCTCGACCAGTGCGGCGGATGTCATGATGACGACATCCCGGGCCGGCACGAGCTTCGTGGCGCGCGCGAACGTCGCCGCCAGGAGCGTGCGGCCGCCCGACGCCAGCGGCAGGAGCTGCTTGGGGCGTTCCGGCGTGCTCCAGGGCCAGAACCGCTCGCCGCGGCCTCCGGCCAGGATCAACGCGCCACGTTCCTCAAGGGGCTGGGTCATGTGGCGGCAAGGGTTAGCACAGGGCGCGGGGCGGCGCCATGCGCGTCCACCCGCTGGCGGGCCGGGCACGGCGGCAACTCAGCCGCGCCCGACTGCGGCCACGGGCGCGCTCCGCGGCGGGGTGCGGGAGCGGGCTCAGCGGGGCGAGTGCGGCTTCCGTGTGACCTCTTCGTAGAGCCGCGCGTGCGACTCCGCGACGTTGTCCCACGAGTAGTGCTGGGCGATGTGCGCGCGGGCGCGTGAGCCGTACTGCGCGACTTCCTCGGGATGATCGATCAATCGCTGCAGCTTGTCGCGCAGGTCCGCCACGTCCTTGCTCCTGAAGCTCAGCGCGCACTCCTCTGCGACTTCCATGTTCTCCGGGATGTCGGACACCAGCACGCAGCGGCCGTACGACAGTGCCTCGAGCAACGCGATCGACAGCCCCTCCATGGTGGAGGGCTGCACGACACAGTAGGCATTGCTCCACAACTCCTCCAGGGACTCGCCGAAGACGTAGTCCAGGAGCCGGATGCGGTCGCTCTCGTAGCGCTTCAGAAGATTCACGTAGTCCTGCGAGAAGCTCAGGCCGCCCACAAGCGCCAGCTTCATGTCAGTCTTGATCTGGCTGAACGCCTCGCACAGGTAGTGCACGCCCTTCTCGGGCACCAAGCGGCCCACGAACAGCACGTACTTGCCGGCCTCGAGCCCGAGCGATTCCAGCTTCTTGGCCGGACGCGGCTGCGGCATGAGTGTGCCGTTTGGAATGTAGTCGGCGTCCATGCCATGCACCTTCTTGAAGTGCTCGCGCAACGTCTTGCTCACCACGATGGTGCGGTTCGGGAACGTCGCTGCCGGGCGCTCACATTGTTTCAGCACCCACGCGGCCACCTTGCCCCACTTCTCGCGCTGCCAGTCGAGGCCGTGCACCGTGACGACCGTCTTGGACCCCGTGAGCCGCGGCAGTGATGCGAACAGCGACGGGCCGAGCGCATGGAAGTGCACGACATCGTAGTGCCGCATCATCGATTCGACCGTGGCCCACGCAACGTGGCTGGCGGTGTCAAGATGCTTGGTGTGGATGCTCGGCCGGCGCAGCAGCCCGACATCGTGGTACTCGCTGCCGGGCGGCGTGTAATACAGCCGGCAGAACACATCGACGTCGATGCCGCGCTGCACCAGCCGGCGGGCGATCTCGTCGACATGACGCTCGATCCCTCCGTAAGTGGCGGGAATGCCTTTTTGGCCGATCATCGCCACACGCATCACGCAGCTCCCTTCCGGTGCGAGAGTCGGCGTGCCGCGAGCGAGTCCGCGAGCCGCTCCCCGAGAGCGCCCCAGGCATAGCCGGCGAGTGCCGCCGGGGCGGCGGCTCCGCGAGCAGCCCAGCCGATCGGGCGCGCGCGCAGGGCGTCCGCGATGCCATCGAGCGGAGTCGCGACGACCTCGGCGGCGAGCGGCGCGTAACCGCGCAGGCCGAACGGTGTCGAGATCACGGCCAACCCCATGGCCAGATAGGCGGGCACCTTGACGTTGCTGCCACCGCCGCTCGTGACCGGGTTCAGGCCCGCATCGGCGGCCGCCATCACCGCCGCCAGATCGGGCGTGGTGGGCCGCGCCACAAGCCATGGCTCGCCGCGGCCGGCGTAGCGCCGGGCCACGGCACCCACCGCGAGCAGCACGTAACCGTCGCGCGCAAGCGCGGGCATGACATGCTGCACCAGCCACGCGAGCGCAGCGTGATTGGGACCCCAGTCGCCGCCCACGAACCCCAGCACGTACGCCGAGTCCGCGATCCCCAGCCGCTGGCGCGCACGAACACGCGCGCTTGCGGACGCAGGCGTGAGCATCGTCTCGTCGTAGCCGTTGGCCACCACCTCGACATCGCGCGCGCCATGCAGTGTGCGCAGCAGTTCGGCATCTTCCTCGGTGCAGGCCACGCAGACATCCGCCTCCTGCACGGCGCGGCGTTCGAGTGCGGCGAGCCGCGCACCCCAGGCCGCGCGCGCGAGCACACGCGGTGCGGCGGATGGCCAGCGCTGCGCTTCGACGTTGTGCGCGTGGTAGACGCGCAGGCTCGAGTTCGCACCGGCGAACATACCGGTGAGCGCCAGATCGCACAGCAGGATGTCGGGCACTTCTCCCAGTTCCCGCCGGTAGGCGCCGGCACGCGCGCGGTGCCCGGATTCGGCGGCGAACAACGGCGCCAGGCCCCCGCGTTCGAGCCACCACGCCACACTCGTGTGCCATGACTTCACCCGGTGCAACTCGACTCCAGCCACAGTCTCGAGACGCGCGCCGTGCGAGCGATTGGGCACCACGCACAGGGCATGCACCCGGGCACGCCCCGCGGTGCCGCGTGCCAGACCGAACAGCCTCTGCGTGGCACCGAACAGCGGCGGATAAATGTCGTTGTCGCACGCCCAATGCAGTCTCACGCCGCCTCCCGCACCGGCGCACTCGCCGCGACGCCGCCGCGCACGAGGCCCACCAGCGTACCCGCCGCCATCACGGTCCACGTCGTGAGCGAGTGCAGCGCCAATCGCGGGCTGCGTTTCTTGAGCGTCATGAGCAGCCAGATCGCGAGCGGCAACACGGCCCAGAGCGACACCGCGCGGACGCCGCCGAGGGCCAGCGCCAGCGGGCCAGCCAGCCACAGCGCCAGCATCGCGAAGTAGTGCGCGTTCCGGCGCAGCAGCGCCCCGAAGCCGGGCCGGCCCGCGTAATAGCGCAGTGCCTGTCCCGGGCCGAAGCACAGGCCTGTGCGCCAGCGGCGACCGTATTCACCGAAGCTCGGGCGCGGTGCGCTCCAGTGCCGGGCCGCGAACGGCGCCAGCGTGCGCAGCCGGAAACCGGCGGCGCGCAGGCGCAATCCCAGCTCGAAGTCCTCTTCGCTGTTCAAGCGCGCGTCGTAGCCTCCGACCTTGGCGAGCGCCGCGCGGCGGTACAACGACAGCGTCGCGGTGTAAGCAGACTCGGCGTCGCCGTTCCCGACGCGATACAGGTCGCGCGCTCCCGGACGCTCGCGCTCACCCTCGACGAACCACTCCTCGATGCGGCCCCACAGCCCCGCGAGCATGGCCTCATCCGCAGTACGGGCGACCTCGTCACCGGCACGTTCAAGCCAGGCACGCTCGATCTCGACATCGGCATCGACGAACAGCACCCAGTCCCCGCCGCACGCCGCGAAACCGGCGTTGCGCGCCGCACCCGGAGTGAGCGGGCGCGTGCCGGGCGCGCCGGACGCACGAAGGACCTGCCAGTGCGAGCCCAGCGGGGCGCGCACCTCGTCACCGTCCGGCGCCGACAGCACGAGCACGCCGCGCCAGTCGCGGCCGGCGAGTGCCGCCTCGAGCGAAGCGATGGTGCGCGGCAGGAAGCGCTCCTGCCGGTAGCACGGGATCACGACTCCAAGGGTCACCGGCTGCTCCCGGACACCGGCTCGGCGCCCTCTGGCGTCACCGTGGCCAGTCCCAGCACTTCGTCGTAGACGCTCTCGAATTCCTCGGCCACCGCGTGCCAGGTGTAATGATCGCGCACCCGTTCAGCCGCGGCCTGCCCCATGCGCCAGGCCCGGTCGGACTTGCGCTGCAGGTTGACGAGCGCTTCCGCCAGCGCCTCGACATCGCCCGCGGGCACGAGCGTGCCGTTGACACCGTCCGTCAGCACATCGCCGACACCACCCACTGCCGTGGCGACGATCGGCCGCCCGCGCGCCATGGCTTCGAGCAGCACCAGCGGCAGTCCTTCCCAGCGCGACGGCAGCAGCACCGCGTCGGACGCCGCGAGCAGACTGCCGACATCCTCCAACTGCCCGACGAATTGCACGCGCGGGCTCAGCCCCAGCGACAGTGCCTGCTGCTCGAGCCAGCTCCGGCGCGACCCGTCACCCGCCACGATCAGCGTGAAGTCGAGGCCGTTCTTCACCAGGCGTGACAGCGCTTCGAACAGCACGTCGTGCCCCTTCTGCTCCTCGAGCCGGCCGGCGATGACCCATAGCGGCTTCAATGGGGTCGACAGGTAGCGTTCGCGCCAGCGCCGCGCCACCGGCGCCTCGCCCTCGTCGTCCGGCATGTCGGCGCCGTTCGCCACCACCCGCACGCGCGCGCGCTCGATGCCATAGTCGCGCACCAGCGTCTCGACGATCGCCCCGGTCACCGCGGTCACGGCGTCGGCGCGGCGCAGCTCGTTCCGCTTGAGGGCACGCTGGCCGCCTGAATGAGATTCACCGGTGATGTGCTCGGTGATCACCAGGTGCGGCACGCCGGCGGCACGGGCCAGCATCGACAGATAGCGGTCGGCGGCCGGCCAGACATGATGGATGTGCAGCAGGTCGGGCTTGAGCTTCCGCAGGCGCGACCACGTGTCGAGCATGCCTTTCCAGTCGAAACGGCGGCCGACTTCTGCCACACGGTCGACCGGGATGCCGGCCGTCTGCAGCGCTGCGGCGAATTCGTCGATGGCGCGCGCGGGAGACAGCCAGACGTGCACATCGAAGCGCGAGGCGGGCAGCCGGGTCGCCAGCTCCCACACCACCCGTTCAGTGCCTCCCACCGACGTCCCGCTCTCGACGAGCAGGATTTTCAGCCGCGCGGCTTCCCGCATAGTCCCTCGTAAGCTTGGAGAAGTCGGCCGGCGTTGTGCTCCCACGCCAGGACGTCGAGGAAGCGCTGCCGATTGTACGCCCCGAGGCGCTCGCGCAGCGCGGGATCGTCCAGCAACTGGCTGATCTTCGCCGCCAGATCCTCGTCGCGGTTGGGCTCGGCGTACAACGCACCTTCGCGCGCGCTGTGGCGGTGTTCGCGCAGATCAAAACACACCACCGGCTTGGCGCACGCCATGTATTCGAGCACCTTGTTCATGGTGCTGACGTCGTTCAGGGGATTCTTGGGATCCGGACTCACGCAAACATCGGCGGAGGCCAGCACGCGCTCGACATCGGCGTCAGGGACACGGCCGGTGAACACGCAGACGTCGTCGAGTCCGAGCGCATGGGACAGCGCCTTCAGGTCCTCGAAGGAATCCCCGGCGCCGATGAATGTGAACGTCACGTCGGAGCGCTGGCTCGCGAGCACCCGGGCCGCACGCACCAGATGGTCGACACCGTCCTGTGGCGCCATGACGCCCAGATAGGCCACCAGGTAAGGCTTGCCGCGCTTGCACGCCGGATCGGCCGCGCGCACGGTGGCGAAACGCTGATGACTGGGGCCGCTGCGCACGACGTGCACCTGATCGGCGCGCTTGCCACCGCGCGACAGTGCCACCTGCCGGTAACTCTCGTTCGTCGAGATCACCATGTCGGCGACCCAGAACTGCATCTTCTCGAGCCACTTCAGGAGCCGGTGCGGCACGCTGC